>DATKMM010000074.1:0-10033 GCA_035541855.1 Minisyncoccota bacterium | reverse complement strand
TCCCTCCCCTTCTCGGCGGCCGCGATCTCCGACTTCTTCTCGCGCAGCTCGAGAATGCGCCCGGCGCCGAGCGACTCCTGCTCTTCCCGCACGATCTCGCAGGTCGCCTTCGCACGGAACGTGCCGTTCGCCACGCGGCCGCCGATGAGCTGCTTGTCGAGCTTGTCCTGGTTGAAGAGCGCCAGCACTTCGAGCTCGCCGACGGCCGCCGGCCCGCGCGCGCCCGTCAGGTATTCCTCGACCGCCTTCGCCAGGTCGTACACGATGTTCGACGTGATCACCTCGACGAATTGCGCATCGGCGAGATTCCGCGCCCCTTTTTCCACGCGGTTCTTGAAACCGATTATCGTCGAACCGGTGGCGGAGGCGAGGCGCACGTCGCCGTCGTTCACGTCGCCCACCGACTGGTCCACCAGGAAAACCTCCTTGCCCGCCTTTTGGTCAACGCCCCGCAAAACCACCGCGAGCGCCTCGAGCGAACCCGCGTCGGATGCTTTCAGTATCAAATTGAGCGTGTTCGCGTTCTTCGGCGCCATTGGCGATATCTGCCTTCCCGCGATGGCGGCCGGCGCGCCGCGGAATGCGCCGACCGTGAACGCTTCGCCCACGTTCGGCAGGGATTCGAACCCGATGATGAGCGCGGGCGCCGAAGGCGCCAGTTCGCCGGCTGCCTTCCCCGCGAAGTTTTCCAAAATTTTAACCTTCCCGGCTGCCGTCGCCGTCGCGATCGCGTCGCCGCGGCGGAGCGTCCCGTCCTTCACGATCGCCGAAACCTCGACGCCGCGCCGCGGGTCGCGCCGCACTTCCAGGATGAAACCCGATCCGGCGGCGCCCGGATCGCACGTCAGCTCCTCGACGTCCGCCGCGAGCAGGATAAGGTCCAACAGGCCGTCCACGCCCTCGCCGGTCTTCGCCGAAATGCCGTGCCAGCTCACCTGGCCGCCATAGCCCTCGAGCAGGACGCCGGCCTCCGCAAGCGAGGCCTTCGCCTTTTCGACGCCGCTCGCGCCGGCTTTGTCGATCTTGTTCAGCGCCACGACGAACGGCGTTTTCGCGTTCTCTAAAATTTTAATAGCTTCGCGCGTCTGGGGCTTCACGCCCTCGTCCGCCGCGACCACCAGGATGGCAAGGTCGGCGACCTCCGCGCCGCGCGAGCGCATCGCGCTGAAGGCCTCGTGCCCCGGCGTGTCGATGAACGTGATCCGGCGGCCGTTATGCTCGATCTCGTACGCGCCCACCGCCTGCGTGATGCCGCCCGCCTCGCGCGCGGCGACGGTCGCTTTGCGGATATGGTCGAGCAGGGTCGTCTTGCCGTGGTCCACGTGGCCGACCACAACCACGACCGGCGGGCGCGGCTCCCGGACCGATCCCGCCTTCACCGGCTGGCTCGTTTTCACTTCATTTTTTCTCGCCATGGTCTGAAAATTATACCATTAAAAATTCCTTAAAACAAGGATCTTTGCGCCGCGCGACGCTTCCCTACCTTACGAACCGGACGTAGATCCCCGACGGGATGCACCGCTCCGAACCGGATTCCAGGACCTGCAGTTCGCCGAATCCGGCATGCGGCAGTTTCCCCGCCTCCGGGAAAACCCCTTCCACGGTCTGCCGGAAGGATCGCGGCGAGTAGCCTGCGGCATAGCCGTTCAGCAAAAAGAACGCGCCCGGCTTCGCGCTGAAAATTTTCGCGAGGGCGGCGAGCAGGCGCGGCAGGTGTTCCTCGATGCGCCATATCTCGCCCTTCGCGCCGCGCCCGAACGCCGGCGGATCGAGCACGATGCCATCGTAGACCGAACCGCGCCGCACTTCGCGCTCGGCGAACCGCAGGGCGTCATCGGACAGATAGCGGATATTTTCCGCCGGAACCCCGGACAGCCGCGCATTCTCCCTGGCCCACTCATTACTCTGGCGCGAAGCGTCCACATGCGTCACCTGCGCGCCGCGCCGCGCCGCCACGATGCTCGCGATGCCGGTATAGCCGAAAAGGTTCAGCACCTTCACATTTCCGCCGCCGCGCCCGGCGCCAATGCGGCGCATCACCTGTTCCCGCAGCCATTCCCAGTTCGCCGCCTGCTCGGGGAAAATTCCCGTGTGCTTGAAGGACGTCAGCCGCATCACGAAGCGGATGTCATCCCACCCCATCTCCCAGCTTTCCGGCATGTCTTTGTTTTTTCGCCAGGCGCCCTTGCCCTCGTTCCAACTGAACTCCGCCACAGCCCGCTTCCAAAGTTCCGGCTTGGCCGCCGGCCACAACGCCTGCGTTTCCGGCCGGACGAGAACGAACTCCCCATACCGCTCAAGCTTCCGGTTACCGCCCGAATCGAGCAGCTCGTAATCGCGCCACCCCCGCACCGTGAGATCGGTATGTTTCATATGTCTATATCATAACCCAAAAACCGCCCTCGTGGACGGTTTTTGATTCCGGGATGCTTTTAGCATCCGCCACCTCGACAGTTCACTATTCATAGTACTCCGCACCCTGCCGCTGTCAAGCAGTAATTCCGTGCCAACGTGGACGGACGGGGAATCGAACCCCGGATCGCCAACTGTCGAGATGGCCGTGATGCCACTTCACCATCCGCCCATAAAGCGTTGGCCTTGGCATCATAACAAACAATCCATTAAGAGAACCTTAAAAGACCGCTTGACGGAACATGCCGGATGCTCCACTGGTAGAGAACCACGGCGGCGGAGACGGAGGCGTTCAGCGATTCGCAGCGCGGATCCATCGGGATGCGCAAGACCACGTCGCAGCGCTCCAGCGTTTTCTGCCGGATGCCCGCCCCCTCGTTGCCGACCACGATGAGCGCCGGCGCGTCGAACTTTTCCTCCGCGACATTCCGCGCGCCGCGCATCGCGAGCCCGTACGCGCGGAACCCGTCGCGCTGCAGGACATCCATCGTCTGGTTCACGTTGCCGATCGAAACGAGCGGCACGCGGAAAACCATCCCCGCCGACGCCTTCACGACCGCCCCCGTCACGGGCGCCTGGTTATGCGATGGCATCAAAACACCCGCCGCGCCGAACGCGGCCGCCGACCGGATGATCGCGCCCACATTGTGCGGATCGGTCAGCTCGTCGAGCAGCACCAGCATCGTCCGCTCCGTCGGCCGCAACCCTGCGGCAAAATCCCCGAACCCGACCATCAACCTTCCCGGGTCGGCCACGGCGATCACGCCCTGGTGCGCCGTGTCCCCGCCCACCATGCGGTCCGCCTCGCGCCCGCGCATCGCCTCGACCGACACATTGCGCCGCTTCAGAAGCTCCCGAAGTTCGCGGTCCTCGACCTCATGCGCCAGGAAAACCTTCCGCACCACCTGCGGCGCGTTCAAAAGCGCTTCCTCGAGCGCATGCTTGCCGTAAATATAGATCTTCTCCGGCCGGTCGTGTCGTGGTCTCATGGTTAAAATTCCATCCCGCCGCCGTCGTGGAGCGCGGTGAATGTGATGCCCCTCTCCTTCAGCACCCGTTCGGCGAGCTGGTAAAGAAAACCGCTCGTGTCCTGCCTCAATACGGCGTCATGGATCGGGAAGGCGGCGTGCGGACCCACTTTGATGGCATAGCGAAGCGCGTCCCGCAGACGGCACCACGGCGACGCGACGGGCAAGGCCAGCACGTCAACTTTCGCCGCCGCGCCGGGATCGCAATACGCATCACCCGGAATGAAGAAGCTCCGGCCGCCGGCGCTCATCAGGTACGCGGTATTCGACACCTGGCCGATCTCTTCGAAGATCTCCTCATGCCGGCAATCGAACGCCTCGATGGCAACCTCACCGATCGCCGCCTTGCCGCGCCCGTCAACCACCGTATGCGCGACGCCAAGCCCGTCGAGCAGTTTCCCGACCGCGGCATTCGCGATCACCATGGCCTCCGGGTTGTTTTTCACGATAGCCCGCACGGACTCGGCGTGGAAATGGTCTCCGTGCTCGTGCGTGATCACAACCGCATCAATGCCCGTGAGCGAATCCTGTGCATTGGAAAAGGAACCCGGGTCCGTCAGGATGGTTTTCCCGCCAAGTTCGATCACCAGGCAGCAATGCGAAATTTTCTTGATCTTCATATGTCTATTATACTACCCCGTCCGGCAAATTGTTCAAAAACTCCCCGGTCAGGCGCCGCACACCGGCCGCGTTTTCCGTTTCCATCAGCCGGACCCGCAGCTCCTTCGCGCCGTCGAATCCCGCGCAGTACGCCTTGAAATGTTTTTTCATAATGTCGAAGTTCTTCAGCTGCCGCCCGCCTTCCGGTTTGCCGCGATACAACTCCTCGAAAAGCTCCGCGTGTTCCGCCATGGCCGTCAGTTTTTCGCGCAGCTCCGGTACGCGCCCGGAAAAGAACCACGGGTTGCCGAACATCCCGCGGCCGACCATCACCCCGTCAAGCCCGGACTCCGCCGCCCGCACGCGGGCATCTTCGAGCGTCGCGACGTCGCCATTGCCAAGTACGAGCGTCCCGGGTGCGACGCGGTCGCGAAGCGCGACGATATTCCGCGCCAATTCCCAGTGCGCCGGGACGTCCGACATCTCGTTCCTCGTCCGCAGGTGCACCGTAAGCGCCGCGAGGTCTTCCTCGAGGAGCGCCGTAAGCCATGCCGCCATCTCGCCGGTCGCGCGATAGCCAAGCCGCGTCTTTACCGAGACCGGCAACCCGCCGGCGCCCCGCTTCGTCGCGCGGACGATCTCCTTCGCGAGCGCCGAATCCTTTATGAGCGCCGCACCGGCGCCGGACCTCTCCACCCCCGAATCCGGACAACCCATATTGATGTCGATGCCGTCGAACCCCAGCCCCCGCAGCATCGCCGCCACTTCCCCGAACTGCTCCGGCTTCGAACCGAAGACCTGCGCCACGATCGGATGCTCCGCCTCGCTGAACCACAGGTCGACCAGCAGCTGCTCCCGCCCGCGCGAAAGCAATCCCTCCACCGATACGAACTCGGTCCAAAAAACGTCCGGCGCGCCGAACCTCACGAACATCCGCCGGAAGGCCGCATCCGTCACGTTCGCCATCGGCGCCATCGCGACGATAGGCCCGCCGCGCTTTTTCAATTTCGCCCAGAAACCAGCATCCATTGGCTCATCATAGCAGTATTGAGAAAAATCCGGCAATACGATACACTCAACGGGTACTTGAAGGAGGCGTGTCTGAGCGGCCGAAAGAAGCGGTTTGCTAAACCGTTAGGGGCCAAAAGCCCCTCGCAGGTTCGAATCCTGCCGCCTCCGCCCGTTTGTTCGCGGTTCGAGAGACCTTCCGGCCTCGAGTTTTGTTATCTTTTTGAGATGTAGTTTAGGCGACGAAACGAGGCATGCGTCCAAGATTCGAACCGGTCAAGAGACAGATGTAAGCGATGGAAAGCGGTAAATAGGATGACCAGAAATTATTATACCAACCAAAAGTATTGACACCTCGATGAACTCATACAGTATCCGATATCTCTTTTACTATCGAAATAAATCGGTCAATTTCCGCCTTGGTATTGTAGACATGCAAGCTTACCCTGATCGAGTCATCCACGAATCTCCCCTCTGTAGTACAATGTGAGCCCGTGCGAACGCATATTTGCTTTTCATCCAAGATAAATCCGACCTCAGTCGAAGAAACACCAGTAATTCGGAAGGAAATTATCCCATACCCAGAAAGGTCTTTCGTGTATGCCGGACCGGGAAGAAATTCGACCTGCGGTATTTTTTTTAAGCCAATGAGGAGATATTCAGTAAGAGAGCCGAGATAGTCATGAATATTTTTAATGCCAATATTTTCAATAAATTCGATCGCTGCCCCAAGCCCGACGAGGCCAAAAATATTTTGCGTTCCTACCTCCAATAGATTTGGCAATGTCTTTTCGGATCCGGCTCGCGGGTTACTACCGACTTTGACAGGTTTGATCGTATTGTGCAGCCTGTGATTCACCCAAAGCACACCGATTCCTTCAGTTGCAAACATCTTATGTCCTCCAAAGGCTAGAAAATCAACGCACAAATTTTGCACATCGATAGGCGTATGACCAACGCTTTGACTTGCGTCCAAAGAAACAAGAACTTGATCTCCGATTAACTTACGTAGCCCTCTCATATCGGATAACGTTCCGTATACGTTGTGAATGTGCGTCGCACAAACTAGGCGTGTCTTCGGATTGATCATTGAACCGATGGTCTCTAATGGAATCGTTCCCGTTCTCGGATCTAATTCGTAGAAAATAAGTCGTATGGTTATATTGCTTTTCTGCAAAATGTCCCTCAGATGGAGCCATGGCAACACACTAGATTGATGGTCGTCTTTGCATAATAAGATCTCATCTCCGTCACGTAGATTTCCAAAACCCCAGATAAGTGGTATCAAGTTCAAGCTTTCGGTTGCGCCTGAAGTGAATACCACTTCTGAAACATCGTAAGCATTGATGAATTCCTTGACTCGCTTCCGTGTTGTATCAACGATCCCAGCGGCCTTGATTGCTTGGGCATATGTCCCTCTATCCGGATTGGCAACAATACCTTTTAGGTAATTATCTATTGCCGCTATCACCATCCGGGGCTTTTGTGACGTAGAAGCGGAATCAAAAAATATCACTTCGGGACGGCCGAACAGTTGGGGAAATTGATCTTTGATATAGGCTTCATCAATCATTTTTTGGCCTTGACGATTATGGTCGTCGAATAGTTATCAATGCCCGTAGGTAATGTCTCCATTGTTTCGAGCGTAAATCCAGCGGATTTCAGCTCTGATTCGGCGGCAACAATCCCCGGATTCAACTTTCCTTCCACTCCGGAATCTATATATTCTCTTACCTTATCGGTCATTTTGTCATAGGGGGTTATGGCCATCAAGAATAGCCCACCGGGATTCAGCACGGCGTATACCGATCGCATGGCATTTCTAAATTCCGATAACGCATCCACGCACTCAATAGCCTCAACAGACAGGATAGTATCAAAACGGGACGTGCCCCCAAGCTTTGTGAAATCGCACGTGGCGATAGACTTGATCTTAGAAAGCAAATCTTCCGCCACTGCGGCGAAAGCATAATTCTCTGGAACGATATGTTCCTTTTTCAAAAAGTCCATGGTGTCGGCATGATATTCGGCAATGAATTCCGGCGAAAAAATATCCAATGCCCGCTGGAGATGCTTCAGATTTAAAGCATTTTTATCGCAAAAAGATATCGAACGAACCTTGTGCGCATATGCCATCGCCCAATAATAACCTATTTCACCGCAGCCAATATCCAAAACATCTGCACCCACAACATGGCGAATGAGATGCTTAAACAGCTCTTGAGAATGTTTCGTCATTTTATACTCTCCGAATGTACAAAGGTGGTTGCTCATCGGGTTGATTTTTATACTGATCGCTCGAGAGGAAGACCACTCCGCTTCCATTCAGTAATGCCACCCTTCACCGAATAGGCATCGTATCCTGCGCGTTTCAAGAATGTCGCATATTTGCGGGAGATGTCGCCGACGCTACACACCACAATTATCGTTTTGTTCTTTGGCAACCCATGACCCATTTCAACTATCTGTGAGAAAAGATCATCTAAGATATTCCAGGAATCCTTAATGTGTCCTATTGAATACGCGAAAGAGCCACGCAAGTCTATCGCCACTCCTTTTCCGTTGCGTAATATTTCATCGGCTTCTGCCGGAACCAGCTGCGGTGCTTCATCCACTAGTTCGTCAGAAATATCCGAAACGCGTGGCTTTGAAGTAGTCGTACCCGAGAACAATTCAGGCATATTCTTTTTGAGATACGACGTATACCATTCCATACGGTCGCAGGCAATAAAAACAGCATTCACTTTTTCGCCACCCGTCAACACAAGCGACCGTTCAATGTCCTGCAATTTACGGAGGCCTGCGTAATAGTTCAGGCCTGTCGTCGGACCGCAAAGCATGCCGCAGCGCCTATTGAGTTCCAGCATTCCCATTATTGCCTCGCGTGAGGTTCCCTCCACGATATGATCGTAAAAATCCTTCTTAAAAAAGCCGACTTCCCATAACTCATTAGCCATCCTGCCACCCGGAACGTCGTTGCCGGGCGAGGAAACCACTCCGATGATCTGCGTTTGCGGATTCGTTTCCCGCAAGTGCTTCCCGATGCCAAAACTTGAACCGCAGGTTCCAAGAAAACCAATAAAATAATCGACTTTTTTCAAATCATCAAGAAGTTCCTTGCCCGTCGTCGCGTAATGTGTTTCTGGATTCTTTTCATTGAAGTATTGATCCGTAAGATAATATTTTTCCGGCTCTGTCTTTGCCAGGTTTTGTGCAAATGCTAAAAAATCATTCGGATCGAATGGATCAGGGCATTCTGAAACGTTTGGCAATTCCTCGATTTGTGCGCCAAGCGCCTGGAGAATCATGCGTACCTCGGAAATTTTGATCCGACTCGTTATTGTCTTAAATGGGATATCATAGGTGGCACAAAGCGCGGCAAGCGCCTTCGCAGTATTGCCGCTCGAGCTTTCGAGGACGGTCTGTTTTGATTTTTGCAGTCGGTCGATCTCGTCCTTGATCATCCCGTAAGCGACGCGATCCTTTATCGAGCCGAAAGGGTTATAGTATTCGAGCTTCGCGTAAAGGTTGATTTTCTTGAGCCCGTGAACTTTCGGGTCTATTTCAAGAAGCGGCGTATTGCCAATCAATTCGGAAATATGTTTGTAGATCATCAGAATGGGTTATAAGCGTCTTCGGAATAGAGCGACCATTTACTTTCGTTTCCACGAAATGCGACGAATTTTTTTCCGACTGGGTGCAGATGAGCGTTTGTGTCTTCAAAATCGGAAGAATATGCGGCCGTATTAATGAAACAGAGTATGTCGCCTTCCCTTGGAAGGGCTTTAAAAAACACTTTTCGCTTCATGATGATATCGCCTTCCTTACATAGATTCCCCACTAAATACCCCTCGAAAGGAGCCTGTTCCGACAGCGTTTGAGGGATGAGGACGGGATCCATGAGAGGCTCCACCATGTACGTAGACAGGTTATAAATATTTCCATCGACCACGATCAGATTTTCCCCGTTCGCGGTTTTTTTAATGCCGACAACGCTCAAAAGAGAAATGCCGGCCTGATCGAAAATACTTGACCCCGGCTCGATCATTAACGAAAACATACTCTCCTTGATAAAATCTTTTAAGGGTCGGCCACGCAAAACTTCATTCTCCAGAATTCCCTTGATCAACGATTCATAACCAAATTGAGCGAACTGGCCCTGCAGCTTGTCCCTGCCAGAAATCGTGCCCTTCTGGTTGAGAAAAAGATCGTAGGTATAGTTGCGCCAGGTAGATGTATCGGTATTATTTTGCATTGCGGATGCTAATTGTTCAATAAATCGTGGCCATTCTTCATAATTCTCTAGCATCTCGGTGCGAAACCCACCGCCGATATCAATCAGGTCCGGAGAAAACCCTTGCTTATATGAATCTTCCATAAGACCCAAAAGGTCTTCGGTAAATCCAGCCTTTGCTTCGCTTGGTTCGTAATTGTGGAAATGAAAACCCCGCCATACAATCCCGTCTTGTTTTTTCAGTTTTTCATATATCGCGGGCAATTCATGTCTCGACAGACCAAAACGTGAAACTTTCATGGTAAGATTTCTATCCTTGGATTGGGGGTCTGAGATGCGGATGAGAATCGGTGTCGGAGGCAGGTCAGTAAGCGTTCCACGCAACTGGATGATGGCGTCAAGTTCTTGTACGGAATCGATACTCACTAAACAACCATGGAAAAGCGCTAGACTGAGAAAGCCTCTATTTTTTGCTCCAGTGCAGCCGATGTTGCCTCCCGTGAAACCCACTGATAAGGCGTGGGCTAGTTCCTCTTCCGATGCGACATCGACGCAAATTCCGTTATGCAAGGCCTGCTTCAAAAAAACTTTTGACTTATTTGGCTTGTGCGCCAGGTAGATACGGGCACAAATGCTTTCTTTCGCAAATATACTTTTGAATGTTTTTATATTCTCCTCGAATATCTCCGGGAAAATGACGTGGCGAGGTCCATTATGCAAACGCGCGACATTAAAAACTCGATCGGCATCT
>DATKMM010000073.1:0-3590 GCA_035541855.1 Minisyncoccota bacterium | reverse complement strand
AAGAACGCGAAGCTCGCCGGGGTCTTCGAGACCTTCTGGAAGTTCTTATCAAGCTCCAATTGCACTTTTTTAGGGAGTTTCATGCCGGTAGACCCATCATACTCCTAAATTCAATTTTGTGAAACTATTCCGCCCCGCCGTTCGTTCCGCCCATACGTGATAAAATGAGGCTATGGACGAACTCGCCAAGAAAAAATGCGTTCCGTGCGAGGGCGGCGCACTGCCGCTCACCCAAAACATAGTCGCGGAACTCTCGAAACAGACGCCCGCGTGGAAGATAGACGGCAACAAGAAGATATCCCGCGAATTCAAGTTCAAGGATTTTAAGGAAGCGATGGCGTTCGTCAATAAAGTCGCGGAGATCGCCGAAGCCGAAGAGCATCACCCGGATATCTATATCTTTTATAACCTCGTCCGGCTCGAACTCTCGACCCACGCGATCGGAGGGCTTTCCGAAAACGATTTTATTCTGGCCGCGAAGTCGGATGTTCTCCTTCAGACAGTCTCGAAACCAATACCATTCCGGGCATGACCCAAACGAGTTTATTGCCACAAGCAGCAAAGGCTGCAGGAATTAGTTTCCCTCTAAAGGAGAAAGGATGAAAACCGATACGCAAGACATGGCAAAACCTCCAATACTGTGTTTATATAAGACCCTAAGGGTGGAGACGGGCGGAATCGAACCGCCGTGCAACGATACTGCGCATGGGCCGTCTACGGGCGTAGTCTAACTAGGTTAGGCTGATCGATCCTGAGGTTCGCGCGCGGCATAGGATCGTCCGCCGTGCGCTAGTCTCCTTGTATAAGACCGGTAATTAGCCTAAGAGACCCAGGCTAGCCGATCCCCGCGTTCACTTACGCGTACGCGAGAGCTGGAACTCGATTAGAGTTGGCAGTTATGTGATGCGGCGTTTACGTTGCCGCCCTCGGCCCGCAAACCCATTGCGTATCGTTGTCAAAACCGGTGCGTCCCCTGTCCGAGCACACTATATATTATTTATTTGGTTTCCACCACCTTCTGCACGTTCGCGCGCTTCAGGAGTTCCGCCTGGAGCCATTCGGCAAGATCCTTGTCCATCGCAGGCAGAATGCCCTCCGACTCGTCGTCCTCCGGCTTTTCATCCTCGTGCCCGGCGGTAAGGATCACTATGCGGGAAAGCCCCATCATCTGGAATGAAAGATCGCGCTCTATATCGACGTCCTGTATCTGCCGGTACGGCATCGCCACCTCCTCTTTGTTCAATATTCCCCTCTTGATCTTCAGGGAGTCGTCGCCGAGCATGTATTTGTAATTTATATAGATGAGCCAGGCGACGAGAAAGGTGAAGAAGAAGACGATCACAAAGATCCCAAGCACCGCCCATGCGCCGATGTTCGCGTAGGGCCGGAGGTCGCCGACGGGGGCGGCGAGCTTGAGGAACGGCTCGTCCTTGATCGCAAAGAGTACGACGGCGAGCAAAAGGAACGCGGCGGCGGCGTTCACCCGCTGGAGCACGAATATCCAGAGCGTCTTCGGCCCGAGCTTGTGATACTCGTCCTGCGGGACTCCCGGATGATCGACGGGCTTCTCGTCCATGATTGGAATTATTATAGCAGGATTAAAAGAACTTTGACTAACGGCGCGGTTCCATTACAATACTCATATAGTTAAACCGAGGATCAACAACCAAATATCCGCACCGGAGCTCCGCGTGATAGGCGCGAACGGAGAGAACCTCGGCGTCATGCCGCGCGCGAAAGCGATCGCGCTCGCGCGCCCCGAAGAGAAGCTTGACCTCATAGAGATCGCGGCGAGCGCAAAGCCGCCCGTCGCGCGGCTCATGAGCTACGACAAGTACCGCTACGAAGAAGCGAAGCGCGAGAAGAAAGAGCGCCTGGCGCAGAAGGGCGGAGGGGTGAAACAGGTGCAGATCAGCGCCCGCGCGGCGACCCACGACCTCGAGATAAAGCTGAAACAGCTTGAGGAGTTCCTGAACGAAGGCCACCAGGTGGATATCAACGTGCGCCTCCGCGGACGCGAAAAAGGCATGAAGGATTGGGCCCGGCAGAAGCTCGAAGAGTTCCTGAAGATGATCCCCCAGGAGATAGAATACAAGCGCATCTCCGAGCCCCGCTTCGGCGGCTACGGGCTTTCGATACAGGTTGCAAAAAAATAACGTTCGGGGTATACTGCTCCGTATTGAGCCGTTTGGCTCATTTTTAGCGGGGCGACCATCTGCTATGGATAAAATGAACAAATCGATTACGAAAAGGTTGCGTATCACGAAGAACGGCAAGATCGTCCGCCGGCCGATGGGCGTCGGGCATTTTCGCACCCGCAGGAACGGAAAAGGCGTCCGCGACTCGCGGCAGACCCGCCCGCTCGGCCTTTCGATGAAAACGATCAAGAACTACTGAAATGCCCCGCGTAAAAAGAGGTGTCATTGCGAACAAGCGGCGCCGGAACGTCCTCAAGCACACGAAGGGTTTCCGTTGGGGCCGCAGTAAGAAAGAGCGCGCCGCGAAGGAAGCGTTGCTCCACGCCTGGACGCACGCCTTCGAAGGCCGCAAGGACAAGAAGCGCAACTTCCGCTCGCTTTGGACGGTAAAGATCAACGCGGCGGTCCGCGAGGAAGGGATGAGCTACAGCCGGTTCATACACGCGCTCAAGAAAAAGAAGGTCATGCTCGACCGCAAGGTCCTCGCCGACCTCGCCGAGCACGAACCGGAGGTCTTCAAAAAGGTCATCGCATTCGTAAAATAAAAACGGCCCGAAAGGGTCGTTTTTTATGCGCCGGCGGTTAGCGCTGGGCGGGGCGATGCGGCTGATGTCCCTGCTGGGGCTTCGGACGGGGCCGGAGCACGTTGTACGCAAGCTGAAGGACCTTCTGGCTGTCCCGGTATTTCCCGAGGATCCGCTGGGCGTCGCGGAAGAGGAACCATCCGTAGCCGTGGTGTTCGTTCGATATCTGCACGTCTTTCGTGCGGCTTTCCGCAAGATAGAATATCACCGTTTTGAATATCGGCTGGCCGGCTTTTTTAAAGTAAAAGCGTTCGTGCGCCTTGAAGCTCGGCGAGACGCGCAGGTCCCTGCTCTGGATGCCGGTCTCCTCTTTTATTTCGCGGAACGCGGTCGCAAGACTGTCCTCTTCGGACTCGATATGCCCCTTCGGAAAGTTCCAATAATTTCCGCCGTGATACAAAATTAAAAATTTGGGCCCGTCCTGGGTCCTTCGAAAGATGACCATACCCGCCGAGATCTCGCGCTTTACCGGTTTTTGAGGCGGGCGAGCATTTTCTCTATCGGCCATGCGTTGATTATATCATGTTTCGTGGCCCAGCCGCGCCGCGCCTGCGCGATCCCGAAATCGAGGAGCGCGAAGTGCTTGATCGAATGTCCGTCCGAATCTATCGCAAGCGGAATGCCCATGTCCACGCATTTGCGGATGTATTCGTCCTTAAGATCGGAACGCTCCGGGAACGCGTTCACCTCCATCACGGTCCCGGTCTTTTTGGCCGCCTTCAGGATCTCGTCCATGTCGAGATCGATCGGTTCGCGCTTGCCGATAAGGCGTCCCGTCGGATGAAAGAAGATATCGGCGTTCGGATTT
>DATKMM010000072.1:0-4398 GCA_035541855.1 Minisyncoccota bacterium | reverse complement strand
ATGTTCTGCAGCATCTCCTTCGCGAGATAATGATCGATGCGGTAGATCTGCTCCTCTTTGAAAAGCCGGGCGAGCTGGGCGTCGAGCGCCCGCGCGCTTTTCTCGTCGCTCCCGAACGGCTTCTCGATCACCACGCGCGTCCACCCTTCTTCCGGGCTGCACGGGTCGGTCAGGTGGCTCTTATGCAGATTCTCGAGAATCTGGCCGTAAAACTGCGGCGGCACGGAAAGATAGAAAAGCTTGTTCGTACAGACGCCCCACCGGTCGTCGATCGCCCGAAGCTTCCCGTTCAGCGCCTCGTAATCCCCCAAATCATCGAACCGCACCTTGGCATAGGTCGAAAGTTTCAAAAACGATTCCACCGCACGCTCCGAAGCATGCGGCACCTTCACGTCCAGGATCGCGCGGAGATGCCGGTCGAGGTCGTCATCGCTCCAGTCGCGCCGCGACACCCCCACGAGCTCGAACTTCGGCGGCAAAAGGTTCCGCTCGTGCAGATTGAAAAGCGCCGGGGCGATCTTCTTCGCCGTCAGGTCGCCCGTCACGCCGAGAACCACGAAGATCGTCGGGATCCGCGAATTGCCGGTTTGCATAGTTCTCTCATTATACTCCTCCGCCTGCGGAAAAGGGCGCACCCGGCCCCGCGCCCGGCCGGGTCATTTGAAAATCCACAGCGGCGGGATATCATATAAAGACCATGGATCGCGCGAAGGTGGCGGTGGAAAACCTGCTCGCGGAAGCGGACATCAAAGTGAACGGCTCGCGGCCGTGGGACATCCGCGTGCGGAATGACGACTTCTACGCCCGCGTGGTACGCGGCGGCAGTCTGGCATTCGGCGAAACCTACCTGGCTGGATACTGGGACGCCGACCGTCTCGACGAGCTCATCGCGCGGCTTTTCAGTTCTCACGTCACGGAAAAGGCCCGCGTGTCGTTCACGAACCTCGCCGCCTATCTCTCCGCCACGGTCCGCCGCCGGGGCGCGAAAAGCTCCGCGTTCGAGATCGGCCGGCGCCATTACGACACCGGGAACGACCTCTTCGAACGCATGCTCGACCGGCGCATGGTCTACACCTGCGCCTACTGGAAGGATGCGAAGGACCTCGACGAGGCGCAGGAGGCCAAGCTCGACCTCGTCTGCCGCAAGATCGGCCTCCAAAAAGACCAGCACGTCCTCGACATCGGCTGCGGCTGGGGCAGTTTCGCGAAGTTCGCCGCCGAGCGTTACGGCGCCCGCGTGACCGGCATCACCGTCTCGAAGGAACAGGTCGCGCTCGGCCGGGAAATGTGCCAGGGCCTGCCCGTCGAGTTCCGCCTGCAGGATTACCGCGACGTCACCGGCACCTTCGACCACATTATCTCGCTCGGCATGTTCGAGCACGTCGGCACCGCGCACTACGCGGAGTACATGCAGGTCGCGCACGACCACCTGAAGGACGGCGGCCTCTTCCTCCTTCACACGATCGGCACAAACCGCTCCGGCCTGACCACCGAACCTTGGATAGACAAATATATTTTCCCGAACGGCGCCCTGCCCTCCGTCGCCGAGATCGGCAAGGCGCTCGAAGGCCGGTTCGTCATGGAGGACTGGCACAACTTCGGCGCCTACTACGACAAGACGCTCATGGCCTGGTTCGCGAACTTCGACCGGCGCTGGCCGGAGATCAGCGCCAAATACGGCGAGACGTTCTACCGCATGTGGAAATATTACCTCCTCGCCTGCGCCGGCAGCTTCCGCGCCCGGGCAAACCAGCTCTGGCAGATCGTCCTCTCGAAGGACGGCGTCCCCGGCGGCTACCGCCCGGTGCGGTAAACTGCTACTTCCACGGTCGTCATGAACTGCGCCGGGAATATATCGCACCCTATCCGTGACGTGCTGGTGAGTGGAACACCCCAAAAGCTATCGGCGTCGAATTTCCGGAGCACAATGCATTAACCATATCCGCCACCAGGGCGGTGCGCAAACTTTGTTTAATAGATCTTTAACCGCGCTATTCAAAGTCCACCACGGGCACGTCGTCGAGCTCGTAGTGGAAATCGGTCTGCGAACTACCGCCCTCCTCTTTCACCTTCTCCAAAAACTCCTCCTGGCCGCGCGCGAGGCCGTCCGCGCCGAGCCCGGCCGCGTACGCCTCCGTCCCGGCGGACTGTTCCCAAAATTCGGCATCGAGCGCCCTGATGCGCGGGCTCACCTGGAGCGCGAGGTCGTTCAGGCCGAGCAAAGAGATGTTCTCGAGCCGCTTCACGCGCGAGAGCGCCACGTAGCCCATCCCGCGGTCGAACGCGCGCGAAAGGTCGATCTCCGCCGCGTCGAGCGTCATCCCCTGGCTCTTATGGACCGTGATCGCCCACGCGAGCTTGAGCGGCATCTGCCGCACCGACGCCGCCACCTTGCCATCCTCCTCCACCTCCCACTGCTCGCGCGTGACGAGGATGCGCCGCCGGTCGAACGTGAACACGACCGGCATCACCTCGACGCTTTCGTCGCCGGCCGCGAAATCCACCACCTCGCCGAGCGTGCCGTTCACGTAGCCCATGCCGCGGTTGTTCCGCGTGAACATCACCCGCGCGCCCTTCCGCAGGACCACCCGGTCGATCCGGTTATCCTTTTTCAGTTTCTCCACAAGCTTCGCCGGGCCGCGTTCCGTGGCGTCGTAGACCACTTCCGGCTCCGCCAGCTTCCGCAGCTCCGCGGCATTCAATGCATCCACGTTCTCGTTGTGCGTATAGAGCCGCGCGATGCCGATCGGCGCCGCCACCGCCGCCTTGAGGCGCGACCGCAGGAGCGCAAGCGACGCCTCACCGACGTGCCCGGCGCGGATGTCGTCGAGAATGCCCAAAAGTTTCGCATCGCCCTGGCGGTGCTGCTCGTGGAGATAGCACGTCCGCAGGCGCGCCGCTTTCCAGGCCGCGCAATCAATGACGAACCTGCCATCCTCGCCCGCCGTCCGCTCCCCCGTCTCCACCGGCGGGATCTGGAAAAAATCCCCGCAGCAGATCAGCTGGAGGCCGCCGAACGGCTCGAGCGAACCGCGCGCCGTTTTGCAGATGAAATCAACCCGGTCGAACTCCGCCGGATGGAGCATCGAGATCTCGTCTATAATGAGCACCTTCGCGTTCCGGATGCGCGCCGCCGCCCGCTCGTTCGCATGGATCCGCTCGCGCTCCTGTTCCGGCGTAAGCGCGCCGAAGCTCAACCCCGCCCACGAATGGAGCGTGCGGCCGGAAAGATGGCTCGCCGCGATGCCCGTGTACGCCGTGATCGCCGCGTCGATCCCGCGCGACTGCAGGAACCGGATGTACTCGCCCAAAAGATACGTCTTCCCCGCCCCCGGCGCGCCCGTCAGGAAAACATTCCCGCCAAGTTTCAGAATATCGAGCGCCCGCTGCTGGGTCATGCCACCCATTATACTCGGATTAAAAGCCCCGACCAGTTTCAGATCGGGGCATCTTGCTCTTCCTCCTCGTCGTCTTTCATGATCCGCTCAAGCACGGCCTCGCAGGGCTTGCCATTTTCCCCGGTTCCGCTAAACTGAAGGTAGCGGTCAATTGGGAAAGTTTCTGTTTCCCGAACCGACTTCACACTTAGAGAGGTTGTATGTGTCAATACAGCACTAACGAAAGGAACACGCGCGACGCGCGTCAGAACGAGGATCTCACGATCACCTGCGCTCCTCATGGCGGCTCCAACTGGCTCACCGAACCCGGCAAACCGGACATTGCTGTCTGTATTCCCAACAAAGCGCCGCTTGCGGTGCAGGTTTCGGGATCGGATGAGATACGCGGCGCGAATTTCAAACAGAGCGACCAGCCGATCAACGGGGATTATGATTTTCTCGTCTTCCTCAACCCCAACGGCGAGAATGAGATAGTCGCCCTGAACAACCTTCCCTGTGGCACCATGGTCCGCGTCCTCGCGCTCTATCCGCCCGAATCGCCGCGACCAAACACCGACACCTCCACCCACGCAACCCAGACCGCCGCTACCGTCAACGCAACGCCGGCTCTCGCACATCGCTAAGACCCAGTACCAACAGAGGGGACCCCACCAGGTCCCCCGAATTTTATTAAAAAAGAGTACCTGACACCCTTCCTAAAGCAGCCCCCGATATTCGGGATAATTATCTTTTATAAGCTGCCTCCATCTCGCCGTTTCGTTCCCGTTTCCAAGATCATTTTTATGGTAGACCAAAAGCACGTGCACCATGCACGTATCTTTATGGATCGCGACGATGCAGCGATTGCCGGAACCGTGCCGCGACTCTTTCGTTCCCGCGACCCGAAATTCCGTTTTGCAGATCTTGACGCTGCCGCCGCCAATCGCCCCATCAACGATCGTTTCCGCGATCGAGGTTTCGAACAGTGAATCAAAGCGTCTGAATTCCTCCTCAATGGCGG
>DATKMM010000071.1:0-5740 GCA_035541855.1 Minisyncoccota bacterium | reverse complement strand
TGGAACCGGCCTCCGGGTTGCGCCCGATGGCTTCCACTGCCTTGGAACCGATGAGGCCGATCGAGAGCGCCGGGACGATCGTGCCCATGCCGATGGCGCCGAAGGTGGCCAGCAAACGGATCGAATCAATATCCATGGTAATTGAGTGGTTAAAAAAATTAATAATTGATCAAGCGACGGCGACCTTTTCGTGTTCCGCCTCATACCCCTCCCCATCCCCGTGTTCCGCGATCGCCATTGCCACGAAGACGAGCGTCAGCATCGCGAAGATAAACGCCTGGATGAACCCGACGAATATCTCGAGGAGCATGAACGGCAACGGCACCGCGTATGGCACCAAAAATGCCATGATGGCCAGCAGAACTTCGCCGGCGAACACGTTGCCGAAAAGGCGGAACGAGAACGAGATTATTTTAGCAAATTCACCGATAAGCTCAAGTATGCCGACGAAAAAGTCGATAGGCCCTTTGAAATTGAAGAAGACCGAAAGCCGCGCGCGGAGCCCGAGCGTCGCCGCGCCAATGACGTTCACGAGCGTGACGGCGATAAGGGCGAGCGCCAGCGTGAAGTTCAGGTCGCTCGCCGGAGAACGGAAAAGCGGGACCGCATCGCCATGCTGGTTCAGCACCAGCGAGCCAACCCCCGGGAAAAGGCCGAGCCAGTTCGAGATCATGATGAAGATAAAGACCGTGAAGACAAGCGGCAGATATTTCTCGGACATCCGGCGGTTGCCCAGCACCGAATCCATGAGGCCGAGCGCGCCCTCGATGACGATCTCGACGACATTCTGGAAACCGCGCGGGACGACGGCCAGCTGGCGGCGCAGGGTGAAGGCCATGGCCGCGATAAGCGCCAAGGCAACCGTGGAAAGCAAAAGAGCGTTCGTCACCGGGAACGAACCGATATAAAAAAGCGTTTCCGCGCGCAGAGAAATGTTCAACATACGCTGGAATAGTAGCACAAACGGCGGTGTGGTACAATAAGGATGGTCCTGCCTAGATCTCGGATCAAACAATTTTTCAAGGGAGGGCGATATCCCGGCGGTCCGTGGACCGCCGATGGGCCCACCCACCTGGCTTTACGGCCAGAGATCTATGCGGGATTACAAAAAGCTTCAGCGTCGCGCTGGAGTTTTTTGTTCGACAATTCCACCGGTGCGGCGTATGATTCCGATACATGACGCGCAAGGCACGCAGGACCATTTTTTACACGCTCCTCGCGCTTTTTTTCGTGGTCGGCAGCGGCGTCGTGCTCTACGCGGAGGGCTGGCGGGTCGATCTCACGACCTGGCGCCCCGAGAAGGTCGGCGCGATCTACATCCGTTCGTACCCCCAAAGCGCGGCGATCACGCTCAACGGCAAACCCGTCGGCAACCAATCCGGGTTCCTCAGCCCGGGCACGCTCATATCGGACCTCCTGCCGCACACCTATCGCGTCTCGCTCCAGGCGCCCGGCTATGACGACTGGCACGAGAACGCAGCCGTGCTGCCGTCGTTCGTCGTCCAGTTCAGATATGCCGTGCTCGTGCCGCGCGACGGGATGCCGGCGCCGACCGGCACCGTCGCCGGCTCGGCCTATTCGTCAGTGAAGCAATACCTCGCGCTCTCCTCCGCCGCCGCCGCGCCGACCACGACGGACCCGTTCGACCCGTCCCAGAAGGCGGTCGCCGGGAAAAATAAAGTTTCGGTATTCAGCGCCACGCAGGCAACGACCACGCTCACCATTGCCGTATCGGGCTGGAACGCCGGCGTCACGTGGCTCACGCCAACCCTGCTCGGCATCCTGCAGAGCGACGGCGAGCTCTATCTGTACAACACGAACGCCCGCCAGCTCAGAAAATTGGCCGATGACGTGAGGTCGTTCTCCGCGACGCCGGACGGTTCGATGGTCGCGGCGCTCGAATACCGCAGCATGGAGGTCTTTTCGCTTTCCGACCCGGGCGTGTATTACCGTTTCAACCCTCCCGACATCGCCGCGGCGCAGCGCACGTTCTGGTACGCCGACCGGACCCATCTTTTCGTCATATATCCGGACCACGTTTCCTTCCTCGACCTCGCGGACGCGACGCTCACGAACTTCACGACCGTCGCCGACGGCACCTCGCCGTTCTACGACGAGGCCGCGAACAAGCTTTTCATCCTGACGCCGGCGAGGAACATCGCGGCCTACGCCTTCCCAAGCTGACGGAAGTCTGATATAACGACAGGAGCGTTTCCACGCGCAGGAGAGCTCTTATGAAACGACTGATCGTGGTTTGGCAGGCTGGCGATTTTGGAGTGTTTGACCGGGATGCCACCGGGCAGCTCGCGATCCTGGAGCGCCAGCTCCGGGCCGCCGCGTCCGGCAGCAAGATCGTCTGCGCGCAGCCGCAGGAACGGCCATGCGCGCAGTGGCTCGCGGACGCGCTGGGGGCGTATCGCGAAGAGATCGCTCCCGCGCTCGCACCGTCGGCATGGCTCGATTCCCCGGAAGGGAGATGGGCCGGGAATCTTGAAAATGTCCTCTTGGTATTACCCGGTGACGCCGACACCCCGGGGGACGCGAACAGTCCGCCCGGCATGCGGCAACCGTGGCGGTGGCAAAGAATCGACCGCCGGAACGGGCGGCCCGGCAACTGACACCCCGCGAGAGATCCATCTCTCGCGGGGTATTTTTATCTGATTTTCACCAGCTGGTCGCCGAGCAGGTAGTAGGTCGATGAGTTCAGAACAATATCCCCGCCCGGCACGATGGCGTGCGAGACCACCTGGATGCCGCTCACGAGCGGAAGGTCGGCGATATCGAACATGATGCCGCCCTGGTTCAGCATCGCCGCAAGCGCGAGATCCGTCCCGCCGCCGGCATCCGCGCGTTCCACGACCGCCGCGGCATCGTCGAAACCGTCGCCGTTCAGGTCGCCGAACGAAGTATCCTCCTGGACCAGCGCCACCGTCGGCCCGAGCGGGACGTAATTCCCGGCGGCATCCAAATATGCCGCATGGCCAAGGTCCTTGATGTTCGGCGCCGCGCTGTCATTCGGCGGGATCGCGAAGCTGATGCGCGGCATGGCCTCCGCCTGTGCCGCAAGCTGTACTGCCCGGCTGCCGATGGCGACGGCCGGCTGGAGCACGGCGGGCGTCGCTTTCGGATTGCCCTGCAGCCCGCCCAAAAAAATCGCGGCAACCTGCAAAAGCGCTGCGATCGTCGAGGTGTTCATACGGGAATGGTACCACGGCTACCGTTTCCTGGCGACCAGGCAGAGAAAAAGCGGGATCTCCTTCCGGGCGGCGTCCTCCGCCTTCGCGCGCGGACCCGGCCCGCTCTTGCGGTTCGAGTTCCATTCTTCAAGCGCCTCCACCGCGAAACCCGCCTTGCCAAGCGCTTTGAAATAATACTGGAGCGGACGGTGGAACGAAAGCGTGACCTCGTGCCCCGGCGTTCCCGGATGCATGTCGATCTCCGTCCTCATCTCGGAAAGATACCGATCAACGCGGCGATATTGTATTTTCCCGGCGTCGTCCCACCCCCATCCGCTGGCTCTTGGAATACGGAAGGCCGGATGGTTCAGGACGAGAAAAAGCGACCCGCCCGGCCGCAGCGCCCGCGCGCATTCGTGCAGCACCGCGGGGGCGTTTTCGATGTTCTGGAGCGCGAGGACGATGATCGCTTTGTCGGCGGTCCCATCTTTCACGAATGGCAGCCGGTCCGCTTTGGCAACATAGAATTTCGCGCCCGGGACCTTCTCCGCGCGGGCCAGTTCGATCAGTTTCTGGGACGCATCGGCGCCGATGACGTCCGCGCCGGCGGCGGCGAGTTCGCGGGAAAAAAATCCCGGCCCGCAGGCAACATCAAGCACAACCTCGCCGCGGCGGAGCGCCATAAGCCGGAGCAGGTTCGGCAGGATAAGGTCTTTCTGGTACGTCCCCTCGCCTTCCAGCAGGCGCCCATACCATGCGGCTACCCGGTTCCACGACGTCCCCTTTTTGGATGGCATATAGCGCATTCTACCACGGCGCGCCGGCCGCCGCGCGGTAACCACGGTAGCCATGGGGACGTTGTATAATGCATATACAACAAAAACCATGAAAAAAATCCTGTTTTTCGCAGTGGCATTGCTTTCGGTGGCGGCCGTAGCGGGCGCGCAGACCGCGGTCCCTTCGGTGGCGGGCGTTTCGGGCGGTGGCGGCAGTAGCGGCAGCGGCATCGCCGCTCCTCCGCCAGCCATCCGGCCGGTGCCCATACAACCGCCGATCATGCCGGTCGATTCCGGCTTCGTGCAATTTAACACCCTCGTCGTCCAAAGCATCTCCTCGCAAACAGCTCCGGCGGAGATCATCGCGGGCATGGGCGGCACCGGGATTTATTACAACGGGACCACGGGGACGGTCATACCGCCGACCACGCCCATACCGGCGGCATCCTCTGTGGCCATGGCGGCCCCTAGTGGTGGAAATTGCCTGCAGTTCGAAAACGCGAATGACAACACCGGAACGCCGATCGCCTGTCCCGTGCCGCCGGCCATGACGCCGCCCGGTGCCGGCGCAGCTCCGGCAACCGCGGCCTCCGGCACCGCCGCCGCAATGCCCGCGATCTATCCGAACCCGTCCCAGCTCGCCTACCGCATCGAGATCGGGGCGACGACCACGCTCATGCTCCGCGACCGGACGCCGGCGACGCTCGCCAATTTTTCATCCGGCGACGAGATCAACGTGTTCGGCTACTATAACCCCGACGGCAGCATCCAGGCCTATCTCGTCCGCGACACTTCGAAACCGGCCGAGACGCAAACGATCCAGCTCGACAACGTCACCCTGCTTTCCCTCTCCGGCACCAGCATTCCGGCGACGCTCGCCGTGACCCAGCAGCAGGGCGCGCCATGTTATTCCTTCGGCGCCTCCGGCAACGGCGCCATGCAGCCGTTCGCGTGTCCGCTGGGCGTTTCGTCTTTCTCGGCAGATCCGGCGACGGCGAACCTCGTGGCGCCGGCCGCCGAACCGGCCTACGTCGCGCTCAATAAATACGCCGTGACGGTTGACGCGCAAACCATCATCCTTGACCGTAACCGCGCCACGCTCACGCTCGGCGACCTCCAGCCGGGGGACGAACTGAACGTTTACGGCGAAACGAGCGACAACGGGCAGACCGTGGATGCCGACATCGTGCGCGATCTTTCAGTCCCGCCGGTCGCCACTGCCTATGCCGGCACCGTCACGCAGGTCAACGCCGACGGTTCCTTCGCCATCCGGACGGACAACGGGCAGACCGTAACCGTGCCCAACCCGGTTGCCGTGGGCGCTAAAGTTTCCGCGACCGGCATCCTGAACTCCTCCGGCACGCTGACCGCTGTTTCCGGGGTCACGTTCGGCAACGGCGGCGCGTCGGGCATCACGGTCCCGCCAATTCCGCTTCCGATGCCCGCCGCATCCGCCCCGAACCAATGATCACAAAATCCCGCGTTCGATCTTCTTCCTGACCCGCGCCACATAGGCATGAAAGAAATATAAATTGTGAAAAGTTAACAATGCCCCGCCGGTTATCTCGTTCGCGCGGATAAGATGCGCGATATAGTCGCGCCGGTAGTTCACGCAGACCAGGCAATCGCATTTCGGGTCGGCTGGGTTTTTGTCCTTCAGCAGACCCGCCTTGTTGAAATCCACCGGGCCGGCGGAAGTGAACGCGATGCCGCGGCGGGCGTAATGTGTCGGCACGGTGCAGTCGAACGTATCCACACCCTGCTTCACGATCGTCTCGATGTCCTCGA
>DATKMM010000070.1:0-14807 GCA_035541855.1 Minisyncoccota bacterium | reverse complement strand
GGCAGGCGGTCCAGATACTGCGCCCGCATGGAGCGCATCGGCACGGTTCCCGTCATTTCAAGCAGACGGTCGGCCAGCGTGCTCTTGCCGCTGTCAATGTGCGCGATGATCACGAAGTTCCTGATGTTTTCCATCATAGTTTTTGCAAGGTGAGATCGACGATCAGGCGGCCCGGCGGATCATCGGACGTGTATTCATAGGTCGGCAGGCCGTTCCCGGCGAAAACATATCCCAGCGGCGCGTCCACCGTGAAATCGTAACTGCGCACGGAACCCGGCTGCTTGTCGAAGACGAACTGGTACTGGACGCCGACAGCCGGCGGCAGGAAAACCCGGTGGGTATAGTTAAGATCTATCTCGGTAGACTTCCCCTTCGCCACCCGCGCCCAGGTCGCGAAAACCTCCCGGCCATCCTCTTCGTGCGCCGTCACGGCGGGATAAATAAAGAGCGATTGCGTGCTTGATGCGATCGCGGCGACGAGCGGGTCCGTGGAATATCCCTGCTTGGCGTAGTTGAGCGGGGCGGGCATGTTCTTCACGATGCCGCCGGATTCGGTGACGAGCGAGCTGCCGTCCGGGACGAAGACCTGGAGGTAGTCCTGGCTGGTCGTTTCGTACCACCAGCTCTTGCTCTGGTTGCCGTTATGCGTGCGGACGATGGAGAGCGTGTCGGTGATCGTGCCGTCGGCGTTGATCTGCGCGTCGAAGGCCACTTTCTGCGCGACGTAAAGTTCGGACTTGTCGCTGTTGATGTCCGCGTCGGCGATCGCGAGATATTCGCCGTTGAAGTTCTGCGGCAACTGGTAGATGTCGCCCGCCGCGCCGTAGCCCGCCGCGAAGTTCTCGAACGCCGGGTTGGCCGCGTAGACCATGACGTCCTTCTTCGCGATCCAGTCGAGCGCCATCGCGAGGAGCTCCTGTTTCTCCGCGTCGGTCGAGGATGCCAGCTGGGTGAAGATGGCCTGCGAGAGAGCGCCGAGGACCGCCTTGGGATAGGTCGCGGAGGCCGGCGCCGCCTGGCCCTTCTGGACGATGGCCTGCACCTGCGTGACGAGGTTGTCCGCCGTGAAGGTGGTCGAGGAGACCGTGACCGGCCCGGTGACGGAAAGCAGGTCGCTCACGACCTTCGGCGTCACCGCGATCACGCCGTCGAACGTGGTGCTGGCGTAGAGGCCGGATCGTTCGAAATAATTGATGGTCTCGGAGGCGGAGGTCGGGAAATCGAAGAACCAGTTCGCGTCGGCCGGGCGGAAACGCGCGTTCTCCAGCTGGAGCGGCACGGGCGGGATGATGTTCGGCTTAAACGCGGCGTCCACGTCCGCGATGTCGTGCACCGCGATATTCTGGATGCTCCCGTTCGCGATCGTGACGTCCGCGTAGCTGCCGAGAAACCCGCCGCCGGGGCGCATTTCCGAGGTGTTCTGGAGCATCACGAGCACGTGGTGCGGCGCCGGGTCGGCAAGCCACGGGATGAAGGCGTCGAGGAAGCTCTTCGCGCCCTCGATCTGCGTTTTGAACGGAAGATAGAAATTGCCGCCGCCGGGCGCGGAACCGCTGCCAAGCGAGGTCGCCGCCGTGGAAAGCTGGCTGCTGTCCGTGTCGATGGCGGCCAGCGTATCGCGCAGCGCGGTGAGCTGGTCCGTGAAACCGCTCCCCTGCTTGCCCGACGCGAAATCGAAAACCCCCGCCTGGAGCGCGTTCACCTCTCCGGCAAGCTGGGTGAGCTGCTGCGTCAGATCACCGAACGAGGCCATGGCCTGGCTCCCGCCCCGGAACAGGAAGCTGAATATCCCGAGCAGGTTCCCGGCGCCGGGCGCGGTGCTGCTCGAAAGCGCGGCGAACTCCTGCGCCGCGGACTGCGGATCGAGGTCCTGCAGGTCGGCGACGCCCTGCTGGAGCGTGCCGATCTGCGCCGCGACGGATTGTTTTATCCCGGCCCTCACGACGTAATATGAAACGACCGATCCGGCAACAAAGAGCACAACGATCCCCGCGATGCCCCAGGCGATCCCGCGCGGCAGGCCCGGGCGCCGGACCTCGCCCATGAACTTTTTATAGTTCCGCGGCGTCGGTTCGATGTCCTTCAGCTTCTCCGCCCCGGGCGGCTTCTCTTTTTTGATGATGCGCGCCAGATCGTTCGGCCGGATCTCCTCGTCGCTGTGCATTTTCCCCATAGGAATATTTTATCATCAATCCCCGAATTCCCCGAATGCTCCGCATACCCGGTTTCGGGCGTCTCATAAGGTAGTCTCAGAAACCTATTCGGCCTGTTCGACTACCCACTCGGGATTGTCACACCGTATAGAAGGCGTGGGAATATTGGAACAATTCTCCTCATAAACTTCCTGCTTTATCGCTGTTCCGAAATTTAGCGGGCCACCATTCAGTAGTGATTGTGCGGGGAGGCAAGTGATCCCGATTCAAGCACTCTTCCACCATCGCGCGAAAAGCACCGAATCGGCGGGCGTTTCCTTCGCCTCCCACTCCCTAATCACATCATCGGCTATCTTTGCTACTTCGTCCTTGCCCGTCTTGACCTCACGCAATACCAACAGCGCTTCCCGCTCGTTCGTCCAAAGAAGATTCCGGGCAGCAAAGAATTTCACCGCATCGTATTTGTTCGTCAATAATCGTACTAACATTTTAACCTCTCCCCTCCTTTTCATTTCTGCATAGGCACCCCACACCAAAAAGAATCTGGCATCGATCTTTTCGATTATAGATATACCCCCTGCCGCGGGAGATCACGGCGGGGGTGGCGTTTGCCCCGTCGACGGTCACGGCGATGCGCCATGCAAATGCGAGTTGTACACAGCCCATTTCCCCCGCCGTCGGTATGCCGGTTATAAAGATCTTCACGCGCCTTATTTCTTTTTCGAACGCCGGCCCAGGACGAACTTTTGCGAGGGGCTCAACGGCTTGTCCTTCCGGTGCATGCAGCCGGCCCAGCAGCACGGGCGGCGCATGCCCTCCTTCAATTCCGAACGCACGCGGGCGACGTGCTGCTTCCGGGTTTCCGGCGTCTTGACGGAGATGGTCCAGCAGATCCATTCGTTGCGCGCGAGCGGGGTGATATCCTCCCACTTCGCGCGGGCCGCCGGGTCGGCCGCGAGCGCCTTCCGCAGGTCTGCCGGGATGGTATGGACGGTGCCGCTTGAGATCATCTTTCCATATTACCCGCTCTGCTATAATAAAAGCAATGTTCAGGAAATTGTCTTCCTCGCTCGCGTGGTGGACGCTCGGGCTCGTCTGCCTCGCGTCGTTCTCGCTCATGTTCTATGCCGCCCGGACGGACTCGGCCATCGACGACGAGCTCGCGCACATTCCCGCCGGCTACGGTTACGTGAGCCAGCTTGATTACCGGCTGAACCCCGAACATCCGCCGCTCGTGAAGGCGCTCGCCATGCTGCCGGTGCTGTTTCTGAACCCAACCTTCCCGACCGGCATCCCCGCCTGGACCACGGAGATCAACGGCCAGTGGGACATGGGCACCGCGTTCCTCTACCAGTCCGGCAATGACGCCAACGCCATCATCCAAACCGCGCGCATCATGCCCATCCTGCTCACGATCCTCACCGTCATCCTTGTATACCTCCTTGCCCGGCGGCTCATGGGCCGCTGGTGGGCGCTCCTGCCGGCATTTCTTTTCGCGTTCGATCCGACCGTGCTCGCGCACGGGCACTACGTCACGACCGACGTCGGCGCGGCGTTCGGCGTCGTGCTCTCGCTCTTTTTCTTCCTGCGGTTCGTCGACGCGCCGACCGTGAAGAACCTCTGGCTTGCCGGACTCGCTTTCGGCATCGGCCAGCTCACCAAGTTCTCATTGCCGCTCGTTACGGTTACCCTTATATTCCTCACGCTCATACTGTGGCTTCGCGGGCTAGCCGGAAGCCGTGTGCGATTCGGCTTCTGGCAGCTCGTTCGAAACCTCATCCTCATCATCGCCATCGGCTACGTTGTCGTCGTCTATCCGGTCTACTTCCTTTTCACCGTACACTACCCCATCGCAAAGCAGGTCTCGGACACGACGCAGATCCTGACCTCGTTCGCCACCGGCCCGACGCCGGCCGGCCAGCTCTGCCGCGGCATGCGCTGCCTTGCCGACCTTGATATCTGGATGGCCGGGAATCCTGTCGCGCGCCCGTACGGGCAATACCTGCTCGGCCTCCTGATGGCGCTCCAGCGCTCCGACGGCGGCAACACGATCTATTTCCTCGGACACGTGGTGAACTCCGGCGGCTGGATCTATTTCCCGGTCCTGTTCCTGCTCAAAGAGCCGGTGCCGACGCTCATTATCATTTTCCTCGCGTTCGCGCTTGCGGTCTGGTGGACCATCCGCCGCGCCGTGCGCAACCGCACCTTCGGCAATAATTTCCGCGCCGTGCTGGATTACCTCGACACGAACTTCGGCGAGTTCTCGCTCGCGTCGTTCATCGTCCTGTACTGGAGCTACAGCATGCATTCGCCGCTCAACATCGGCATCCGGCACATCCTCCCGACCCTGCCGCTTTTTTACATCCTCGCCGCCGGCGTCTGGAAGCGATGGATCACCGGCTGGAAAGAGAGCCTGTTCCTGCCAGTTGCCGAATATATTTTCCTCGTCATCCTGCTTGTCTGGCTCGCGCTTGAAACGCTGTTCGCCGCGCCATACTTTTTATCATATTTTAATGAATTCGCCGGAGGCACCGCGAACGGCTACCGCTACGTGACCGACTCGAACTACGACTGGGGGCAGGACCTCCTGCGCCTGCAAACGTTCGTCGCCGCCCATCCGGAGATCGGCACCATCGCCGTGGATTACTTCGGCGGCGGGGATCCGCACTACTATCTCGGCGCGCAGGAAGTTGACTGGCAATCCTCGAAAGGCGATCCCGCCGACCAGGGCATCCACTGGCTCGCCGTATCCGTGAACCAGCTCCAGGGCGCCATCGAACCACTCGTCCCCGGCGAGACCCGCGATGCGAGCGACACGTACGCCTGGCTCACCGCGCTCCGCCCGCCCGCCGCCGGCATGGGCAACGTCCCGCCGCCGGACTATATTGTCGGAACCTCGATCTTCGTATACCATTTATAGTATGAAAGAGGGGCGAAATCCCGCGCCTACCCGATCCGGAATCCGGTGAACTTCCCGGCGGCTTCGGACCACTCGGCGTCCACTTTTTCCACCCTGGCCGGCCACGGACCTTTTTTGCACCAGGTTAAAAATTCATTCAGCGCTTTTTCGCCGCCCTCCGCCTCGATATAGACAGTGCCATCCGGTTCGTTCATGACGAAACCGGCCACTTCCAGTTTTCGCGCCTTCCAGTACGCCGCGTCGCGGAACCCGACGCCCTGCACCTCGCCGTAGATTTTAATGTTCACGTGCCGCACCGCTATTGGGTCGGGGCGATGTGGTCGGTGCTGTACCGCAGGTCGCCGCCCACCTTCTTGCCCGGATTAAAAATATCCAGTGGATCGAATATCTTCTTCACCTCGGCGAAAAGCTCCGTGACCTTCGGGCCGTACATCTCCTCAAGGTATGGCGTGCGGATGAGGCCGTCATTGTGTTCGGCGGTGATGGAACCGCGGTACTGGAACACAAGCTGGTACACCTCCTCCGATATCTTCGGGATGAGCGCCCGGACGCGCGCGTCCCTCAGGTCCATCAGCGGGATGATATGGAAATTGCCGTTCCCCGGATGCCCCGCGATCGTATAGATGAGGTCGTCTTTATATTTATCCAGGATGGCGTTCACCTTGGGCAAAACCTCGGCCATGTGCTCCGGCTTCACGATGAAGTCGTCGATGAACGGCGCCGTGTCCCTGCCGGTCGTGTTGTTGTGGAGCAGGGCGAAGCTCTCGCGTCGGATGGTCCAGTATTTCTGTTCGTCGGATTCGTTCGCGAGCCCGCGCACCTGGATGCCCGGATGCGTCTTTGAGAATTCTTTGATGTCCGCGCACAGGCGCCGCAGTTCGGCCACCAATTCCTTCTCGTCATCGCCCGTAAGCTCGACGAGCATGATCATCTTCGGCATGCCGTGGCGCATGACCATGAACGCTTCCGGCAGGAACTGCCACGCCAGCTTCACGATGTTTCCCTTCATCGAACCGAGTACCTGGCGCCACAGCTTCACCGCCACCTCGAGCGTCTTGTCGTCGTACGATTCGATGCTCTCCGGTTTGAATTTGAGCACCTCCTCGACCAGGTCGCCCACTGGGTCGAGCGTCTTGAGGAACACTACCGCCAGGCGCGAATGCTTTTTCGCGCGGACCAGGCCGAGCTTCGCCTCCGTGAGCAGGCCGAGCGTCCCCTGCGAACCGACCAGCAGCTTGGTAAGGTCGAACACGCCGCGCGGTTTATCCCAGACGTTCCACAGGTAATAGCCGGCCGAGTTCTTCGAAACGTCCGGCTTGGCCTTCATGATCCCGTCGTAGTTCAGCGTGATGAGATCGTACACCCGGCGGTAGAGGTCGCCCTCGAAGCTTTGTTCGTTCAGCTTGCTCTGCAGTTCGGTGCCGCTGAGCGGCCAGATCGTGTGCAGCTCGCCATCGGAGAGCACCACGTTCAGCGCGCGGACATAATTTTCCGTCTTGCCGTATGCGAGCGTCTTTTCGCCGCCGGAATTGTTGTTCACCATCCCGCCGAGCGCGCAAAGTTCCTTCGAGGCCGGATAGGCCGGGTACAGCAGGCCGCGCGGCGCTATTTCTTTTTCAAAATCCCGGAAATACACCCCGGGCTCGACCCGCGCCTCCGCGGCATCATTCCGTGAGTCCGCCCCCGCGTTCCGCTCGGCCGGCCCGATGCTTAAAATATGGTTAAAATATTTCGTGAACGAAACCACGATGGATTGCGTGAGCGGGCCGCCCGTCATGTCCGTCCCCGCCGAACGCCCGGTGAGCGAAACATCCTCCCCCATCATTTTCTTCCGCGTCGCGAACTTCACGAGGTTCCGCACGTCCTCGACGTCATGCGGAAAGACGACCACCTGCGGGCGCACCTTGAAGACCGAGTAATCCCGGCTGAACTTCGCGAGCGTCGCGTCATCCGCCGCCACATCTCCATGGAAAAAGGTCTTTATTTCGTCGGCAAGCATTCCTTCCATTATATCAAACCCGCGCGGCGCCGGGCCGCAGGACGGTTATTTTCCCGCCTGCGGCCTTCACGAGCGTCGAGGGCCTGGAGTCAAGGCGGCCGGCGTCCGCGTAGAAATCCGCACGCCTGCCGAAATACCGCCGCGCGGCCCGCACGGTCTTGGCGGGCGGATACCCCTCCGGATTGGCGGACGGCGCGATGAGCGGACCCGTCTGCCGCAAAAGCCGGCGCAGCCATTCCGGTTTCGGCAAACGGAAAGCCAGCGTGCCGGTACCGCGATGGAGATACGCCAGGGACCGCCGCCGGGCCGGCGCGGCATGGTTGATCGTTAAGACCACGCTCACCTTGCCGGGCCACCATCGCGCCAATTGCTTTTTGAGCCGCGGCGACAGGCGCACATTAAATTCTTTTAGGTCCTCCATTTCGCCGATAAGGATGATCGGCGGTTTCCGCAGGTCGCGCCGCCGCAGGCGGTACATCCGCGCGACCGCTTCCGGCGACCGCGCCGAACCGACCAGCCCGTAGATCGTATCGGTCGGCAAAACACCGACGCCGCCTTGACGAAGTAATGCTATCGCTTTCTTATATTTTCCAGTGGATTGCGCCATGTGAAATCTGTTACACTACCAGTATGCCTAAGATAAGCAATGTCGGCAAAATCGTCGTCGTTGCCGTGATCGCCGCGCTCCTCATCGTGCTTACCGTCGTGTACGTGCCCGGTTCCGGCCAAAACCCCGGCTCCGGCCCGTCCGAAGAAAATTCCCAGGCCGGCCCGGATGGCGCGACGCTCACCGCCACTTCTCCCGCGGCCACTTTGGGTTCCCCGCAAACTTCCACCCCCGCGAACACGAACGGAAACGCGGCGGCGAAACCCGCGGCGAACCCGCCCGCCGGGCCCGTCATCCATCTTATCACGCCTGAGGGCGGCGACACCTGGACCATCGGGGTCCAGAATCTCATCTCCTGGAACAAGCCGGGAAATTTCACCGGGTCGCTCTCGCTCCTCGATGCGTCGACCAGCCAGTTTGTCGGCACCATCCTGCCTTCGATCGGGACGAACCAGACATCGTACGCGTGGAACACCCGCGACGTGTTCCTCGACCGGAGCGATCCGCAAAAGCAGGACGTCGTCCCGGGAATTTACGAAATAGAACTTACCTACGACGGCAACCACATCAAGCCGGCCATAAGCTCCCCCTTCACGATAACGAATTGATCCGCCGGAGCGCCTTGTGGTAGCCGATCGCGAAACGATGGGCCTCGTCGCGCACGCGGACGAGCGTTTCTTTGGCGACACCCTTCGGTATCGCGCCCAGGATGTCGTTCCGCTTGCGCTCCGGCCCCTTCGCGATGCCAAGGATGGGAATTTTTAATCCCTTTTTCATTAAAACTTTCTTCGCCGCGTTCGCCTGCGCGATACCCCCGTCGATCAGGATAAGGTTCGGCAGGCGCCAGCCGCTGCCGCCCGCCGCCGCGCCGTGCCGGAAGCGCCGCTCGAGCACCTCCGTGAGCATCCCGACATCGTTCGGCTGGAACACGGTCCGGATCCTGAATTTGCGGTACCCGCTTTTGTCCGGCTCGCCGTCCTCGAAGACGACCATCGACCCGACCGCGGAGGTCCCGGAAATGTTCGAAATGTCATACCCCTCGATGCGGTATGGCGCCGCTGGTCCCGGCATCACCGGACCATCGCCCGCATCGGCGATCAGGGCCGTATCGCGGATGTGCCTGAGCGCGAAAAGCTGGCGGCGCAGCCCGGCGGCTTTCTCGAAATCGAGCGCTCTCGCCGCGGCCTTCATCTCCCGCTCGACATCCCGGATGATCTTCCGCTTCCCGCCCTCGAAAAACAGCTTCAGGCGGCCGATGTTCTTCAGATAGTCCTCCCGCGTGACGGCGCCGATGCAGGTGCCGGGACAGAGTCCGATCTCGTGATCGAAACACGGCCGCGCGAACTTCCCGATCCGGTCCGGATCGTGCGTGCTCCAGGGAAAGATCTTCCGCAGGATCTTGAGCGCCTGCCGGGCGCCCGATGCCGACGTGAACGGGCCATACCGCTTTCCGGAAACCGCATCCTGGCCGCGGACCAGCACCACGCGCGGAAATTTTTCCCTGGTGATCTCGGCGTACAGAAAGCTCTTGTCGTCCTTTTCCTTTACATTGAACGGCGGCGCAAGCGTGCGGATGAGCTCCGCCTCGCGGATCAGCGCCTCGAGCGCCGTGTCGGTGCTTTCGTGGTCTATGCGCGTTATCTTCGAAACCAGCGTCTCGATGCGGACATCGTGCGGACGTTCGAAATAGCTGGAAACCCGCCGGCGCAGGTTCGCCGCCTTGCCGACGTAAAGCACCCGTCCGGCGGCGTCTTTCATGATATACACCCCCGGCGTATCCGGGAGCGTTTTGTAATCGGCGGCTTTCATTAACTTTTAATCTACCCCGTTACAGCACTTTCCTCAAATACTGCCCCGTGAAGCTTCCCGCCTTGCGCGCGATCTCTTCCGGCGCGCCGGCCGCGATCACTTTGCCGCCCCGGGCGCCGCCTTCCGGGCCGAGGTCGATGACCCAGTCGGCGGTCTTGATGACGTCGAGATTGTGCTCGATGACGACCACCGTATTGCCGCGGTCCACCAGGCGCTGGAGCACTTTCAAGAGCATGTCGATATCGGCAAAATGCAGGCCGGTCGTCGGTTCGTCGAGAAGATACAGCGTGCGGCGCGTGTCGCGCTTGCCGAGCTCGGCGGACAATTTGATGCGCTGGGCCTCGCCGCCGGACAAGGTCGTCGCCGATTGGCCGAGCTCAAGATAGCCGAGCCCCACTTCTTCGAGGATCGTTAACTTTTCATACAGCCAGGGGATGTCCTCGTAGAATTTCACCGCCTCCTCGATCGTCATCTTCAGGACGTCGTAGATGTTCTTTCCTTTATATTCCACCTCGAGCGTCTCGCGGTCGAAGCGCCTGCCCTTGCAGACATCGCACGTCACGTAGACGGTCGGCAGGAAATGCATTTCGATCGCGATCGTGCCATGCCCCTCGCAGTTCTCGCACCGCCCGCCCGCCACGTTGAAGCTGAACCGGCCCGGTTTGTAGCCGCGGACGCGGGCATCCTCGGTCGAGGCGAAAAGGTCGCGGATGTGCGTCCACGCGCCGACGTACGTCGCCGGGTTCGAACGCGGCGTGCGGCCGATCGCCCCCTGGTCGATATTGATGATGCGGTTGATGTATTCGAGGCCGAGCAGGGACTTATAGCCGCCGGCCCGGTACGTTGCGTGATTCAGTTTGTCGGCGACCGCCTTGTAGAGCACGTCGTACACGAGCGACGATTTGCCGGAACCGGAAACCCCGGTCACCGCCGTGAAGCGCCGCAGCGGGATGTCGACGTCGACATCCTTCAGGTTGTTCGCGTGCGCGCCGCGGATCCTGATGTGCTCAAGCTTGTTGGTCACCCTGCGGCGCTCATCCGGAACTTTAATGAACTGCTTGCCGCGCAGGTACTGCAGCGTGAGCGAATCCTGTTTGGGATCTTTTAATATCTCCGGGATCGGCCCTTTCGCCACCACGTGGCCGCCGTGCACCCCGGCCGCCGGGCCGATGTCCACGAGATAGTCCGAGGCGCGGATCGTGTCCTCGTCATGCTCGACGACGATAATCGTGTTGCCGAGATCGCGCAGGTCCTGGAGCGTTTTAATGAGCTTCGCGTTGTCGCGCTGGTGGAGGCCGATGGTCGGCTCGTCGAGGATGTAGAGCGTGCCGACCAGGCGCGAGCCGATCTGCGACGCGAGCCGGATGCGCTGCGCCTCGCCGCCGGAAAGCGTCCCCGCCTTGCGGTCGAGCGTCAGGTATTCCAGACCGACGTCGATCATGAACTGGAGGCGGCTTTTGATCTCGCGGAGCGGCGCTTCGGCGATGTCCGCCAGCGACCTATTCTTCTTCTGCGCCAGGAACGACGTCGCGAGCTTCCCGAAAAATTCGAGCGCATCCTCGATCGAAAATGCCGAGACCGTCACGATACTCTTGCCGTCGATGAGGACGTTCAACGCTTCTTCGCGCAGCCGCTTGCCGGCGCAGACCGGACAGATTTCTTCGGACCAGAGGTCCTTGGTACCCAGGCCGTGGCACTCGGGGCACGCGCCGTACGGGCTGTTGAACGAAAAAAGCCGCGGTTCGATCTCCGGGAACGAGAAACCGTCATTCGGGCAGGTGAACTTCGCCGAAAGCGATACCTCCCGGTCGGCAATGATCGTAACGACGCCTTCGCCGTACTTCAATCCCGACTCGATGGCCTCGGCCAGGCGCAGGCGGTTGTCCTTTTCCGTGAAATCCATGCCGCCCGGAATGCGGTCCACCACCAGGTCGATATTATGCGCCCGATAGCGGGAAAGCTCGATGCGTTCGCGGAGCGAATGGTATTTGCCGTCCACGCGCACCTCGCTGAACCCGGCGTTCAGGAAGTTGTAAAGCATCTGGTAATATTCCCCCTTCCGGCCGCGGACGACCGGCGCGAGGATAAGCAGGTTCCCGCCGATGGCGCGCTTCTTGCCGGCCGCAACCTCGATTTTCGCGAAGTCGATCGCGACGTCCACGATCTCCTCGTTCGTCAGTTTTTTGATCTCCTGGCCGCAGCGCGGACAGTACGGCTTCCCGGCGCGCGCGAACAGCACGCGGAGGTAATCGTAGATCTCCGTGATGGTCGCGACCGTCGAGCGCGGGTTCGCCGAATGGCTTTTCTGGTCGATCGAAATTGCCGGCGAAAGCCCTTCGATATCGTCCACGTCCGGCTTGTCGAGACGTCCCAAAAACTGCCGCGCGTAGGCGGACAGGGATTCGATGTAGCGCCGCTGGCCCTCCGCGAAGATCGTGTCGAACGCCAGGCTCGATTTGCCGGAACCGGAAAGCCCCGTGAACACGATCATTTTGTCTCGCGGCAATTCGAGGTCGATGTTCTTGAGGTTATGTTCGCGCGCGCCCTTGATGATGATTTTGTCTTTCATGAAAATATAATGAATAGCCCAATCCCCCTGAGCGCTCGGCTCGTAGGGGGGTGCACCAGAGAAGGATAGCGTACAAATAGAGCGACCGCAAGGCGACGACAAAAAAGCCCCGCTTTGGTCCAAGAGCGCGGGGCTGCGAAAAGGCGGGGCTGGCGCGGTCACTCTCCGACCACGGTAAGATAGGTATCGGGCCTCATCTGATACTCGCTCCGGCCGAAAAACGCGAGCATCGCACTTGCAGGATTGGCGCGATATTGAAGTTTCATGTTCCCGTAGATGACACGGCGATAATCATCTACGAAAACAAATACCACTCCGCCATGGATGTCGGCTGCCCTGACGACACAGGCGTCGCCGTCCAACGGCTCAACACGGGTCACGTAAACACCTTCTCCGTTCCGGCGATAGGCCTGGAACCGGGCCAATCGCACGGCCACGGGCGAATACCGGTATGTCCTCAAAAAACGCCGCCATGCCCTCCGCTCCTCGCGGATCCAGCATCTGAGGAAATTCATTTCACCACCTCTCCTTCGTTTCGCTTCACGGGAAATTGCCATAAAAAAAACTACCATCCCGTTTCCGTTTTGTCAAAAAAATCACGCGGGGCGTTCCTGGTCGTATCCCAGCTCACGCGCCCGGGCTACGGCCTTCTCGAAAAACCAAAACCAATGGTCGTGGTCGTGGTTCCCATTGCGTTCGCGCCAGTTCGCGGCGATCTCGTCCGGCGTCGCCCAGGCGAGCGTGAACTTTTCGTGCGCCTCGTGACGGACCGGCGCCCGGTGCGTACTTTTCAGGACGACGAGAAAACAGGTCGCGTGCGCCACGCGGTTCACGTCTTTCAGAATATTGCGATAGTGGGTCAGCGCCTCCGCGATCTTCTCGACATATAAAAAATCATCCAGACCCGTTTCCTCCGTAACCTCGCGAAGGACGCCGGCTTGGATATCCTCACCGGCATCAACACCGCCGCTCGGGAGGCCGAGCAAGCCGTCCGCAGTCAGCCGGTTTACCGCGTAGCGCCGGGCTTCCGGGTCGAAAACAACGCCGCATCCCCCATCACGCCGCTCTTCGTTCTCCCGCTTGGTCCCGAATTCCGGAATATCGCTCTCCATGGTGCCCTTATTATATCAAACAGCTTATGACGCGGACACAAGCGCCGGAACGTCGAAGTTCTCTTCCTCACCCCCGTTGCCGCTCTGTTCCTTCCACAGCGCGGCATAGAGGCCGTCCTTGTCCCGAAGCAGGGCGGCGTGGGAGCCGGATCCGATGACGCGGCCCTTTTGCAGGACATAAATGCGGTCGGCATGCGCGATGGTCGAGAGGCGGTGCGCGACCATAATGGTGATGAGGTTCGGCCGCGAGCGGGCGATCTCTTTGATGGTGTCCGTGATCGAGCGTTCGGTGATGGAATCGAGCGACGACGTGGCCTCGTCGAAGATGATGAGGTCGGGATCGCGGAGCAGGGCGCGCGCGATGGCGAGGCGCTGGCGTTCACCGCCGGACAGCTTCAGGCCGCCTTCGCCAATGCGCGTGTCGAGGCCGCGGCTGGCGATGCCCTCGACCGCGGCGGCGCGCAACGCTTCCCGGCAATCGTCGTCCGTCGCGTCCGGGTTCACGAAGAGCAGGTTCTCGCGCAGCGTTCCGGAAAACAGCTGGGTATCCTGCGATACATAGCCGATGCGGCGGCGGAGGGCGTCGAAGTCGATCTCCGCGCCGTCAACGCCGTTCAGCAGGACCTTCCCGGCGGTCGGGCGGTAAAGGCCGACCAGCAGCTTGATCATGGTCGTCTTCCCGGAACCGGAATAGCCCGCGAAGGCGACTGTCTCCCCGCTTTTTATCTCGAGACTGATGCCGGCGAGCGCTGGCGCCCCGGCGCTCTGGTATTGAAAACCAACCTGGTCGAACTGTATCGTCCGCAGCTGGCCGACCGCCACCGGATGCGCCGGCTTTTCTTCCGGCGGGATCGCCAGGATCTCCCCGAGCTTTTCCAGGCTCCCTTTCGCTTCCTGGTACTGCGCCGCGACCGTGCCGATATCGCCGAGCGGGTTGAAGATATAGAACGAATAGAACCAGAGCGTCAGGAACTGGCCGAGCGAGATCTGGCCGAGGAAGATGAGCCACAGCATGCCGAACAGGATGACGGACCGCATCGCGTTCACCGTCGTCCCCTGGGTGAAGCTGAGCTTGCGGATGAGGACCAGCTTGGACAGCTCGAGGTCAAGCACTTTATCGTTCACGGTATTCAGGCGGTCCGTTTCCTGGTTTTCCAGTCCGAGACTTTTCACCAGCTCGACGTTGCGCAGCGTTTCCGTGGTCGAGCCGGCGAGATTGGCCGATTCCACGACGATGGTTTTCTGGATGGTCTTTATCTTCCGGCCAATGAAGAACAGCACCGCGCCGAGGATCGGCAGGATGAGGAAATACATCAGCCCGATCAGCCAATGGACGTAAAACGCGTAGACAAGGACGGCCGCGATGCCCACGACGGCGACAAAAACCGTGTCGACGAAGTTCACGATCAGCTGCTGGCTGTCAAGCCGCGCTTTCTGGAGCTTCTGGAGCAGTTCGCCGGAGCGCTGGTCCTCGAACACCGCATACGGCAGGGAAAAAGAGTGTCTGACACTGTTCGCATAAAGCTCGGTGCCGACGCGCTGGGTGACGACGTTCTCGTAATATTGCTGGAAGTTTTTGGCGACCCGCGAGATGAACGCGGCGGCGACGGAAACGAGCAGCAGCAGGCCGACTCCCCG
>DATKMM010000069.1:0-8569 GCA_035541855.1 Minisyncoccota bacterium | reverse complement strand
AAAAAGCCGGAGCTGACGGACGAGCTCGTGCAGTCGTTCGGCCCGTTCAAGACCGTGGATGAGTTCAAGGCGAAGCTGCGCGAGAACCTGGCGCAGGACAAGGAGGCGCAGGCAAAGGAGAACAAGCGCGAGGAGATCATGCGCGAGGTCGTGAAGCAGTCGAAAGTGGAGATCCCCGGCCTGCTCCTCGACGAGGAATGGTATGCGTTCGAGGAGCGCCGCAACGCCCAGCTCGAGGAGGCCAAGCTTTCGCTCGAGGATTATTTGAAACAAGCCAAGAAGACCGAGGCCGACCTCGAGAAGGAAGAGCGCGCCCTCATCGGCGAACGCATCAAGACCACGCTCGTCTTCCGCGAGATCCAGAAAGCCGAGAACATCGAACCAGGCGAACGGGATATCCAGACGAACATCGCCCGCCTCAAGCTCCAGTACCCCGACCGCACCGAGGCCTGGCTCCGCGAGACCTCCGAAGCGCTCCTCATCCAGGAAAAAATATTCGCCCTGCTCGGACTGCCGATGGAAAACTCATAATCGTGCTATCATTGTTTTAGGAGTTTCAAAAATGATTGATCTGAAAACACTGGAAATCCTATCCAGTGCTATGCGAGATGCGGCGCTTTTGCAGTACTGGCGGCCAAAGTGGGAAGCCTGGGAGAAGGAATTCCCGGAAACCTACGCTTCTGGAAGTTTGGTCAGAGACCATTCTGTCCCGGGAGTTTGCTACCGATTTTTACCACTTCCCTAACGGGGCGAAGCAATTTCGCCCTTTTTTATTTTCTACTGGAATCGGTTGACTTTGTCAATGAAAATTGTTAGGGTAATCTAAGCATGTTGGCGCATATCCATTACCATGAAGGATATGTACCAACTCAATCAAATTCCGTCGGAAGCGCAGATTCAGAAGTTTTTGCGGCGAATTCTTTTCGGGAAAAACATCTTCTGCCCGATGTGCCGATACCGGCAGGTCTGGAAAAGTCGTGACCGGTACTGGTGCCGCCGCTGCCGGAGGAGATTTACCCTCCTCTCGCATACCTGGCTCGGCAACATCAAATTGCCCCTCACGAAATGGTGGCTCGTACTCTGGTGCTGGACCTCGCAGATTCCCGTGAAGCAGGCGATGGCACTTTCCGGTCTCTCGGAACTTGCCATCAGGCATTGGTATGACCGATTCCGGAAACATTTGCCCGAGAACCAGCATATTCTCGAACGTATCGTGCAGCTCGATGAGGCATATGGCAAAGGATGGTCGCTCGTGATGGCAAAGCAGCCACGATCACGGAAGGTGGCGTATGTCATCCTGCCGGAGCGATCGGTTGATCGGCAGGATGCGGTCAAATTCCTTGAGCAATATGTGAAGCCGGGGTCGAAGCTTCATACCGATGGCGCCATGATCTACCGGGGCATCGAACGGTGGTGGCCCGTGCAACATGGGACCGACATCCACGCCAGATGGGAGTTCGGCAAGACCTCCGAGATCGAAGGCACGTTCGGCAATATGAGGACCTTCATCCGGAGAATGTACCATCATGTGACTGCAGAAAAGATGCCGGATTACCTGAGGGAATTTGCCGTCAGATTTTCCTCACCCGAAATGTTCAAAAATCCCAGATACTACTTACAAAAATCACTCATGCTTGCGCCAACTTGCTAAGAGAGCCCAATTGTTACCCTGACCGCAGCTGCTTTGATAAGCTCTATCGAACGATAGGCACTTGAAGCCCACCGAACATCGTGCGCCAAGTTCACGCGCAGCGGAAAGGAACGTATGCAACATCCTCCCGTCAGGGATCGGATAGAACAGTACACCGCAAGTTGGACGCGTCCATTTGCACCCGAAAACCGCTTTTGCCTAACCTCCGTCTCGGTATGCCACGATCGGGTGACTAAGGCCACCGACATAACCAAGGCAAGCGTGGTCATTCAAAAAGATCTTCATCTGGCCGCTGATATCCTGAGACCATTCAAGCCAGGCCTGGAAAAGATCGATCTCGGATTTATGCTTGACCGTCGTTTACCGACCGGGGAGCTCGAATTCGATATCGGCACAGACGCACCACTCAAACACAAATCGCCTTTCGAAATCGTCGCATTCATCAACAAGATCGCGGCTGTTTTCAACTATCCACCCGTACTTGCACTCACGAAGCACATCACGAAACGTGAAGTCTTTGTGAAATTCATGAGTGATGAACGCCATTGGATTGACGAGGCCTACTGGCTCGCGGTTTCTGCTGCGCTTCAACCGGGATCTGAGGCCACGCGACGACGCCATTTGGTGGAAGCTCTCGCGCGAATGAGGAGGAGGGAAGATTCGGTTACCGTAACATTCGGACCGACCCTCAGCCAAGAAGCGGCCGCTCTGCTCATCGGCGCGCATGGAACCCAATTCATCATCTTGGCCCGTGATCGCAACAAACTAGCAGCTGTCGGCAGACCTGGTTACATACCGGCAAAGTTCCATATTACCTTGGAATACCGTACGCCGGTTCTGAACACAACCAGAATCGCCGACGAGCTTGCGCCGTATCTCGAAAGCGTCGAATCAGTGTTTATGGTTAATACAATCCGATAGAGCAGAAAACATATCCAGCGGCGGGATCTCGCATCCTGCCGCTTTTTTATTGGAACTGATGCTACAATAAACTCATGCCGTCCGAGTTCCGGTTGCCGCTGTTTGTCCTGGTTGCGCTGCTGCTGGGGCTCGTTTTCGGCTCGGCGCCGCTCTATATCCTCGCGACCGCGGTCGGCCTCGCCGTGCTCGGCGCGGACTCGGTGAAAAAAATCACCAAGGGCAAATATTCCCTCGACTATATCGCCATCCTCGCGATGGTCGTCGCGCTCGCGACGCGCGAGTTCCTGGCGGGCGCCGTGATCTCGCTCATGATCCTCGTGAGCGAGGCGCTCGAGGCGTACGCATCGCGCCAGGCGGAAAGCGCGCTCAAGGACCTGGTCGACAAGATCCCGAAGACCTGCACGGTAAAGATCGGCGAGGAAAAGTTCACCGAGAAAAACATCCGCGACGTGCGTGACGGCGATGTCATCTTCATCCGGCCGAAGGAGATCGTCCCGCTCGACGGCCACCTCCTCTCCCCGACCGCGCTCATGGACGAATCGAACCTGACGGGCGAGATGGTCCCGCAGACGTACCGTAAAAACCATTTCGTAAAAAGCGGCCTCGTGAACCTCGCGAACTCCATCGAGCTCCGCGTCTCGGGCGATTTCTCGCACTCGACCTACCAGAAGATCGTGGGTCTCGTCGGCGAGGCCAAGCGCCACCCCGCGAAGACCGTCCGCCTCGCCGAGCGGTACAACTACGGCTTCACGGCCGTGACGTTCATCCTGGCCGGCGCCGCGCTCGTGATCTCGAGCGACCCGACCCGCCTTCTCGCCGTCCTCGTCCTCGCCACGCCCTGCCCGCTCCTCATCGCCGCGCCCGTGAGCTTCCTCGGCGGCCTGAACCGCGCCTCGCGCGACAACATCATCGTGAAGCGCCCCTCCGCGCTCGAGGACCTCTCGACCATCTCCACGATATTCTTCGATAAGACCGGCACGCTCACCCTGGGCGTTCCGGCCCTGCGTACGATCGAAGTGCTCGACCGACGTTTCTCCGAGGACGACCTGCTCGCCGCCGCCGGCGCCATCGAACGCCACTCGCTCCATCCGCTTGCGAAGGCGATCACGCAGGAAAAGGACCGGCGCGGGCTTGAAAGCAACGGCGCGACCGGCGTCCGCGAGGTCATCGGCGAAGGCATCACGGGAACGATCGACGGGAAGACCTACCAGATAAAAAAGTCGGCCGAACCGGACGGCGGCGGCATCACGCTCGACCTCGCGGAGAACGGCCGGCGCATCGGCCGCTTCGGTTTCGATGACACGATCAAGCCGGGCACGATGGAATTCCTGAAGCGGCTCGGCAAACGGTACCGCATCGCCATCCTCACCGGCGACAGCGAGGCGAACGCCGAACGGCTTTTCGGCCACCTCGGCGTCACGATCCACGCCCACTGCCTCCCCGGGGAAAAATTCGCCATCGTGAGGACCGCGCAGAAAAAGGGCGGCCGCGTGATGATGGTCGGTGACGGCCTGAACGACGCCCCGGCGCTCGCGCTCGCGGACGTCGGCGTCGTCTTCTCCGGTTCCGAGAACAGCGCCTCGATCGAAGCCGCGGCGGTCGCCATCCTTGGCCGCGACGTGGCGCTCGTCGAGACCATCCTGCGCATCGCCCGGCGCTCCACGGACATCGCGCGCGAAAGCATCCGCTGGGGCATCGGACTCTCCATCCTCGGCATGCTCTTCGCCCTCGGCGGCTACATCGCCCCGGTCGCCGGCGCCATGCTCCAGGAAGGCATCGACGTCGCGGTCATCCTGAACGCCCTCCGCTCGGCGGGATAGTTTAGAGAATCTTAATCCGCGATCTCCAGGATCTTCCCGCGCGAGGTCTGGCCCGAAACGATCCGAACACGCGACGGTGCGACGTTGAAATGCTCCGCGATCGCCCGCTCGATCGCCTGGTTCGCCTTCCCCTCTTTCGCCGGCTCGCGCACAGCGACCGCAAAGCTCCGGATTCCGATTTCGCGGACCTCCGCATGCTTGGCGCCCGGCTTCGCCCGCACCAGGATTTTCATACTATCATTATATCTTGTTTTCTCGCCGGGTCGTCTCTCGATCCGGCATTTTTGTCTTCATCGTATAAATCTGCTATAAAAGAAGTATGAACAAAAATCTTGCGACGGGCCTCATCTCCACCGCCGTCGCCATCGTCGTTTTCGGGATCGCCTACGCCATCAACGCCTCCCTGCTCGGCATCGCCTGGATCATCCTCGGCACCCTGCTCACAGTCGCCATCGCCCTCATCGCCATCCGCGCCGGCTTTGTCGTCCTGAAATCGCTTTTCCTCATCGCCGCCGAACTGTCGCTCCTCATCTTCATCGGGCAGTCTTTCTGCGCCGCCGGCGTCGTCCACACGCGCGTGAACGACGAAGCGCTCAAAAGCCTGGTCTTCCTCGGCCTCGCCTATATCGTCGTCGCGTTCGTCCAGGGACTCTACGCCGCCATCAAGGAACACTACGAAAAAGAGATCGGCAGCGCGAAGCACTCGTTCCGGAAAGCCGTCACGCTCGGCCTGTTCCCCGTCTTCGCGGGCATCTTCCTCCTCGAGATCTACCTTGTCGTGAAACCGATCATCCTCGGCCTTTGCGTGTACCGGTAACGGTCCGGCCCTAGGCCAGGCCCCGGCGCAAGGCGCAATACCGGCACCCGGCGTCATCGCAGAACCTGCCGAAGAACGAAAGCTCGCGGATCTCGCGCGCGGCCTGGACGATCTGCCCCTCGAGCGCGATGACCTCGCCCGGCGTCACGGCGAACGCCTCGCGGCGGAACCTGCCGCGCCCGTCCGGCTCGATGAACTGGACAACACCCTCCCGCATATCGCGGCGGCCTTCCTTGTCGAGCAAAAGCCTGTAGAACACGAGCTGCCGCCGGTAATTCCCGTCGCTTGTTTTGGTGTTGCCCTCGATCTCGTTCCGGGTCTTCGGCCTGCCAGTCTTATAATCGATAACGCGGACCTGGTTCCCATCCAGGAACTCGACGCGGTCGAGACTGCCCTTTATTTTCACCGGCGCCGCATCGCCGCCGCCGCCAACCGCGCCCTCCACGCGGAGCTCATTGAGGCCGCGCCCGCCCGCACCGGTCCACGCGGCGTGGTACTCGTCGTAGAACGCGGGCAGCGCACGCTTCCCTTTTTCGAGCGCCTCCCCGAACTCGCTTTCTTTCAGCGGTTCGCGCGCGAGGGCCTCCTCGAACCGCGCGACGAGATAGGCCTTGCCGCGGTCCTCCCCTCCATCAAGCGCATCGAAATATTGCCTGAGCGCGGCATGGACCGCGTTGCCAAAAGAAAGATGCTTGTTCGGCGCCTCGGGGATGCGGACCAGGTTCAGATAAAAATATCGCCACGGGCACGCGAGGTAGTTGTTGAGCGCCGTGACGGAAAGCCCTTGCTCCTCGAAAAGCGCGTTCAGGAACTCCCGGTCGGCCAGGTCCGGCGTCGCGGGCGCGGCCGGCGCGAACTCGATCTCGCGATGCGCCGCGAACTCCGCTTCATATGCCGCCGTATCAAACGGCGTCAGGACATCCTCCTTTAATTCCGCGATGAACGGCGTCGGCAGCTGTTCCTTCCCGTCGCGGTCAGTTTTGCTCAACGTGACGAAAACTTCCCTGCGCGCGCGGGTAAGGGCGACGTAAAAAACGTTCCGTTCGTCGGCGTCGCCATCACTATCGCCACCCTTCGCGAGACCACCCTCCGCCGCCGATTCGAGCACGCGGTAAATGCGCTTCGGTAATTTAATGTTCTCGCGGTGGAAGCGCGAACCCCATTTGCGGTCCACGGCGTTCACGATGAACACGCGGTCAAACTCGAGGCCTTTCGAGCGGTGCGCGGTCATCAGGCGCACCCGGCCCGGCAGGCGCACGGTTCCGGACGCTTTTATGGCGACGCCATGTTCCTCCATAAGATCAAGATAGGTGAAAAATTCCTTAAGCGTGTAGTTCCGATGCCGCTCCACGAGCGATCTCAGGAGATCGAACAGCGCATGGAGCTTTGCCAGTTTTTCCGCCGCCGAAGGATGCTGCAGGACCGCCGCCAGGAACCCCGACCCGCGGACGATCTCCTCGAACGCTTCCACCGCGCCCCGGTTCTCCGCCGCGCGTTTCCACGCGGAAAACTTCGCGAAAAGCGCCGGCTGGTCGCGGCGCAGGATGTCGTATATCTTCACGCGCTCCCGGTGCGCCGTGACGGCAAGGCGGTATACCTCCATCGGCTCGACGCCGAGAAAGTCCGCATGCAGGGCTTCGGCGAGGGCGGCATCGTTCCCGAAGTCCCGCACCGCGCGGAGCAGACGGACCAGTTTACGGATCTCCGGGTCGCCCAAAACGTCCTGGTCGGATTCGATGGTGAACGGGATGCTTTCTTTTTCGAGCATCCGGGCGAGCGGGGCCGCGTCGCGGTTGTCGCGGTAGAGCACGGCGATCTCCTCCGGCGCTTCGCCCGCCGCGATGAGCTCCTTTATCTTCCGCGCGATGAAAAAATATTCCGCATCCGGCGACGGGAGCACAGCAAGATGCGCCGGGGGGTCGGCGGGATGGCGGGCGGCGCGGCTAACGGCGAAAAGCTCCGTTTCCCTCGGCGACACGCCCTGCGCGGCGTCGAGGATCGCCTGCGTCGAACGGTAATTGCCGCGCAGCGAAACGAGCTTCACCCCTGCGTATTTTTTCGCGAAGTAATGGAAGTTCTCGAGCGACGCGCCCTGGAAGCGGAAGATTGCCTGCCTCTCGTCTCCCACGACGAAAAGGTTCGGCGCCGGGCCGGCGGCCAGCCATTCGATGATCCGGTTCTGCGCATCGTTCGTGTCCTGATGCTCGTCCACCAGAAAATATTCATAGGCGTCCTGAAGCACGTCGCGTAGTTCCCCGTCCTTTTCAAGCGCCAGCGCGACGTACATGATCATGTCGCTGTAATCGTACTGCTTCGCCTTGCGGAGCGCCGCCTGGTAGGCGCGGTATATTTCCGCGAGCTCCAGATTTTTTTCCACATACTTCGCCGCCGCCGCGTATTTCGTTTTCATCTTTCCTTCATTTTTGCCGGATTGGTTCACGAGGTCGGGATTGGCGTAGAAATCTTTCTTCCCATCCTCCGCGATCGCCGCGAACCGCTCGGGCGGGATGCCCTGGCGCTTCAGTTCGTTGATCGCCGCGAGAATATCGCGCAGATAATAGTAGCGGTCGCCGAACGGCCGGAGCGCCTTGAGGTCCGCGGCGTCGATAAGCCGGCGGAGGATGTCCACCTGGTCGATCTCCGCGATGCCCGCCGCCCCGACGATGTCCGGAAAATAGTCAGGGTAGTCCCGGATGATGCGGTTCGCGAAACCGTGGAAGGTCGAGATCTCCACTCGGTACGCGCTCCGGCCGGCAAGTTCCGCGAGGCGGCGGCGCATCGAGGCCGCGCCGGATTCCGTGAAGGTGAGCGCGAGGATGCGCTCGGGCGCAATGCCGGTCTTCGCGAGGATGTTCGCGATGCGCATCGTGAGGATCTCCGTCTTCCCCGTTCCGGGACCCGCGATCACCATGACCGGCCCCTCGATCGTATCGACCGCTTCCTTCTGCTCCTGGTTCAACGCCGCATAGCGTTCGGCAAAGGTAGACATGCCCACAGTGTACCGCGGCCGGCAACCAAAAACCAGCCGGCGGCGGCTGGTTTTTGGGCGATCCCGCCCACCGGAACTATCGCAGCAGTCCGGCGTAATGCAGAAGCGTCAGGAACGCGCCGATCTCGACGAAAAAGAGACCGAGACCGACCGGCGAACCCCACGAGAACCACGAACCCCAGCTCCGCCAGTTCTGCATCGCCCACAGTTCGTCGCGGTGTTTTTGGTGTTCTTCGTTGATATCCATGGTTATAAAAATTGATTGGCAGGTTCGACCTTTGGGCACTCCCCAAAGTGGATGGGTGCGGCCGTTGCGGGCTGGGTGAAGGCCCCGGTTTGCGTGGCACCACTTACTCCTACCCTATAGCATA
>DATKMM010000068.1:0-6011 GCA_035541855.1 Minisyncoccota bacterium | reverse complement strand
CGCCTGAAGGCGTTCATGCGCGAAGTGAAGAACGCCGCCGGCCAGATCATCCTTTTTATCGACGAGATCCACACGATCGTCGGCGCCGGCGCGGCGGAAGGCGCGGTGGACGCGTCGAACCTGCTGAAACCCGCCCTCGCGCGCGGCGAACTGCACGCCATCGGCGCGACGACCATCCGCGAATACCAGAAATACATCGAAAAAGACCCGGCGCTCGAGCGGCGCTTCCAGCCGATCATGGTTGAGGAGCCGACGATCGAGGATTCTATCGCCATCCTGCGCGGCCTGAAGGAGAAGTACGAGATCCACCACGGCATGCGCATCAGCGACGAGGCCATCGTGGAGGCGGTCAATCTCTCGGCGCGGTACATCACCGACCGGTTCCTGCCGGACAAGGCGGTCGACCTGATCGACGAGGCCGCCGCCGCCCGCCGCCTGGAATCCGAAAGTCTGCCGAAAGAACTGGACCACATCCGCCGCGAGATCACGAAACTGGAGATCGAGAAGCAGGCGCTTGCGAAGGAAGGCGAACGGGGCAAGGCGCGCATCAGGGAAATTGACGTCACGCTCGCCAAGCTGAAGGAGGATAACGACGAGCTTTCGGGCAAATGGCATTCGGAGAAGATAAAGTTCGAGACCCTGCACCAGCTCCGGCAGAAAGTGGACAACCTGAAGCGCGAAGCGGAAATGGCCGAGCGCGAGGGCAACCTGGAGCGCGTGGCGCAGATTGTCTACGGCGAACTGCCGCAGTCGGAAAAGGACTTCCAGATGTTCGAAAAGAAGAACTTCGGCGCGGGCGCCGGCGCCAAGACCAAGCGCGGCAGGGGCGCGAAAGCGGTTTCGGAAAACGACCGGTTCCTGAAGGAGGCGGTGGACAAAGAAGATGTCGCCGCCGTGGTCGCGGTCTGGACCGGCATCCCGCTGAAGCGGATGCTCGAGACCGATACCGACAAGCTCATCCGCATCGAGGACGTCCTGCGCGGGCGCGTGATCGGCCAGGAGGAGGGGATCACGGCCGTCGCTTCGGCCTTGCGCCGGGCGAGGGCCGGGCTTTCGGACGTCAACCGGCCGATCGGGTCCTTCATGTTCCTCGGGCCGACCGGCGTGGGCAAGACCGAGCTCGCCAAGGCGCTCGCGGAGTTCATGTTCAACGACGACAAGGCGCTGATCCGCATCGACATGTCGGAATACATGGAGCGCTACGCGGTCTCGCGCCTCATCGGCTCGCCGCCGGGCTATGTCGGCCACGAGGAGGGCGGCCAGCTCACGGAGATGCTTCGCCACCGGCCGTACAGTCTCATCCTGTTCGACGAGATCGAGAAGGCCCATCCGGAGGTGTTCAACCTGCTCCTGCAGGTGCTCGACAACGGCCGCCTGACGGACAGCAAGGGCAAGACGATCAACTTCAAGAACACCATTATCATCATGACCTCGAACGTCGGGAGCGAATACCTGAAGGCGATGTCCCGCATCGGGTTCAGCGCGCCGGGCGAGAAGCCGGAGGAGGGGGATTACCGCGAGCGCGTTATGGACGCCCTGCGCCACAATTTCCGGCCCGAGTTCCTGAACCGCATCGACGAGATCGTCATTTTCAACCCGCTCCGCCGCGCGGACATCGGGAAGATCGTGGACATCCAGCTCGACCTCATCGAACGCCGCCTGGAGGAGGAGCACAACATCAAGCTCGAGATCGAGCCGGCCGCGCGCGAATACCTGGCAAAAGAGGGGTTCAGCGCCGAGTTCGGCGCCCGCCCGTTGAAGCGCCTCCTGCAAAAGGTTATCCTTGATAGGCTGGCGGACAAGATCATCCGCGGCGAATGCAAAGATGGCGGCAAAGTTAAGGTCAATTTTAAGGCAAACGCGCTCGTCTTTACTGCTTAAAGCGGCGGTTTTCGCGCTCGCCTGGTTCTTTTTTCCGTTCTGGCTGTTTCTGCTCGTCGCCCTCTACCTCTATTTCGTTCCGTGGTTCCAGACGAGGAAACTTCTGGCGCCGTTTCTCGCCCTGCTTGTCCTGGCCTACCTCCAGCCGGCCGGGCTGGTTTTCTTCCTGATCTTCGGCGCCCTGTTCTACTACCTGCTTCTCATCAAGGACCTGCTCGTCATCGACCGCCGGTCGGCGTATGAGCTGCTGGTCCTCGCGCTGTCCTTTTTCCTGCTGCGCGATTTCTACGGGCGGTTCGGCGGGGCGCTCACTGGCGCCGGCTTCTTCTGGGGATTCCTTACCGCCGCCCTCATCGGACTCCTGGTGCGCGGGTTCATCCGGTCGTTCGCGGAGCGCGCCGATGCGCCGGAGAACCGCGCCGCCGCCGGGGTTTCGTTCCTGCTCATCTGGCAATTCCTGATGCTCGGGCTTTTCCTCCCGCTCGATTTCGTCTACCAGTCGGTCATCGTCTTTCTCGCCGTGGTTCTCGTCGCCGACATCATCCCGGAGCGCTACCTCGGCGGCAGTTCGCGGACCAAGCTGTTCGTCACGTCCGCAACCGTCTTCACGCTCGCCGCTATCGTCCTCGCCTCGGCCCAGTGGTAAGGGTGTCAGGTACCCTTCTGTTTAAAATTCTTTTAACCATCCGCGAGGTATCATGCCAGGATGGGCAGGGCATTGCGCGTCGATGTCGGTAATGTGGTCTACCACGTGATCAATCGTGGCAATTTTCGCGCGCCATTGTTTCGACGGGAGAAGGAATATGATAATTTCATGCGGATAGTGGAAGATGCCAAGGCGATCGCGCCGATGCGCATTCTTGCCTATTGTCTGATGCCGAACCATTGGCACATGGCGCTCTATCCCGAAAACGATGGCGACCTGTCCAGATTTATGCAGCGCGTTACCCTGACGCATACGCAACAATATCACGCGAGAACGGGGACGCAGGGATACGGCCATATTTACCAGGGGAGATACAAATCGTTTCCCGTGCAAACCGATGCATATTTTTTGAATCTGATTCGTTATATCGAGAGGAATGCGGCGCGGGCGTCGCTCGCGGAGCGGGCCGATGGTTGGAAATGGTCAAGCGCGCATGTTCGTGTCCGCGATATCCGTGGTGACGGTGACGCCGCCGGCCGCAGTATTCTTAGCCCGTGGCCGCTGGCGATGCCCGAGGATTACCCGGCTTGGTTGAACGAGCCTGTTTCGGGGGATGAGATCGAAAACATCCGCCATGCCGTGCAAAGGAACCGGCCGTACGGATCGACGGAGTGGACGGCGGCAATGATCCGGCAATTTGGTCTCGAGAACAGCATTCGCGACCCTTGGCGCCCAAAGGGTAAAAAGGGTACCTGACACCCTTGTTTTTTCTGCCGGATTGCCGTATAATGCCGGCAATGTTCCAAAGCGGCAAAAAGGACCTGATCCTGAAGAAGTCATACGAGATCGCGTACGCGCTTTGGCGTGTCGCGGAAAATGTCCCCGAGCGGACTCTCGCTGACAGGCTTTCCGGTAAGGCGATCGAACTGCTTGGCTGTGCGGCCGATGGCAATTATGAAGAGGTGATGGCGAAAGCTCCCGGGATAGAATTTTTGGTCAGGTTTGGCAATGACGTCGGCGGCATCGGCGCGGCGAACCGCGATATCCTGCTCGACGAGATCGGCAACCTGAGGTCGGCGATATCCGCTTTCCATGCGGAGGCGTTCGGCGGAAAGATCCTCGGTAAAGACCTCGACCTCTCGGATATATTTTCAAAATCCGGCGGTTATCGGGAACCGATGGATGAGCCGGCTGAAGTTGAGGTGGAGACGCAGGTTGAGGTGGACGATGCCGCTGCGGGTAGCGAACCTGAACCTGAGCCTGAGCCAAGGTCGGCATCGGCGCCGGAAGCGGCACCATATGAACCGGCAAATATGCGGCAATCGGCAATCCTTGAAAGAATGCGGCAAACCGGCAATTGCCGGTTAGGGGATATCCAGGCGATTTTGCCGAATGTGAGCGAACGGACCATCCGCTATGACCTCGAAGCTCTGGTGGAGCGGAACCTGGTCGAGCGCATCGGGACCGGCGGCCGCGGGGTGTTCTACCGGATCCGGCAAAGCGATGGACCGGCACGGTAACCTTTCTTTTTTCGCCCCGTTGTATATAATGCTTACATAGCAAAAGTTCAGTGTGAGGCTGGACGAAGAGCTAGGGGATTCGGTTGTTTCACGCGTACACCCCGGCTTTGCGCAACCTCGCCCTGATCGGCGGGTTTTTTTATAAAGATACCGATCCCGCTTTCCTCATTACTTCGTGTGCGAACCTCACGTCGCCTGCGAAGGAATGGGAGGAAGCGGTACCCAAAATTGTTTCAACCCAAAGGTCGACGGCACTTGCATCCATTACGGATGCGAAGGTCGATACTCCAAAAAAATTGTCGAAAAAAATTAATCCAGAAATGAGTAAAAAATTAGTTTCGATAGCGCTCACGGCGTCCACCATCTTGTGGGCGGCGGGCGTCGCTTCGTTACCTCTCGCGAACGCACAGAGCACGACGGACCTCCAGGCCCAGATCGCTTCTTTGCTCGCGCAGATCCAGCAGTTACAGTCCCAGCTCGGCACGACTGGCGGCTCGACGTCGACCATGACGTCCGGTTCCTGCTACGCCTTCACCAGCGACCTCACCGTTGGTTCGACGGGCGCGGCGGTAACGGCCCTCCAGCAGATGCTGATCAGCAAGGGCTACCTGACCGCCGTTTCCGCCCCGACCGGTTACTTCGGGTCTTTGACCCAGGCAGCCGTGGCGGCATGGCAGGCGGCGAACGGTATCACCCCGTCCGCTGGGTACTTCGGTCCTAAGTCGCGGGCGTTCTACGCTTCGACTTGCGTTTCGACTGGCACGACCGGTACTGGCACGACCGGTACCACCGGCACCGGTACGACCGGCGTCGCGGTTCCGTCCACGGGCCTTTCGGTCAGCTTAGCTTCCGATAATCCGACGGCGGGTTCGCTCATCACGAGCAACTCGACCTGCGGCGCCGGCAGCACGGGCGCGGCGCGCGTTCCGGTTTTGGCGGTGAACCTCACGGCCAGCAACTCGGGCGCGGTCACGGTCACGGGGATGAACTTCCACAAGACCGGCGTCTTGGCTGATAGTGCGATCGGCGGCGCTTATCTGATCCAGAACGGCCAAGTGGTCGCCCAGTACAACTCGATCAGCAACGGCGTCATCAGCTTCTCCGGCATGGACCTTTCGGTTCCGGCCGGCCAGACGGCTGAGTACCAGTTAGCGATCGACGTTTCGGCTGGCCTTTCCGCCGGCAACACGACGGGCTTCTCGCTGAATGCCGCGTCTGACGTTACGGCGTTCGACACGACGAACACGGCGGTAACGCCGAGCGGCGTGTTCCCGCTGAACGGCAACACGTTCACGGTCACGTCCGTCAGCAATCCTTGCTTGGCGTCCCTTCAGATCACCTCGTCCTCGATTGGTACGACAGTGACGGCGGGCACACAGGGCAACATCGTCGGTGCCTTCAACTTCCAGGTTGGCAACAACCCGGTGTGGCTTAAGAGCATCGCGTTCCATGTGATCGGTTCGGCCAATATGACGAACCTCCAGAACGTGAAGCTTTTGGTCAACGGCACGCAGGCGGGTGCTACGTTGAGCTCGGTCGGCTCGAACGACATCGCGTACTTCAATATGACGTCCGCGCCGGTTCAGCTGAACACGGGTTCGAACAACATCCAGATCCAGTCCGACGTGACGGGTTCGCCGTCCTTCAACTTCACATGGGAAGTGTTGAACGGTTACGATGTTTTGGCGAATGACAGCCAGTACAATGTCCCGGTTGCTGTCACGCTGACTTCGGGCGTTGATTCGACGGTGAAGATCCAGGCCGGCCAGACGACGACCTCGCAGGATTCCTCGACCCCGACCGGCAACATTGCCAAGGGTGTTTCGCAGACGACCCTCGCGAAGTTCGATGTCTATGCTTCCGGCGAGCCGACCAAGGTCAAATTCCTTGGCTTCGACCTCGTTTTCACGGGTGTCCAGAACACCGGCGCCATCAGCACGTTGGTAAAGAACATCAACATAACT
>DATKMM010000067.1:0-16955 GCA_035541855.1 Minisyncoccota bacterium | reverse complement strand
GCGAGGATTTTTGATTTTTTGATAAGACCCTGGAGAAATTTATGGGCGAGATCCGACTGCTTTATCAATGCACGGCAATGGTCGCCCGCGAGATAACCCAAAGCGTCCGCCTCGATGATCTGACTTTTTAATTCCGTGAGCGACCCTTGCGCCAGGTAATAAAATCTGACCCGCTCTTTGTAGGTGTATCTTCCAAATCCCTCAGCGATGTTCGAAGTTATCGAAATCGCGGCTCGCCGCATTTGGCTGGTGAGGCCAAACATTTCAGTCCCGGGAAAATTTCCCGTATAGCGATAAATCAACATCACCAGCGTATGCGCCTCCTGCCAAGCATAAAGATCGGTGAATGCCTGAATTTTGGAGTCCCCCATCCCATATTCATAACACGCCAAGATTAAATCTTCCCTATCTCCTACCTCTTATCTCCTACCTCTTAGCTCCTAACTCCTCATCTCCTCCTCACTCCCTGATCACGCGCAGGACCTCCTCGAGCGTCGTCTGCGCGAGCTGGACCTTGACCAGGCCGTCCTCGAACATCGTCTTCATCCCTTCCTTCCGCGCCTCGTTTTGGAGCGCCTCGAGGCTGAAGTCGCGCGCGGTGATGATCCGCTTGATCGGTTCCGTCACCTGGAACATCTCGTAAATGCCGAGCCGGCCGCGGTAGCCGGTGCCGTTGCAGGACGGGCACCCTTTGCCGCGGTAGAGGATCTTCGGCGCCCGCACCGACTCTTCCTTGACGCCGAGCGCGCGCAGCTGATTCGTGACCGTGGCGGCGACGTCCGGCGCGGCGTCGAACGACATCACGCACGATTTGCAGATCTTGCGGACAAGACGCTGGGCGATCACGAGATTCAGCACCGAGCCGACCAGGAACGGCGGCACGCCGAGGTCGAAGAAGCGCGGCACGGCGGTTGGCGCGTCGTTCGTGTGGAGCGACGACAAAAGCAGGTGGCCCGTGAGCGCCGCCTGCACGGAGATGTCGGCCGTCTCCGCGTCGCGGATCTCGCCGACCATGATGATGTTCGGGTCCTGGCGCAGGAGCGAGCGCAGGCCGGACGCGAACGTGATCTTCGCCTGCGGGTTGATCTGCGTCTGGTTGACGTACCGCATGTTGTACTCGATCGGGTCCTCGATCGTCGTGATGTTCACCTCCGGCTTGTTCAGGATGTTCATCAGCGCGTAGAGCGTCGTCGTCTTGCCGGAACCGGTGGGGCCGCAGGAGAGGATCATGCCGTACGCCTTCCGGAGGTTCTGGTTGATGACGTCGATCGATTCCGGCGTCATGCCGAGCTCCTCGAGCGACAACGGCTTCTCCGACGATTCAAGGAGGCGCATCTCCACCTTCTCGCCGTAGAACGTCGGGATCACGGAAACGCGCACGTCCACCGTCTGGTTGCCGATCTGGTACCGGAAGCGGCCGTCCTGCGGCTCGTAGTGCTCGTCTATCTTCAATCCCGCAAGGAGCTTCAGGCGCGCGGCGATCGCCGGCTGCACCGTTTTTGTCACGTTCATCACCTCGTACAGGATGCCGTCGATGCGATAGCGGATGAACATCGAATCCTCCAGCACCTCGATGTGGATGTCCGACGCGCGCGAGGAGATCGCGTAGGAAAGGATGTTGTCCACGATGCCGACGATCGGGAGGTCCTTCGCCGCCTCGGCCTCGTTCTTCGCGCCGCCCGCGAGCGACGCTTTCACGTTGTCCTCGATGAGCTTCTGGAAATCGTGGCCCAGCGCCCGGCCGTAGACCGTGAAGCCCCGGTTCAGGTCCTCGGACGTCGCGAGGAACGGCTTGATCTTCGCTTTCAGCCGCTGGGACAGGAACTCGATCGTTTCCAGGTCCGATGGGTCGGCCATCGCCGCGTCGTAAGAACCGTCCTCTTCGCGGCCGAACAATACGGCCTGCCGCTCGCGGGAGATCGTTTCCGGCAGGAGCCTCACCGTCTGCGGATCGATCTTCTGCGTGTTGAAATCGATGCGCGACACGCCGAGCGTCCTCGCCACCAGGTTGCTCAGGTACGCCGCATCGACCACCTTCTCCGCGACCAGCGCGTCAAAAACGCTCTGGCTCTTGCGGTCGGCATCCGCAGCGAGCTCATCGAATTTTTCCTCCGTGATCAGACCCTCGCCAACCAAGGTCCGCTTCAGCTGTTCGGGAGATAAAGGAAGTCGCATTTTCTAAAGTATACCAAAACCGGCGGCATTGCGCGCCGCCGGCTTTCGGGACACTGATCGATAGCTCAATGTATGCTACAGGTTCAAGATCGCGGAACCCACTTCGTAGCTATTGTTGTCATAGCCGCCATCGGTCGAAACGACATCGTTCGAGCCATTCAAGCCATACTTCTGGCTTTCCATGTGCGCATCGAGCTTGAAGACCAACCCGGTACTGGATGCAATGTATGCATAGTAGTAGGTGTTCTGACCGGCGCCTGACGGATTGAAGTTGGGATCGGCCGGCAACTGCGAGATCGGCGAACCGCCAGCCGAGATCTGGGTGAAGTTGATCGGGATCCAACCCGTTCCGTTGATCGCACGGTTCGTGCTGGTAACGGCTCCAAAGCCAGCGCCCTCTACATTCGTCGCCAGAGTTGCGCAAGTAGCCGTGCACATGGTCGTCGCATATTTCGATGCGGCGGCCGTGCTCGTCGGCCCAGTCTGGTCGCCTACATACAATATGCCCCCCAAGGCCGACGTCGACGTACCGATGAATACGTTAGACGACACCGACGCCAGGTAGAACGCTACCGCGCTCTTCGTGACCGAGAGGTCGGAAATGCGGTTCGAGTCCCTCGATTGGCGGAGGAGTTCCGCCGGGTTCAGGGTCAGGATGACCACCACCGACAGGATCGCGATGATCGCGATAACGACCAGCAATTCGATGAGCGTAAAACCTTTCTTTGTTTTTTTGTTTCCCTTCATGCGTTTTATACTCGCTGAACTCGACCTTTCAAGGATTATATCTATTGTAGCACTTGTCAAACCTCACGACAGAATACCCCCTGTGGATAAGTTAAGGCCGGCGTTTTCGAACCCATCCGGCAGCGCCGTCTCGATGCGGATGGTGCTCCCGTCTTCCTTTGGAAACTCGATGGCGCCGGCATGGAGCAACAGGCGCCCCCCGCTCTTAGCTCTTAGCTCCTTGCTCCCAGCTCCATACAACGCATCCCCTACGATCGGATGCCCGATGCTCGCCAGGTGGACGCGGATCTGGTGCGTGCGGCCGGTCAGCGGATGGACCTCCAGCAGAGAAATTCCGTATTGGAAATTTTTCAATACGCGGTATTCGGTGACCGCCTCCTTCCGCATTTTCGTCGAGCGCGTGCTCCGCTTCAGCGTCCCGTTCCGGATGCCGATCGGCGCGTCGATCACGCCCTCCGCGGTTTTCGGCACGCCGCGCACGACGGCGTAATATGTTTTCTTCACCTCGTGCTTTTGGAAAAGCGATTTCAGGTATTCGAAATATTCCTGCGTTTTCGGGACGAGCATCACGCCGGACGTCTCCTTATCGAGCCGGTGCACGATGCCCGGCCGGAGTGCCAGATCATCGCCGACGCCCGCCACCTCCGGACAATGCTTCAAAAGCCAGTCCACAAGCGTCGGTTCCGGTTCCCTTTCCTCTCGCCCCTTCGTTCCCCGATGCTTCGCGGCATGCACGACGAGTCCGGCGGGCTTATTAATCGCCAGAAAGTTCCTGTCCTCGTAAATAATTTCCGGCTCGGTCATTCGAAATTTCTATAGTGCGCGTGATAGGGATCGAACCTATGCTCTCCTCATTATCAGTGAGGTGCTTTACCACTAAGCTACACGCGCATCAATCCCCGCCGTCATTTCCATCTTCTTTTTTACACTACCACATCGCAAACTGCAAGTGATGTAACGACAATGTGCGCGATAGAGGGATCGGACCTCTGACCTCTTCAATGTCAATGAAGCGCTCTACCACTGAGCTAATCGCGCGCGAACCCGGAAATCATCATACGCCGGTCCGGGAGATTCCGCAATAAATCCCGGCGTCACGGCGTCGTATCGCTCGCGGCGGCCGGCGGCGTTGGTGCCGCGGCCGGCGGCTGGAGCAGGCCGCGGTAATCGATCTGCGAAGCGGCCTGGAGGTCGAAACCGACCACCTGATCACCCGCCGACCCGCCTTGGTTGGCCGTCTGGGATTCGGAAAGCAGATAACCGACGCCCCAGACGAAGGCGCCGACGATCGCCACCAGAAAAACGACGGCGAGCACGGAAAGTATCAGGTTGATATGGCGGCGAAAGAAGGGTTGCATGGAATTATGGCCTGAAGGACACTATCCCGCTGGCGGTCAGCCGGTACGAATCGCCGTTCCCGGTAAGATCGAAGGATATGATGTCGAGCAAAAACCCGGGAGTCCCGGATTCGGCGTCGGCGAGGAAGGCGGCGAGGTCATCGGCGTTGCCGGTCGCCGAGATGGAGACCGGGGCCGCGCCCAGCTGGCCCGACGACGGCGGGACGATGTTCGATCCGAACGAAGCGCTCGCGGAAACCTGGTGGTTGGCCGCGATGGCATCGAGCCACGGCCCGAACCCGATGAGCCCATCCTGCGTCGGCAAAAGCTGGGTGATCGCGCCCTGGTAAACTTCCGCCTGCGGCTCCTGCTGCTTCAGGCTGGCAAGCACGCCGAGCAGGCCGCCTTCCTGCGCGATGAGCGCCCGGTCCGTGCCGATCTTCTTCACCGCCGCGTCGATAGTGTTCGACAGGATGTACAACGCGACCGCGGCGAGCGCGATGCTTCCGAAGATGACGGAAAGCCCGACGATAAGCCGTCGCCGAAAATCAGAGGCCATAACTACAGTATAGCAAGCTTGGCCCCTTTGCTCTATAATTTCAGCAAATGCCCCAGCCCGTGCCGAAGTTCGTCCATCTCCATACGCACTCCCACTACTCCCTGCTCGACGGCCTCTCGAAGGTCGGCCCGCTCGTCGCGCGGACGAAGGAGCTCGGCATGGATGCGATGGCCCTGACCGATCACGGCGTACTCTACGGCGCGGTCGAATTCTATAAAACGGCTCGCAAGGCCGGCGTGAAACCGATCCTCGGCGTCGAGACGTACGTCGCCCCGCGCGACCGTTTCTCGAAGGAAGCGAACGAGCGATATTACCACCTGGTCCTGCTCGCGGAAAACATCACCGGCTGGAACAACCTGGTCAAGCTGGTTTCCGCAGCGCACCTCGAAGGGTTCTATTACCGTCCCCGCATAGACAAGGACCTCCTGCGCGAACGCCACGAAGGGCTGATCGCGATGTCCGCCTGCCTCGGCGGCGAGATCGCTTCGTACCTCCTCGCGGGAAAATACGACGAAGCGAAAGCGAAGGCCATCGAGTACCGCGATATTTTCGGCACGAACGCCGGGGGCCAGCCGAACTATTTTCTCGAGATCCAGAAACATCCGCAGGTGCCGGAATCGGAAACCGTCGAACCGCTGCTCGTGAAGCTTTCGCGGGAGACCGGCATCCCGCTCGTCGCGACCCAGGACAGCCACTACATCCACTCCGACGACGCGCCGTACCACGACGTCCTCCTCGCCGTGCAGACCGGCAACAAACTTTCCGACGACGACCGGATGACGATGAAGGAAGACGATTTCTCCGTGCTTTCGGAAGAGGCCATGCTCGCGAAGTTCGCCGCCGTGCCGGGCGGGGCGGAAGCGGTCGCCCGGACCGCGGAGATCGCGGCGCGGTGCAACGTCGAGCTCGAGCTCATCCCGCCGTACGGCAACGGGAAATACCTGCTCCCCGACTTCCCGAAGCCCGCCGGCAAGACCGCGAACGGCTACCTGCGGGAATTAATAGAGGAACGCCTGCCGGACCGGTTCCCGCCGGCAAGCCAAACGAAGGAAATGCGCGACCGCCTCGAATACGAGATCGGCGTCATCGAAAAGACCGGTTTCGCCGACTATTTCCTGATCGTGCAGGACCTCGTCAACTGGGCGAAGACCCACGGCATCGCCGTCGGACCCGGCCGCGGCTCGGCGGCGGGCAGCCTGGTTTCATACATCCTGAACATCACCGACATCGACCCCCTGCGCTACAACCTGCTCTTCGAGCGGTTCCTCAATCCGGAACGCATCTCGATGCCGGATATCGACATCGACTTCTCCGACGTGCGCCGCGAGGAGGTCCTGGCGTACGCCCGCGAGAAATACGGCGAGGACCACGTCGCGCGCATCATCACGTTCGGGACGATGGCCGCCCGCGCCGCGATCCGCGACGCCGGCCGCGCCATGGGCTACACGTACGCCTTCTGCGACCAGATCGCGAAGCTCATCCCCTTCAACCCGACGCAGGGCATGAAGGAAGGCTGGCTCGACGAGACGCTTGAAAAGGTGCCCGAGCTCAAAACGCTGTACGACACCAATCCGGACGCGAAAAAGCTCATCGATACGGCGCGCCATCTCGAAGGCGTCGCGCGCCACGCGTCCGTCCACGCCTGCGCGACCGTGATCGCGAAGGAGCCCCTCGTGGAGCGCGTGCCGCTGCAGTTCGCCCCGCAGGAAAAGGACACCACCATCACGCAGTTCGAAATGCACGCCATCGAGGAGCTCGGCCTTTTGAAGATCGACTTTCTCGGCCTCAAGAACCTGACCATCATCGAGGACACGCTGCGCATCATAAAGGACCTGCACGGCACGGAATTAAATATCTCCAAAATCCCGCTTGACGACGCGAAGACATTCGACCTCCTTCAGCGCGCGGACACGACCAGTATCTTCCAACTCGAATCATCCGGCATGCGGCGCTATCTGAAGGACCTCAAGCCGACCCAGCTCGACGACATCATCGCGATGGTCGCCCTGTTCCGGCCCGGCCCGATGGAGCTGATCCCCACCTATATCAACCGCAAGCACGGGAGGGAGCCGGTCCGCTTCATCCACCCGGTCATGGAGGAAACCCTGAAGAGCACCTATGGCGTCATCGTTTACCAGGAGCAGGTTATGGACCTCGCGACGAAACTGGCCGGCCTCACGCGCGGCGAGGGGTACCTCCTCATCAAGGCGGTCGGCAAAAAGATCAAGTCGCTGCTCGATGAACAGAAGGAAAAATTCCTGAACGGCTGCGCGAAGAACAACATCCCCAAGAAGGTCGCGGACTCCGCCTGGGAGCTGATCGAACCCTTCGCACGCTACGGCTTCAACAAGGCGCACAGCACCTGCTACGCGATGATCGGCTATCGCACCGCCTACCTCAAGGCGAACTATCCGGAAGAGTTCACGGCGGCGGTGCTGAACTCGGAGCTCTCGGACGTCGAGCGGATCTCCGTGCTCATCCAGGAAGCGAAGACGAACGGCGTCGAGATCCTGCCGCCGGACATCAACCAGAGCTTCGTGAACTTCACGCCGGAGGGCGAAAAGATCCGGTTCGGGCTGCTCGCCATCAAGAACGTCGGCTCCGAGATCACGAAGGCGATCATCGAGGAGCGCTCGCGCAACGGCCCGTTCAGGAACTTCGAAGAAGTGCTCACCCGCATCCAGCATAAGGACCTGAACAAGAAATCGCTCGAGAGCATGGTGAAGAGCGGCGTGTTTGACTCGCTCGGCATCGAGCGCAAGCAGGCGCTCGAGAACATGGACGAGGTCCTGAAGTTCGCCGCGGCGATGCGGAAAGGCGGCGGGACGAACGGGCACGCATCGCTTTTCGGCGCCACGGCCCCGGCCGCGACGCTCAAACTGAAGCCGGTCGCGCCGGCGACGAACGACGAAAAGCTCGCCTGGGAAAAAGAACTGATCGGCTTCTACCTGTCCGAGCATCCGCTTAACGCCTACACCGCCAAACTCGCCTACTACCACGCGCGGCCGATCGCCGACCTCGCCGCGATCACGGATGAGAAGAAAATGGTCCGCACCGCCGGCATCGTCTCGAAGATGAAAAAAATATTCACCAAGTCCGGCCAGCCGATGATCTTCGCCACGATCGAGGACCAGGCCCAGCAGTCGGTGGAGATCGTCGTCTTCAACAGCGTCCTCGAGAAGACCGCCGCCGCGTGGGCCGTCAACAACCCCGTCATCCTCGACGGGCGCGTTTCCCGGCGCGACAACGAGCTCAAGATCATCTGCGAGAACGCCAAACGCCTCGAGGCGTAGATTTACATTTTTCCCGGGATACCGTATAACCAATATCGGAGGTGAAATTTGACTGCAGGATTGACAGCCAATAGACCGCGATTCGTGCTAGGTTGGCCCGATTGGTGGCATCCGCACGGAATGAAAATGCGCCCGGTCCGGCGCGAACATCTTATAGCGATGGAAAGCTCCGCAGCTGAGCTAACCATCCGACAGTGCCATAACCCAAACGAATGGGATTTGGAATGGCGGATCGTCCATAGTGCGATGTTCTGCTACGTCCAAGGTTGGCTCCGGCTGACCACGGCGGAATTAAAGGGGGCGTTTGGCTTGGCGGATTATCTTCCGCCGGAAGCCGCTTCCCTGATCCTCTGCTACGGCGGCACCGCGGCGGCGCCCGGGAAATTCCTGCGATACGAGCGCTGGCTTAATATCCCCTGCCCGGGAACCGGGGCAGATGGCGATCCTAATCTTTCGATCGAAGTCAGCCAGGAGATCACCGCCGCCATAACGCGGGCGATCTGGAAATGATCGGCCCACCCAAGGAGAGGATCCGTCCTCTCCTTTTTTATTTCTTCGGGCGCATCGGCGGGAAAAACACGGTCTCGCGCACCGGGCGGTCCATGAGCACCGCGAAAAAACGCTCCGACATGCCGAACCCGGCCGCGGGCGGCATGCCGTATTCCATCGCTTCGAGAAAATCCTCGTCGAGATGCTGGGCTTCGGCATCCCCCGCCGCCCGCAGTTTCATCTGCTCCTCGAATCGCGCACGCTGGTCCTGCGGATCGTTCAGCTCCGAAAATCCCTTGCCAAGTTCCGTCCCGCAGGCGACGATCTGGAACCGCTCGACGACATCGGGATTTTTCGGGCTTCGTTTTGCCAGCGGCTCGATCGCCACCGGCGGATCGACGAGAAAACACGGCTCGATCAGGGTTGGCCGGACCGTCTTCTTATAAATGAGGTCGATCAGCCGGCCGGCGCCCGCGCTCTCACCAACCTCCAAGCCAAGCTCCTTGGCCTTGGCGAACAATTTTTCCCGTTTTGCTTTGGCCGGATCTATACCAGTCGCCGCCTTGAACACTTTGACGTAATTGACCTTCTTCCACTTTTTCGACCAATCGATCGTCTGGCCGCCGCGCGTGGTCACCATGCCGCCGACCACCGCTTTGATGACTTTTTTATAAAGTTTCTCCGTCAGCTTCATCGCGTCATGGTAATCGCGGTATGCCCAGTAGAATTCGAGCTGCGTGTAATCCTGCAGATGTTCGCGGTCGATGCCTTCATTGCGGAAGACCCGGCCGATCTCGAACACCCGGTCGAAGCCGCCGACGAGCAGCTTCTTGAGCGGCAGCTCGAGCGATATGCGAAGATAAAAATCCGCATCGAGCGCGTTGTGATGCGTCTTGAACGGTTCCGCTTCCGCCCCGCCTGGCAGATTTTCCATAACCGGAACCTCGACCTCCAGAAATCCCTCTTTCTTGAGCGCGTTCCGGAACGTTTCCCAGAAAACGGCCTTTTTACGGAACAGCCCGCGCAGATCCGGCGAAGCAAAGAGTTCCAGGTACCGTTTCCGCAGGCGCGTTTCCTCGTTCTCCAGCCCTTCCCATTTGTCCGGCAGGGGCAGCAGGCTCTTCGACGCGATCCGCAGTTCGTGCACCTCGATGCTTTTTTCGCCCTTCTGCGTCGCGAACAGCGGCCCGGTCACGGAAATGAAATCGCCGAGGTCGAGCACCGTCCGCCAGAATTCAAATTCCTTCGCGATGCCGTCCTTCAGGACCGCCTGGATCTTCCCGCTCTCGTCCGCCACATCGGCGAAGACAATTTTCCCCTGGTCGCGCATGCCGACCAGCCGCCCCGCGAGCGAAACCGTTCCCTGCGATTGCGCAAGCGCCTCGAAATCCCGGATTGCGCGCGCCACCTCGAACGAACGCGCGACCCGCGCCGGATACGGGTCGATCCCCGCCTCCCGGATCGCCTCAAGCTTCTTCCTCCGCTCCCGGACGATATCCTCCAGCATATTCAAATGATATCATCACCTGCGGTCATCACGCTATCTTCACGATCTCGTAGCTCGAAGAACCGGCCGGCGTCGCCACGTTCACCGCTTCCCCGACCTTATGGCCAAGGAACGCTTTGCCGAGCGGCGATTCGTCCGAAATCCTCCCCTCTTCCGGCCGCGCCTCGTACGCGCCGACGATCGTATACGTCAGCATCTGCCCACCCTTCCTGACCGTCACCGCCGAACCGACCCGCACCGTATCGCCGCCCTCGCCCGTCTTTATCGTCACCGCTTCCTTCAGCAGTTCCTCCAGTTCGAAGATGCGGCCCTCCACGTTCGCCTGTTCCTCGCGCGCCTCCACGTACTCGGAATTCTCCGACAGGTCGCCGTATTCCTTCGCCTGCTTCAGCCGCTGGGCGACCTCCAGGCGCTTTTTATTTTTCAATTCGTCAAGCTCCGCCTTCAGCTCCTCAAGGCGTTCTTTCGTCAGGTATTGTTTCGGCATGTCGTTTATTTATATTCATTCCACCAAAGCCTCCAGCGAATGATAGCAATGTCCTTCAGGAATTGCAAACCTGACGAGAACCTGACATGGGACCGGGCGTCGTTGACCCACCGGACCGGCATTTCCCTGGTCCGATAGCCCATGCGCCGCGCGAGCGCGAGCGCCTCGACATCGAAACCCCATCCGGTGACCGTCGCCGCATGGAATATCCGCCCGGCGGCATCCTGCGTGAACGCCTTGAATCCGCACTGCGTGTCCCATATGCCCGGCAGGAGCAGTATCTGGACGATGAGGTTGAGCGCCTTGCCGATGACCTGCCGGACGAACGGCTCCGGCGGTTCGAGCTCCGCCCCCTTCACGGCGCGCGAACCGATCACGACCTCGTACCCCTCCTTGAGGTACGGCATCATTTTTTCGAACTGGTCGATGGAGGTCGAGTTGTCGGCGTCGGTGAAAAGCCTGACCTGGCCGGCCGAGAGCAGCATCCCCTGCCGCACCGCGCCGCCCTTGCCGGCGTTGTCCTTCAGGTCGATCAGCTTCAGGTTCCGCACCGCCTTCGCGAGGTTCTTCACGATCGCGGCGGTGTTGTCCTTCGAGCCGTCGTTCACGACCACGATCTCGTAGGAGTACGCGGCGTGTTCAAGCTGCTTGTCCATCGCCAGCAGGGTTTTCGGGATGCGTTCCGCTTCGTTGTACGCCGGAATGATGATCGAGAGATACGGCTGGGACATTACCTCTATTTTACCACGACCGCGTTAAATCTTTCTAAAAGGTTTCTTGCTTTGGGGACTGCCGCGCCTATGATGGAACCATGGACGAAGAAAAAATGTTCTATAACGCGGTTGCGTTAGCGCTTTCGGGAAATCCGGCCGAGGTGAGGTCGCGCGCAAAAAAAACCGGCGGGTCGGGCGGCGGATGGAAAGCTCTCTATGAGACGCTGGCGAGCGACGGCCGGAGCCCGCCGGACCCGGAAGCGGCATGGCGCGAGCTCGCCGAAGCGGGCATCGGGCTCGTGTTCCGGGAAGAACCGGGGTTCCCGCATGCCTTACGCCACATCCACGACCCGCCGTTCGCTTTATACGTGCGAGGCGCGCTTCCGCGCGGGAAACGCCTGGCCATCGTGGGAACCCGCCGCGCGACGGCGGCGGGAAAAACAACCGCCATGAAGTTCGGCCGCGAACTGGCGCGGGGCGGTTTCGCGATCGTGAGCGGCCTCGCGCTCGGCATTGACGCGGCGGCGCACGAAGGCTGCCTCGCGGCCGCCAACGGCAAAGCGATCGCGGTCCTGGCAGGCGGCCTGGACAGGTTCTACCCGGAGGAGAATGCCTGGCTGGGGCGGAAGGTCCTGGCCGGCGGCGGGGCAATCGTCTCGGAATATCCCCTCCGCGAGCCGTGCTATCCGGACCGCTTCCTCGAACGCAACCGCATTATCAGCGGACTCTCCGAAGGGACGCTCGTCATCGAATGCCCGGACCGTTCCGGCTCGCTCGCGACCGCACGCTTCGCTTTCGAACAGAACCGCGACCTCTTCGTCGTGCCCGGCCCGATCACGCACGCGAACTTTTCCGGGTCCCACGCGCTCATCCGTCAAGGGGCCGAGCTCGTGACGAAACCGGAAGATATTTTCGAAGCGTACGCCATGGCCGGCGCCGAACCGGCCGCGCACATCCTGGATGGCGCGAACGAAGCGGAAAGGCTTGTTTTACTTGCCCTTGCGGACGCCGCAGCACCGGCCAGCGTTGACAAAATCATCGCGATGACTAAACTGGAACCCCAGGCCGCCAACCGGACGCTTTCGTTCCTCGTATTGAAGGAATTGGTCAAAGAAACGGAAGCGGGCTATATAATAGAGTAAATCAACCACCATGGAACTCGTCATCGTCGAATCGCCCACCAAAGCCAAGACCATCGGAAAGTTCGTCGGGAAGGAATTTGTCGTGGAATCGTCCTACGGCCATATTCGCGACCTTCCGAAAAGCAGGATCGGCATCGACATCGCGCACGATTTCCAGCCGAAATACGAGATCCCGAAAAAAGCCGAACCGGTCGTCGAAAATCTCAGGAAGCTCGCGAAGAAAGCGACGCGCGTGATACTCGCGACCGATGAAGACCGCGAAGGGGAAGCCATCGCCTGGCACCTTATGCAGGCGTTGGATCTGGATGCGAGAGGTAGGAGCAAAGAGATAAGAGGTAAGAGCAAGGAGGTAGGAGCTCAGAGCGTGGAGCGCATCGCTTTCCACGAGATCACGAAGGACGCCATCCTCGAAGCGCTCGAACATCCGCGGGCGCTCGACGTCAATCTCGTGGACGCCCAGCAGGCCCGCCGCGTGCTCGACCGGCTCGTCGGCTACGAGCTCTCGCCGTTCCTCTGGCGCAAGATCCGCTACGGGCTCTCCGCCGGGCGCGTGCAGAGCGTCGCCGTGCGGCTCATCGTCGAACGCGAGCGGCTGATCCAGGATTTCAAAAAAGAGGAATACTGGTCCGTCGAGGCGGACTTCGCGGCATCGAAAGCGGGATCCGCGTTCCCGGCGACGCTCAACGCGATCGACGGAAGATCGCTCGGCAAGATGGACATCAAGGGAGAGGCCGCGGCGAAAAAGATCCTGGAAACGCTCGCCGGAGCGAAGTATCACATCGAGAACATCACCGTAAAGGAAGTGCGGCGCAATCCGGCGGCTCCCTTTACCACCTCGACCCTCCAGCAGGAGGCGGCGCGCAAGCTCGGCTGGTCGGCGAAGCAAACCATGATGGTCGCCCAGCGCCTGTACGAGAACGGACACATCACCTATATGCGCACCGATAGCGTGAACCTTGCCGAGACCGCGCTCGCCGCCGCGCATGAAGTGATCGGCCGGGAATTCGGCAGGGAATACCAACTCGATGGCGCGCGGCGCTACGCGACAAAGAGCAAGGGCGCGCAGGAAGCGCACGAGGCGATCCGCCCGACGAACCTGGGCCTTGTTTCCGGGCGCGGCCTCGCCGCATCGGCGCGCGGCGCCGACAAGCTTTACGACCTCATCTGGAAACGGACGATCGCCTCGCAGATGCGTGAAGCGGTGCTCGAACAGACCGCAGCGGACATCCAGGCGGAGACGCCCCGCAGGGAAAACTTCCGCGCGAACGGCCAGACCGTGAAGTTCGACGGGTTCATCCGCGTTTATACGGAAGGAAAGGACGACGACGCGAACGGCGAGATCGAAGGCCAGCTGCCGAAGCTCGAGAAGGGCCAGCCGGTATCGCTCGTGGAACTGAAACCGGTCCAGCACTTCACGGAACCGCCGCCGCGGTACACCGACGCCACGCTCGTGAAAGCGCTCGAAGCGGACGGCATCGGTCGCCCTTCGACCTACGCGCCAACGCTCTCGACCATCCAGGACCGCGGCTACGTGGAAAAGACAGAGAAGAAATACCAACCGACCGAGATCGGCACGCTCGTGAACGATCTCCTCGTCGCCAATTTTCCCGAGATCGTCGACATCAGGTTCACCTCGCACATCGAAGAGGAGCTCGACGAGATCGCGGAGGGCAAGATCAAATGGACCGAAGTATGTCGTGAGTTCTACGGCCCATTCAAGAAAAATCTAACGGAAAAAGAAGCTACCGTGGAAAAGCAAATTGAAATTTCAAACGTGCCGTGCCCGCACTGCGGCCAGCCGATGGTGATCAAGTTCGGGCGGATGGGCAAATTTCTCGCCTGTCCGGACCCGGCCGTGAAGGTGACCCTGCCGATGCCCGAGGAAGCGGCCCAGATAAAAGAGCTGGAGGAGAAAACGAAGGATGAACGCTGTCCCATCTGCGGCAAACCGATGAAGGTGCGCCGCGGCCGGTTCGGGTTCTTTCTCGGCTGCACGGACTATCCGAAGTGCAAAGGCGTCGCGAGGATATGGAACAAGACCGGGTTCAAGTGCCCGGCATGCCTCGAATCGCCGGACCGGCGCGACCGGCCGGGCGACGTCGTCGAGAAGAAATCGCGCGGCCGCGGCAAGCCGTTCTATGCCTGCACGCGCTATCCCGACTGCACGTTCGTCATGAACCAGCGCCCGGCATCGGAAGCCGAGCTCGCCGCGGCGCTCCAGCACTGGAAAGAGAATCCGCCGAAGCCCAAGGAGGATAAAAAAGAGAACAAAAAAGAGAAGGCGAAATAACGCCTGAAGCCATGTCCCTGAAGGAATCCCTCAGGCAGAATCCAACCGGCGTCGTCGCCCGGGCCTATGCGTTCGCCGAAAAGGCGCACCGGCCGCAAAAACGGAAAAGCGGCGAGCCGTACTTCAACCACCCGCTGGCGGCGGCCGGGATCCTCTACGAGTGGCACATGGACGACGCCACCATCGCCGCCGGCCTGCTCCACGACACCGTCGAAGATACCGGCATCGCGCTCGACGACGTGCGCCGGGAGTTCGGCGACGAGATCGCGTTCCTCGTGGACGGCGTGACGAAGCTCGGCCGGCTGAAGTACCGCGGCGTCGAAAGCCGCGCCGAGAACATGCGCAAGATGATCCTCGCGCTTTCGCAGGACCTGCGCGTCGTCTTCATCAAGCTCGCCGACCGCCTGCACAACATGCGCACGCTCGGCGCGCTCCCGCCCGCGAAACAGAAACGCATCGCGCTCGAAACCAACGAGATCTACGCGCCGCTCGCCTACCGGCTCGGCATGTACACCGTGAGCGGCGAACTGGAGGACGCCGCCTTCTCCTATCTCCTGCCGAAAGAATATGAATGGCTCGTGGCGACCACGAAAGAGCAGTATGCCGAACGCCTCGCCTACCTCGAGGGCATCAAGCCGGAGGTCGAAGCGCTTCTCCGCCGGCACGACCTGAAGGATTTCGCGATCAATTTCCGGGCCAAGCGGTACGCCAGCCTGTACCGCAAGCTCCTCCGGCATAACATGGACATCGGGAAGATCTACGATCTCGTCGCCATGCGCATCATCGTGGACACCATCCCCGAGTGCTATGCCGTGCTTGGCGTGATCCACGAAGCGTGGCCGCCGGTGCCCGGCCGCATCAAGGATTACATCGCGCTGCCGAAGCCGAACGCTTACCGGAGCCTGCACACGTCCGTCATCGGCCCCGGCGACAAGATCGTGGAGTTCCAGATCCGCACGAAATCGATGCACGAGGAGAATCAATACGGCGTGGCGGCGCACTGGCTGTACAAAGAGGGAGGTAAGGGATATGAGGCAAGAGCTAAGAACGCGGACGACCTTGCCTGGATCCGCCATCTGCGCGACTGGCAGGAGCGCGTCTTCGGCGGGAACGGCGCGGACGCCGACCGAGACCCGGAAAAGTTCCTCGAGGCGATGAAGGTCGACTTCTTCCGCAGCCGCATCTTCGCCATCACGCCGCGCGGCGAAGTGGTGGACCTCCCCGCCGGCGCCACGCCGATCGACTTCGCATACTACATCCACTCCGACCTCGGGAACGAGGCGAACGGAGCGCGCGTGAACGGGGCCATCGTGCCGCTCGACCACGAGCTCGCGTCCGGCGACATGGTGGAGATCATCCGGCAGCGCGGCAAGAAACCGTCCGAGGACTGGCTCAAGTTCGTGAAGACCGCCGCCGCCCGCGACCACATCCGCGCCGCGCTCCGCGGGAAGGGGTTCATCGCATCCGCGCGCCAGCCGACGCACTGCCTCCTCCGCATCGTCGTCGAGGACCGCGTCGGGCTCATCCACGACATCTCCACCGCGACCGCGCAAAGCCACATCAACATCCTGAGCTTCCACACCGACAACCCGCGCGGCAGCCGCTTCCCCATCGACCGCGTGGAGGTGCAATGCACGGACAAGTCGAAACTGGCCAGGCTCGCCGTGAAGCTGAAGCGCATCAAAGGGGTGCGGGAGGTGAGCTATAAACTGGTGTGATGTGCTCGCTCAACTCCGATTTTATCGAGTCATTTTTTTATATGCTAAACCATTTTATTGGTAAAATTGTTCCATGAACGAATCTCAGGTCAAACAAATAATCGAGAAGGCGGTACAACTTGGCTCGGAAACTCCCGACGTTGAATTCAAAGACGCTCGCGGAGGGTTCCCCCGCGAAACGTGGAAAACGGTTTCAGCCTATTCGCACCGGCCAAGCGGCGGGTATATCGTTTTTGGTATTAAAGAAGACCGGAAGAATAATGCCATTGAAATCGTGGGTGTCCACCGCATGGCGGAACTGCAGGAAAAAATGAGCGATCTCGTGAGTGCGCAGATGAGTGTCGTTATCCGGCCGCAGTATTTCCATATCACGTTGGAAGGCAACAATCGGGCATCCCTACCCTGTTGGCACAAGCGACAGTGATTTTGATAGGTAGTATCTAGGATTTTCGAACAATTCGGGTGAGGAAAATCTGAAGCAGAATTCCCTCACGTATT
>DATKMM010000066.1:0-6463 GCA_035541855.1 Minisyncoccota bacterium | reverse complement strand
TAAAAAGTCCTCTGCCCAAAAAATCTTCGGCTCGAACCTCTTTCTTAAAAACCGTCGTATCGAATTTATCGCGACAGAACCTTACGCTTCGCTCCGCGAAGCGCATTTAAATTTTGAGAAAACCCACTCAATCCAACTACTGGCTCCGCAGCCAGGACTCGAACCTGGAACCATCGCCTTAACAGGGCGCCGCTCTACCATTGAGCTACTGCGGAATATGGACTTTTGCGATCCGGACCTCTCCGAAACGCTTTGGATATCTTAACAAAATATGGCTAATATTTCAAATTTTTACCCCGCTTTACACTCTCCGAAAGTGATATAATGGAGGCATGGATGAGGACATCCTCCATGCGGGGGCCGGGGCGCCGGACTTCACCCTCCCCGATCAGGACGGAAAGCCTCATACGCTCTCGGATTACCGGGGGCGCTGGATTCTCTTGTATTTCTACGTCAAGGACGACACGTTTGGCTGTACGAAAGAGGCGTGCGGCTTCCGGGACCATTTCCATTCCTTCGACCGGATGAACGTCGCCATCATCGGGGTGAGCCAGGACTCCGTCGAAAGCCACAAACGCTTCGTGCTGAAATACGCGCTCCCCTTCCCGCTCCTTTCCGACATCCACCGGAAGGTCGCCGCGCAGTACGGGCTCTTCGCGAAACAATCGTTCTTGGGAAACGGCGACGAAGTGACGCCGACGTCGTTCCTCATCAACATCGCGGGTGGAATAGAAAAAATATACCGGAACATCCGGCCGGAGATCCACGCGAAGGAAGTGCTGGCGGACCTCTTTACGATGCAGCAAGAGGACCAGGCAGCGATCGACCTATAGCCGCCGCGTACGGCTTAAAAAGCCAATGCACGAACATGCCGGAAGCGACGCCGATCGCGGCGCCGGCCAGGATGTCGAGCGGCCAGTGGACGCCGGCATAGATCCGCGCGATGCCCATGAGCGTTGCGAGCGCGAAATACCAGACGCCCCACTTCCGGTCGGCGTACCAGGCGGCCATCGCGAGCGCGAAGAACCAGGCGGCGTGGCCGGATGGGAAAGATGAACCCGACGCGCCGATGAGCGGGGTAAAGCCATAGAATGCGAACGGGCGCTGGATGTTATAGAAAAAACTGATGGCGGTCGTCAGGATCCCGCGGGCCAGGATGATGCCCAGGGCGCCCTCGGCGAAAAGATAAAGTTTGCGCCGCGACGACCCCTGGCCCAGGACCAGAACCAAAAACCCAATGACGAGCGCGTAGGCAAGCCATTGGGCGAAGAAAATGCCGAGATCGTCGAGCAGGGGGTAGCGGCCGGCGAACTGGTGGATGAATTGGAAAATAACGGCGTTGAGAGAGGACATTCAAGAAATTTTCAATACTCATCAATACTCACCAATTTCCAAATAATTTTCAGATTGGGAATTATTTTCTGACATACGGCAGAAGCCCCATGAACCGCGCGCGCTTGATGGCCTCGGCAAGCTTCCGCTGGTGCTTCGCGCAAATGTGCGTATGGCGCGGGTCGATGATCTTGGCCTGGCTCGAAACGAAACGCCGCAGGAGTTCCACCTCCTTATAGTCGATATTTTTTAAGTTCTGCGAGCAGAAGAAGCACTGTTGCATGATGGAGATCAGAGATTAGAGGTTTGAGGTTAGACTTTTTTGACCTGGAGCGAATCCAGCTCGACGGCGGTGTCCCGGCCGAAGATCGGGACGAGCACCTTCACGCTCCCCTTCTCTTCGTTCACTTCGGATATCTTGCCGTCGTATTCCTTGAACGGCCCGTCGGTTATTTTTACCAGATCACCCACCTTGAGGTCAAGCGTCATCCGGCCGGTGTCCTCGCCCGACCGGGCCAGGAGCGAATCCACTTCCTCCTTCGAAAGCGGGGTCGGCGTCGTGTTGTCGGGACCGACGAAGCCGGTCACGCGCGGCGTGTTGCGGACGACATACCAGGAATCCTCCGTAAGGACCATCTCGACGAGCACGTAGCCCGGGTAGATCTTCTCCTCGACCGTCGTGCGCTTGCCGCCCTTCACGCGGATCATCTTTTCCTTCGGCACGAGGATGTTGAATATCTTGTCGCCCATCGTGAGCGACTCCACGCGCTGCTTCAGGTAGCGCGCCACGGCCTCCTCGTAGCCCGAGTAGGTCTGGACGGCATACCACTGCCGGATGCCCGATTTTTCGCCTTGCGCGCCGGGATGGGAAGAAAGTGCCATGGTTACTGTTTAAGGATAAAGGTTTTGATGGCGTTCGTGAACAGCCAGTCGAAAGCGCCCAAAAAGACGGCCAGGCCAAGCGAGATGACGATGACGATGGTCGTGAGGCGGATGGCTTCGGCGCGGGTCGGCCAGTTGACGTGGCGGATCTCCTGCCGGGCTTCCTCGAAGAAGTTTTTGATTCGGGTCCACATGGGATTTGACTCGATTCTCCGATTATACCGCCTTTTCAGGGAAAACGCAACTGCTGGCCATGCGTCCCAGCCCGGATGCCAGGCCCTTCCGAGTGGACGGGGGTCGTCTCGCTCCAGCGGCGAGCCACCCCGCTCGTCGCTCGCCCCGCTGGCCGAGGAAAGCGCTTTCGCGCTTTGGTACCTCGGACCAAGCCCAGCGGGGTTCCGCGGCGCCCCTCGGAAGGACCTGGCATCCGGGCTGGGGCGCATGGAAGGAATGCTGCGAAGCTGGCCTGACCGTCCTGCTTTTTGACCAGCCATGGAATCAGGGCAACTTGCCGCAAAACGCCAGACGAGTTTTCTCGTGGGATGACGTCGTAAAAGAAATAGCCAAGCCGGGCCTTATGCATAGCCCCGCCTCCCGCCGCCTCTGAAGACCGTGTTGCGACGAGTGAAACTGGCGGCATCCGCTGGCCGAGCGCTAACCTGTCCGGGCGCCCGCTTTCCGAAGCAGGGCGGCAGGGTGAGCTACGGCCGAGGATGACGCCCGAAGGCGCAACAGAGGTCGAGGAGGCGGCGGGGGGCGGGGCTATGCCACCAGGTCGAGATTTTTGACGTTTGCGGCGTTGGCCTGGATGAAGTTCTTGCGCGGTTCCACCGCGTCCCCCATCAGGACGTCGAACAGCTTGTCCGCCCTCTCGGCGTCATCGATCTGCACCTGCAGCATCAGGCGCGTCTCCGGGTTCATGGTCGTCTCCCACAGCTGCTCCGCGTTCATCTCGCCGAGACCCTTGTACCGCTGGATGTTCGGCCCTCGGCGGCCCTCGTTGGTTCCCGCGCCTCCTTCGCCTTCCACTGCCGCTTCCCCGCCTTCGATCGCAGCCGCCGCATCGGCCAGGCTGGCCGCATCGGTCACTTCGATCTTTGCTTTTTTGCCGGCTGCTTTCGCGGCAACCTTCGTGCCGGCTTTCTCCCCGCTCGCCTTCTGCATCTCCGCGATGATCTTGTCCTTCTCCGGATCGGAGAACGCGTAGCGCACCGCCTTGCCGAGCTGGATGCGGTAGAGCGGCGGCTGGGCGATGTAGAGATACCCGCCGTCAACCACCTGCCGGAAATAACGGTAGAACAGCGTGAGCAAAAGCGTCCGGATATGCGCGCCGTCCACGTCGGCATCCGTCATGATGACGATCTTGTGGTAGCGCAGCTTTTCCATGTTGAACTCCTCGCCGATGGCCGTGCCGATCGCGACGACCAGCGCCCGGACCTCCGCGTTCGCGAGCATCTTGTCGAGCCGCGCCCGCTCCACGTTCAGGATCTTTCCGCGCAGCGGCAAAATGGCCTGGGTCGCGCGGTTCCTCCCCTGTTTGGCCGTGCCGCCTGCCGAATCGCCCTCGACGATGAAAAGCTCGGAATCCTCCGCGCGCTTCGAGGTGCAGTCCGCCAGCTTGCCCGGCAGGGTAAGCCCTTCGAACGCGCCCTTGCGCAAAACCGTATCGCGCGCCGCCCGCGCCGCGAGCCGCGCCTTGGCGCTCAGGATGACCTTCGCGATGATCGCCTTCGCCTCCTGCGGGTGCTTCTCCAGGAATTCCTTCAGCGCGTCGTTGATGACCGCCTCGGTCGCGGTCCGCGCCTCCGGGTTGCCGAGCTTCGCCTTCGTCTGGCCCTCGAACTGCGGCTCGCGCAGCTTCACCGAAAGCACGACGATCATCCCCTCGCGCACGTCGTCCGCGGTCAGGTTCTCTTCTTTCTCCTTTAAATATCCCTCGGCGCGGGCATAGCTGTTCAGCGTGCGCGTGAGGGCGGAACGGAAGCCGGTGAGATGCATGCCGCCTTCCGGCGTGTAGATGTTGTTCGCGAAGCTCATCTCCTGCACGCGCGTGTCGTCCACATACAGGAACGCGCATTCGATATTGAGGTTCTCACGCCCCTTGGCGACCTTCACCTCGTCCGCCGTAGCGGTGTGCTCTTTCTCGACGTAAAAAATATCCTCGTTGATGCGGTTCTTGCCGAGCGCCAAAAACTTCACGAACGACAGGAGGCCGCCTTCGAAATAGAAACCGTAGAACACGGGCACCTTGGAGCGCCGGTCGACGACATTGATGCGCACGCCCTTCGTGAGATACGCCTGCTGGCGCAGGTGGTCGAGGATCGTCCTGTCGTTGAACTCGAGCTCGGAAAAGATCTGCGGGTCGGGCGAGAAGGTCACTTTCGTGCCGTGCCGCCTGGAAGAGCCGACCTTCCTCACCTTATATTTCGGCACGCCGCGCACATACTCCTGCTCGAACTTCCCGCCATCGCGCTCGACCTCCACCTTCAGCCAGTCCGAGAGCGCGTTCACGACGGAAACGCCCACGCCGTGCAGGCCGCCGGAGACCTTATACGATTCGCCGCCGAACTTGCCGCCGGCATGGAGCACGGTGAGCACCGTCTCGAGCGTCGATTTTTTGGTCTGGTGATGGACCTCCACCGGGATGCCGGCGCCGTCATCCTCCACGCTCACCTTGTTCCCCTCGAGCAGTTCGACGGTTATGTTCTTCGCGCGTCCGGCCATCGCCTCGTCGATCGAGTTGTCCACGACCTCCCAGATCAGGTGGTGCAGGCCGAGCGTGCCGGTCGAGCCAATGTACATGCCTGGCCGCTTGCGCACCGGCTCGAGCCCTTCGAGAACATAAATATCTTTCGCGCCGTAGGAGGCGCTACCTCTGGTGGATTCCTTTGCCATATATTGGTATTTTACCATATTTTTTGCAAAATTTCCAAGCGCAAAACTGGACAATTTCCTGTACTTTTGATATTTTAAGAACAGCTTTTTCGAAAGCGAATCTACGGCAAATTTGCCGCCATCCGGAGGGAAGCGTGGTCATGGGTATTCGATGGTATGCCGTCGTGGCGTGGACCGCGACGGTGACGTGGTTTCTTACTGTTTTTATTCTCGGCGAGCGTATGCTCGCCGGAGCGTTGCTTTGGAGCTATCTAAGCAGCGAAACCAGCGGCGGGATATGGCTCAGCCGCGGATACGCGCCGATTGGCATGGTCGGCATTACGGTTTTCTTCGGCGTTTTCTCGATGGTTAATTATTGGGCCATCCTCTACGCCAATTTCCAAAGACCTTATCGGCTCCGATTATCGGGACGGGTCGCCTGGTTCGAACGCCGCTTTGCATGGGCAGCTGCCCACGCAAAGGAATGGGCGCACGAGATCGCCGTACCGTCGGACCGCCTGGGCTGGAGAGAAAGGCATCCCTTGGGGTTCGTTCTCTGGCTCGGATTCGTCGGGAACGGGCTCTTCGTCCCCGCGATCATATTCGCGAAGGCGGAGCGGATCAATCCTTACGTAACCCTGTTGCTTCTCTCGACCGGGGTCGCCCTGAAAAACCTGCTGTGGGACACCGGCTTCATCGCTGTCGGGCACGTCGAAGCCCTGCGGCACAACATGTATCTTGTCAGTGCCGCGGTTTGGGTTTTCCTTGTCGCGACGGAAATTAAAAGAAAGTACTCCGCGCGACGAGCCAAAACAACCTCCGGCATATCCCTGCCGGCACCGATCTTCGAACCAGAGGATTAAGAGGACTAGCCGGAGGACCAAAAAAAACAATACGCGCTCTCGGTCGACCCGGGAGCGCGCTTTTTATTCCTGCAGTATGTGCTATTGCAAAAACCCCTTGATCTTTTGCGTAAGCAGTTCGAGGTCGTCGGTCTTCTTTAAATATCCCTGCGCACCGAAATCCTCGGAGACCTTTTTATACATCTCCTGCATTTCGGCATGCGGGTCGCCGAGGCTCGTCAGGAACGCGATCCGGACGTTCTTCGTCGCCGGGTCCTCGCGCAGTTTCAGAACCGCCGCCGCGCCGTCCATGACCGGCATCTTGACATCCATCAGGATGAGGTCCGGCTTCAACGCTTTGGCTTTCTCTATGCCCTCGGAACCGTTCGTCGCCGTCTCGATGCGGTAGCCGGCGCTTTTGAGCTTTAAGCCGAAAATCTCCCGAAAATCAGGCTCATCGTCGACGATCAGGATGAGAGGTTGCTCCGCCATTGATTTAATACTATTATAACATAACTGCTTCGGCATCAACA
>DATKMM010000065.1:0-5400 GCA_035541855.1 Minisyncoccota bacterium | reverse complement strand
GTCAGTGGCGGCACCACGACCAGCTTTGACATCCAGGGCGCCTGGAGCGAACTAACGATGCCATTCGAGGGCTTTATGAACAGCATCCAAACGATCAGCCCCGGCGACGTCATGCCGTTCAGCGCATCCGGTTCACCATTGCAGATCCCATCGTCGATACCAGGGAGCGTACAAGGCATCCTGGTGGCCGTGCTCACGTTCTTCTCGTGGATCTTCGGCTGGATGAAGGCGGCATCAGACTGGTTGGCATCGCTCGTGGTGCATTAGCTCATTACCGGGCATATATAATAAATATATGTCGGGAAATCAACGTTGTGCGACAGATTATATTTCACTTCCCTTCCGATAACTTGTAGACGGTGTACAATAAACGCGTGAAAGAGAAGATCCATTTCGTGGGCATCGGCGGGATCGGCATGAGCGGCCTGGCGCGGTATTTCAAAGCTGCCGGTTACGCTGTCTCCGGCTCGGATGCCATGGAGAGCGATATCACCCGCGCGCTCCGGAAAGACGCTATAAACGTCAAAATCGGGCAAAAACGGGCCAATATAGCCCGGGATATGGCCTTTCTCATCTATAACCGGGCTATTCCAGCTGATAATCCCGAGCTCCTCGCGGCCGGAAAGCTTGGCGTGCCGGCCATCCCCTACGCGCAAGTGCTCGGCGCGATCACCGGGGAATACGATACGATCGCGATCACGGGTTCGCACGGCAAGAGCACGACGACCGCCCTCGCCGGTTTGGCGCTCGCGAAGGGCGGCCTCGACCCGACCGTCCTCGTCGGTACTAACCTGAAAGAGTTCGGCGGCAAAAATTTCCGGCGCGGCAAAAGCCCGTGGCTCGTCCTCGAAGCGGATGATTTCGGCGCGGCGTTCCTGCACTACTCCCCTCTCATTTCCATCGTCACCAACGTCGACCGTGAACACCTGGATTTTTATAAAACTTTCGCGGGCGTGAAGCGCGCGTTTCTGGCATTCATGGCGCGGACGCGCGAGGGCGGCACGCTTATTCTGAACCGCGACGACGCGCCGTTGTGGTCGCTGCGAAAACAGATCGCGGCGATCGCGAAGCAGAAAGACCTCACCGTCGTCTGGTATTCGACCATTAAAAAATTGCGAAGCACGATGAAAATACCCGGCGAACACAATCTCTCGAACGCCGCGGCGGTGCTTGCGCTCGGCCGCTCATTAAAGATCCCTAAAGCGAAGATACTCACCGCGCTCGGCTCGTACCGCGGCGCCTGGCGGCGCATGGAATACCGGGGGGAATTTTCAATTTTCAATTTTCAATTTTCAATTTCGGTCTACGACGACTACGCCCACCATCCGACCGAGATCAGGGCGACCTTAAAAGCTTTTAAAGAGAAGTTCCCGCGTTCGCCGCTCATTTGCGTTTTCCAGCCGCACCAGGCAAAACGCCTGGCGGCCCTTTTCAGGGAATTCATATCCTCATTCGCCGATGCCGACGCGCTCATCCTGCTCCCCTTCTATCGGGTCGCCGGCCGGGACGCGGCCGACCGGAGATACACCAGCGAAACGCTCGCCGCGGCTATCCGGCGGAGATATCCGAAAAAGAAGATATATTACCTCGCCAACCCGCGCCAGCTGAAGATGTTTATTAAAAATAATCTGATCAGCGGCATGGATGCTTCCCTGCGTCCGGTCATCGTCATGATGGGTGCCGGGGATATCGTAAAATACACGGCTGGCCTTGTGAAATAAAAAGCCCCCGTACTGAACGAGGGCGTGACTTGGTTACGCCGTAAGAACGATCCAGGTACCCGGATCGTCTTCGCTGGATGCGCAGACCGGTACCACCGCCGGCATCATCTGTAACAGCGGCTCGAATGCCTCGGCCGCCCGATGTTCGCCCATATATCGGAGGGCCAAATAATGCAGCGGGACAGCGTGCACTGTCAACCATAAGCTCAATCTGCTCAGATAATGCTCTCGATCGAACCGCACCAGCGCATCGTCGAACTGGCGCTTGGCAACGGACAGATACGCCGCCGCCGGACAACGGAGAACGTCGCCCTTCTCGACGAAGGCGTAAAGCTCGTTAAGAGCTGACATCTTGCGTTTCTTAGTGCTCGAGTTGGCCAACACGGCATCGAACCGCGCCGTGATGCACTCGAACACCCGGCGGCTGGGTACCCGGGCCGTCAAGAACGCCCTGAACTGCCCGCGGAGATCCGTGAATGGCGTCGAGAGCGAGTATCTGATGATTTCATCGACCGGAATCCCTAACCCCTTCTCGAGCGCACTCCTGACGACGGCATCCTCAGACTCGGAAGGTGGCGGCGGGATCGTCCGATTTCCACCTTCGCCGAATCTCAGCCAATTGTTCAGAGCGTCAGTAGTTTGGGTAGCCTCAATGGGCCCTATCTTTTCATTGAGGAACCCGAAAAGGGTCAACGTGAGCTTCACATTCCTATTCGTATCCATAGCATCCTCCTTGCTGGTTGCTGGCTTTTTTGTACCATACAAAGCGTGATTACGCAAATGGGCGTTGGGGGGTAATCCCACCCTGTTGGTACAGCGGCGCTATCATAAAGCCATGTATCAACTCAAACAAATTCCGTCAGAAGCGCAGGCAAAGAAGCATCTTCGCCATGCCATTTTCGGCAAAAACGTGTTCTGCCCGTCGTGCATCTCGCGAAAGGTCGTCCGATACGGCGAGCGGTATCGGTGCAGGAATTGCAGAACCAAGTTCTCACTCCTCTCGCATACCTGGCTTTCGAACATGAAACTGCCATACCAGAAGTTCTGGCTGCTGCTCTGGGCGTGGACGATCAAGATGCCGGTCGAGCAGGCAATGGCGCTCTCACGCCTCTCGGAAAAGGCCGTGCGGCATTGGTACCGCGAGTTTCGGGCGCACCTGCCCGAGGAAGTCCACATTCTGGAACGCGTGGTGCAGATGGATGAGGCCTTCTTCAAGAAAATGACCTTGCTCATGGCGAAGCAGAAGGGTACCCGCAAGCTCGCATGGGAAGTGCTCCCCGGCACGGCGCCCACGAAGACCGATGCCGCGCAGTTCCTCTTCCGGAAGGTGAAACCAGGATCGAAGCTCTGGACCGATGGCGGCGGCATCTACAAGAATATCGCAAACCAGTGGCCCGTCGAGCACAGCCGCGATATTCACAAAAAATTCGAATTCGCACATACTTCAGAGATCGAGGGCGTTTTCGGCGTCTACCGCAGTTTTGTGAGAAAAATGTACCACCATCATTGGTCAGAGAACTTGCCGGAATACGTGAGGGAATTCTGCTTCAGATTTTCCTCGCCCGAATTGTTCGAAAACCCGAGATATTACTTATCAAAATCACTGTCGCTTGTGCCAACAGGGTAGGGATGCCCGCGTTGGGCATGGTATACTTCCTTCATGTTTGGGGACTATCATGACCTCGCGGAGTTCAAAGAACAATGCGGATACGCGATCGACGGTACCTGGTACCCCCGCGTGACGAAGATCGTCACGATCAAGGCGAAGCCGGCGCTTTACCACTATTACGGCGAGGCGAAAAGCTTCAAAGCCGCGCAGGAAGCGACCGAGCGATCGGCAAAGGAAGGCACGATGATCCACGAAGCGGTCGAGGGTCTGCTCCTTGGCAAGGATCCCGACATCCCGCCGCAGGTCGCGCCGGCCGTCCGCTCGTTCCAGGAGTTCTACGAACGGAATCATATCGCGGTGTCGCCGGAACTGGTCGAGCGGCGCATCGTGAACTACGACCACCGCTACGCCGGCACCGTCGACGCCATCGCCCGGATCGGCGGCAAGCTCGGCGTGCTCGATATCAAAACATCGCAGGCGATCTACCGCGACTATTGCCTGCAGACCTCGGCCTATATGGACGCCCTGAAGGGCCAGTTCCGGGACCTGCAGACCAGATGGATATTAAAGATCGACCAGATCCAGACGTGCGACCGGTGCGGTTCGCGGCGGCGCGTCAAGGGCGGCAACGAGAAAATAAAGCTCAACTGGCGGAACGGGTACGCCCGCGCCTGCGACCACGAATGGTCGGAGCCGTTCGGCGACATCGAGCTCGAAGAATTTCCTTTCTGGCAGAACGACTTCGAGGCCTTCCTCGGCGCCAAGCGGCTTTGGGAATGGGAAAACGAACCCTGGCTGAAACAGGCCGGTTACTGCTGAGTGGACGATCCGACCGAGAGGAGCTGTATCGTGAAGTGCAGCGTCGAATTCGCCGGGATGCCCCCGACTGCCTGCGAACCGTACCCTAAGTCCGGCGGGATCGTCAGCTCGCGCGTGCCGCCGACCTTCATGCCGGCGACGCCGAGGTCCCAGCCTTGGATGACCTGCTGCGCGCCGATCGTGAAGCTGAACGGCTGGTTGCCATGGAGCGATGACGCGTCGAAAACCTTGCCATTATCGAGCGTGCCGGTATAGAGCACGGAAACCGTATCCCCCGCTTCCGCCACGGTGCCGGTGCCAACCACCGAATCTTTAATGTTTAGTTCCTGCATGAGTTGCTGTTGCGCCTGCTGCGCCGCCTGACCAGCCTGCATAGCAGTCTGCGCGGCTTGCTGTTCGGCCTGATCATTGTACCACACACCGAACCCGATAAGCGCGATCACGATAACCGCGAAAACAACGATCCCCAGGTATTTTTTCATATTCCCATTATATCATTTTTACATCACGTTATTCTCGTTCCCGGCGGCACGTCGTCCCCGGCGGGCGCGAGGATGACCGGCCTGCCGTCCGCGCCGGCGGCGGCGAGAAGCATCCCCTGGCTTTCGAGGCCCATCATCGTGCGTGGTTCGAGATTGGCGATAATGACCACCAGCTTGCCGGCAATTTCATCGGGCGCGTACGACCTCGCAATACCGGAAAGCACCTGGCGCTCGCCGTCCGCACCCAGATCAAGGCGCAAACGCAATAACTTTTCCGAACCATCCACGCGATCAGCCGCGACGACCTTCGCCACCCGCAGATCACATTGTTTGAACTCATCAAGCGTCATTGGCGTAACGTGATCGCGACTATTTCCGCTTTGGTCCCGAAACGGAGCGGCGGACCCCACGTGCCGACGCCGCTCGAAGTGTATACCAGCATATCACCAAACTTTTTTAAGCCGTAATCAAAGCCGTGGTACACGCGGTGCGTGATGAGCGACAGCGGAAAGATCTGGCCGGCATGCGTATGGCCGGACAGCTGGAGCGAAAAGCCGCGGTCGGCGGAGGTCGGCAGGTCTTGCGGTTCGTGTTTCATGAGGATGCTTGGGCGGTCCCGGTCGACCGGCAGCGCGGCAAGGATCCTTTCGCAGTCCTTTTCATTGTACGAATCCTTCCAGTCGATACCGGCAAGCTGGATGCCGCGAAGGTCGACCATCTCGTTGTCCAGGATCCGCATGCCGATATTCTTGATCTCCTGGAGCAGGAT
>DATKMM010000064.1:0-10914 GCA_035541855.1 Minisyncoccota bacterium | reverse complement strand
AGAGCATGGCAAGGAGGTGGGTGACGGCCTCGGTCATCTCCGCGTCGGTCACCTCGGCGCTCACCGGGCGCGCGGCGATCTCGCTGCCGATCTTTTTATAGTCCGGCAGCTTCACCTCCGGATAGCGGGCGAGCATGACCTTGAACTCGATGGGATTTTTGAGCGCGATCTTCGTGATCGTGAGGCGCGGGGTACCGACGATGGCAAGCTGCTCATCGGTGATGATCTCGCGGACGGCGTCGCGCAGGGCCTCGTCGGCTGCTTCCTCGAGGAGCGCCATCTCGTCCAGATGTTCGCGGACGATGTTCTCCGGGACTTTGCCTTTGCGGAAACCCGGCAGTTCGAATCCGGCCGCGGCGTGGGCGAGCGCGCGACCGACGTATTCCTCGACCGCTTCGAGCGGGATCTCCGCCTGGTATTCCGTCTCGCCGTGCTTGTCCGAAAGTTTTTTCAGGTTCGCGTAGGTCTTTTCCATAAGTTCGTTGATTATACCCTATTTCTTCCATTTTGTGCTACACTAGCTCCATATGGCAGAAAACTCTGGTTTTTACAGCTTGGGCATCGCCCCGAATATTTTGGGCATGCTCGATAAGCTCGGCTTCAAAACGCCGACGCCGATCCAGGCGAAATCGATCCAGCCGGCGATCGAGGGCAAGGACCTGATGGGCCTCGCGCAGACGGGCACCGGGAAGACGCTCGCGTTCGGCGTGCCGATGATCCAGGCGGCACTCGGCGGCAGGAAAGGGCTCGTCGTGCTACCCACGCGCGAGCTGGCGTTCCAGGTTGAGGAGACGCTGCGGAAGATCGGCGCCCCGCTCGGCCTGCGCACCGCGCTCCTGATCGGCGGCGAGGCGATCGGCCGCCAGCTCCAGGCGCTCCGCCGCGATCCGATGATCGTCATCGGCACGCCGGGCCGCATCATGGACCACCTCCAGCAGAAGACCGTCTCGCTCGCGAACGTCAAAGTGCTCGTGCTCGACGAAGCGGACCGCATGCTCGACATGGGCTTCGCGCCGCAGTTGAAGCGCATTCTGGAACATGTTCCGCGCGAGCGCCAGACCATGCTTTTCTCGGCGACGATGCCGGAAACCATCGTGCGGCTCGCGAACTCATATATGAAGCTGCCGCTGCGCATCGAGATCGCTCCTCCGGGAACGGCGATCGCGAAAGTGACCCAGGAACTCTTTTTTATAGACAAGGCCGACAAACCGCGCCTGCTCGAGAAACTGCTCTATGAATACCGCGGCTCGGTGCTCGTGTTCTCGCGGACCAAGTTCGGCGCGAAGAAGATCGCCGCGAACGTCCGCGCGCTCGGCCACACCGCCGCCGAGCTCCATTCGAACAAATCGCTCAACCAGCGCCGCGAAGCGCTCGACGGGTTCCGCAACGGGAAGTACCGCGTGCTCGTGGCGACGGACATCGCCGCGCGGGGCATCGACGTGAAGGGGATAGAGCTCGTGCTGAACTACGACCTGCCGACGAACGCGGAGGACTACGTCCACCGCATCGGCCGCACCGCGCGAGCCGGGGCCGCCGGCCACGCGATCTCGTTTGCGACACCGGACCAGCGCGGCGACGTCCGCGACATCGAGCGCCTCATGCGCGTCGCGCTGCCGCAATCGAAACTCCCCGAACTCCCGCCGCATCGCCAACTCCCGGGCAACGAGCTCCGCCGCGGCATGCCGCCCCGTTTCGCTCCGTCCCGCCCGGGCGTGCACCGCGCCGGCCCGCCTCGTCCCTATCGTCCAGGCGCGCCTCGACCGTCGCATCCATCGTCCCGGAACCGCTTCTCGCGTCGGTAGTTTAGAACCCCATTGGTCCCTTATCATCTTCGGGTTCGGATGGTTCCAGGGGTGATTCCAGTAAACTTTTGATTGCGGCAAATTCTTCTTCGAGTCGGTCCATTCTTCTGGCCATCTCTTGATATGAGCCAAGGATGGAACGGAAATGGATAAAAGCACGGACAATTTGGATGCTGGCATTGATGGCAATTTTGCTGTCTATGACGCTCGCGAGCATAACAGCTCCATGCTCGGTGAATGCGTACGGCAAAGCCGGAGAGAATTTGAGCCTTTGGAGGTGGTCGCAATTTGCGACCACCTCCGCTTTCTCAGTAGGGGTCAACTGAAGCATAAAATCATTCGGAAATCGATCCTTATTACGTTTTACCTGTTCGTTAAGGCGTTTTGTGGTTACCCCGTAGAGTTCGGCGAGATCAGCGTCAAGCATGACGCGGTAGCCACGGACGGAAATAATGCGCCAATCTATGTTTTTGTTCATTCTGCCAGCATAACAAATAGGGGGTTAAAACTTTCTTAAGGCGGGAATCTGAGTTATCCACAGGGTATATATTGTATATAAATATGGCGGTGGTACGATATATACATGAACAAAAAACCTGTCCACCTGACGGAGAAGCAGAAACAGTTCTATGAATCGCTCCAGCGGTTGATAGAGAAGAACGGCGAGTCGCCGACGGTGGCCGAGCTGGTGCGTTTAATGAAGTTTTCATCGCCGCGGGCGGTGACGCAGTATCTCGAGGCGCTCGAGCGCAAAGGCCTCGTGGAACGCCGGCGGTACGAACGGCGCGGGATCCGGCTGGTTGACTGGGAGAACGGCGCGGGCGGTACGAACGCCCTCGGCTCGCTCGGCGCGCGGCGCGGCAACGTGGCGACGCTCAACGTCCCGGTCATCGCGTCGGCCGGCTGCGACCATATGGCCGTCTTCGCCCAGCGGAACTTCGGCGACTATATCTGCATCGCGCGGGAACTGCTCCAGGGCGTAAAGCAGGACAACGTCGTCTGCGTGAAGGCGGTGGGCGACTCGATGGTGGACGCGGGCATCCGGACGGGCGATTACGTGCTGGTCGAAGTGACCGAGGCGGTCCATGAGGGCGACCTCGTCGTCGCGATCGTGGACGGTTTCGCGGTGATCAAGAAGCTCGAATACGCCACGAACGCCGTCATCCTGCGGCCGGTATCGTCCGACCCGCAATACAAGCCGATCATCCTGCGCCGCGATTTCAATATTTTCGGCAAAGTGATCGACGTGATCCGCATGAAGCCGAAGGACGACATCGAGATCGTCCCGCTCTATTCCCAGCCGGACCCGGACGGGGAGCGGATGAACTACGATTTTATCTAATTTTAACCTGGCGCTGCCATGAGGATCATAGCCCATCTCGACATGGATGCTTTTTTCGCCTCGATCGAGGAGCGGGACAACCCGCGCGGCGTCGGGGTGGAAACATTAGAATAGTTGAAAATTGGTGAAATTTTTAAAAATAAGCGAAAATAGAGGGATGCCGGGCAAAGAAGAAAAAATATTTTCAGTGGCGGAGCTCATCGACGTCCTGAACACGTTCTTCAAACGTGAAGAGGTGCGGATCACGGGCGAGATCTGCGAGCTGAAACGCGCGGCGTCGGGGCACGTCTATTTTACGTTGAAGGATAAGGGCGACGGCTCGGGGAACGGCGCCGCGGTGCTCGATGCCATCATCTGGAGCCGGAACTACCAGCTTTGCGGCATCGCGCTCGAAGTAGGGATGGAGGTCGTCCTGACCGGCCATCCTAACATTTATCCGCCGAGCGGACGGCTCTCGTTCGTGGCGGACACGGTGGAGCTCGTGGGCGAGGGTGCGCTGAAGCGGGCATACGAGGCGCTCAAGGCCAAGCTGGCGGCGGAGGGGATGTTCGACGAGGGCCGGAAGCGGCCATTGCCGGACCTGCCCCGCCGGATTGGCGTCGTGACGTCGCTCAAGGGCGCGGTCATCCATGATTTCGGGAACAATCTCGGCAAGTTCGGGTTCACGGTGAACGTCTGCGATTCGCGGGTCGAGGGCGCGGCGGCGGCAAAGGACCTTTTAGCAAGTATTGCGGCCATGCGGGAGCTGGCGGTAGCGGTAGCAGCCGGCGGCGGGCTTGATGCGCTTGTCATCATCCGCGGCGGCGGATCGCTCGAATCGCTCCAGGCATTCAATAACGAGGCGCTCGTGCGGGCGGTGGTGGATTTTCCGGTTCCGGTTATCGCGGGCATCGGCCACGATCAGGACGTGCCGCTCGTCGCGCTTGCCGCCGATCACATGGTTTCCACGCCGACGGCCGCCGCGCATCTTCTGAACCGGTCGTGGGAAGCCGCGTATGCGGAAGTCCATCGGCTGGCGTCGGTTTTCGTGCGGATGCAGCAGGAGCTCAAGCGCCGCGCGAACGATCTCGACGCGGCGTGGGATTCGATGGCGGCTCAGATCGAGCGCCGCCTTGCATGGGCGGCGGAACAGATCGACTACGCGACGCGGTATATCCGGCTGAACGATCCCCGGCGCCAGCTCAAGCTGGGCTACTCGATCACGCGGAAAAATGGTAAGATCGTACGGAGCACGCGGGCTTTCGCGGCCGGTGACGAGCTTGAAACGGAACTTTCCGATGGCAGCGTAAGGTCACGCGTGGAACAGCCCTGACCCATCATTCTATGGCGATCAAAGAAACCAAAAAAACGGACGGCCAGTTCAAGGACCACCTGAAGGAGATCTCCGCGATCCTCGAGTGGTTCGATTCGCAGGAAGAGCTCGATCTCGAAACGGCGCTTGAGAAGATAAAAAAAGCGGGCGAGCTTATCAAGGCCAGCAAGCAGCGGCTCGTGGAAATAGAGAACGAGTTCAAGGAGATAGAGAAGACTGCGGGTTAAGGAAGATTTAATGGCCTTTGTGGTAAGGTGATCGTGGGCGCCCCGAAAGAAATCCGGCCCTTGCCGGGTAGTAGTTTTGTGTTGGAAAAACAAACCAATAATCCCTATCCATAACCATGCCAAAGCAAGCGGTTAAGAAGAAAGCTGCGGAAATGACCCTACGTGATCTTTTGGAGGTGAAATTGATGGTGCTGTACGACGCCGAACAGCAGTTGGCGAAAGCGTTGCCGAAAATAGCGAAGAAAGCGGCGGATGCCGACCTGAAGCGCAGTTTCGAGCGCCGCGAGAAGCAGGCGGAAGGCCGCGTCGGCCGGCTCGAGCGCGCATTTGATGCGCTTGGCGTGCGATCCCAGCGGTCGGCGGGCGAGGCGGTCAAGGGGCTCATCGCCGACACCGAACAGGTGCTGAAGGACGTGAACGGCGCGGCGGCGTTGGATGCGGCCCTGGTCGCGGCGGTGCAAGGTGCCGGACATTGGGAGATGGCTGGTTATCAATCGGCCATCGGCTGGGCGAAGGCGCTCGATGAGAACGAGATCGCGGAACTTCTGCAGGAAACCTTCGATGAGGAACAGGAAGCGGGCGATGAACTGGCTGAGCTTGCGGGTTCAAAGATAGACGAGGCGGCTATGGGCGCGGCGGGAGCTGCCGATGAAGAAGAGGATGAGGACGAAGATGAGGAGCTATAGCTCGTTCACGTCGCGCTTCTTCGGGTTTGGCGAAAGCATGAAGAGCATGATGAGGGCGAAAGCCGTGAGCGACATGGTGGGGATCGTCACGTAGCCGTATTCGATGAAGTAAACCACTTCACAGCTCACGCCGGAGGCGCTGCAGGGGATGATCGAGGCCGCGCCGAACTGGAGGAGCATATGGTACAAGGCGATGAGCGCGCCGAAGGATGAGAGGATGATCGCGTGCAGGCGCATCATCTGGTCCTTCCTGAGCATCGCCGTGAAAAGCAGGACGGTCTGGGGGTAGAGGAAGATGCGCTGCCACCAGCAGAGGAGGCACGGCGTGAAGTTCGCGATGCTTGAATAAAAGAGGCTGCCGAAGGTCGCGCCGAACGCGACGAGGAAAGAAAAGAAGATCGCGCGTTCCCCGAAGAAATCGGCGGCGGATTTCGTCCAGCCGCGCTTCCGGAGCGGCGTGATCAGGATGAAGAACAGGAATGCGGCGAAAAGATCGAGTATGACCGTGAGGAACGAGAGCAGGTTGGTGACTGACTGGACGAAGGGAGACATCGGTTCGGGGCGTTATTGCGATTGCGCGGGCGACGAGGAGCCGGCTTCGGTGGTGGAACTGCTTCCGCCCGGCAGGGCGCAGCCCGTCTTTTGCGCAAGCGTGGCGAGCTCGACGGTTCCCGTCAGGCGCGAGCCGTCGGGGAAGACCCAGGTCGGATATTCCTGGACGTTGGCGTCGATGCAGGCCTGCGCCTGCGGCGTGCCGGGGCCGCCGTTCGTGGAGCATTCGGTATAGGGAAGATACTGTTCCGAGGTGCCGAACTCGGTTTTCTGCGCGGCGCAATGCGGGCACCAGAAAGCGCCGTAGAACCTGGTTCCCGTCTGGGCGATGCATTTCGCGAACGCGTCGTACATGCCCGGCGGCGGCGGGATGCTCTGGACGTAAACATAGATTGCTAGGACGGCGGCGATGGCAAGGATGATGTAGGTCGCGATCTTCACGCGCCGCATGCTTTTTTCCCGCGAGATCTGCCGTTTTGCCTCTTCTTTCATGGGATTGAGTATATCACACTTAATTTCCGTTCTCCACTTGCCCGTACGCGGCTTTCGAAATGTCCGCGATGACGCCTTCCATGGTGGTGAGCGTGGATGAGCCGCGCGTCATCACGCAGAGGATGTAGGGATCGCGCGCGTACACGATGCCGCAGTCGTGGAGCTCGTGTTCCGTCGTGACGCCGCCGTTCGTAATGCCGACCAGGCCCAGCTTGTGCGAGACGACTGTCGAGCTTGGCAGGCCGGCGACGATGCCCTGCGTGAAGCTCGACTGGCTCATGAGCTCGAGGGCTTTCTCGGAATAGTCGCGGGAGATGTAGGTCGCGTTATAGAGGACGCGGAACAGGTATGATATCTGCTGGGGCGTGACGGCGTCGGCGTTCGCTTCGGTGACGTTCGAGATCGTGGGGATGTTGAGGTCGCGGTAGACGTTGTCGAGCGAGTCCTGGTCGACGTTGCTGAAGAGCAGCTGCGTGGCATTGTTGTCCGAATATTCGACCATATATTCGATGAGCTGTTCGACCGTGTAGGTCTGGCCGGGGACGATGGCCTGGGCCGGCTTGATGTCCTGCGAGTCGTTCAGGTCGGCGCTGCCCGCGGGGTAGGTGATCGTTTTGTCCAGGATGGTTGGATCGTTTTCCGCCATTTCGTAGTACGCCATCATGATCGGGATCTTGCCCAGGCTCGAGGGATAGAATTGGCTGCCCGGATCGACATCGGCCCATTTTCCGTTCGCGAGATCGACGAAATAGGCCGACGCTTTGCTCAGATCGCCGGACCGCACGTCCGAGTTGATGATCGATTGTATGGCGCCGTTGACCGGCTGGTCCTCCGGGAATATCCGCGAGTTGTTGGCGTTGCAGACGAGCAGGGGGTCGATGAACTGATAGCCGGAGAGGCGGAGCGATCGCGGCGGGGCGGGGAGCCGGAGGTTTGGCAGCGGCAGGAGCCATCCGGCAAGGAAGGCAGCTATGCCTATGATGCCGGCCGCGATCCACGGCGGTGCGGTCTTATACCAGGGCAGGGTTGGTTTGCGGTTCTGCGGCTGGGACATTCTGGGGATATGCGATAGCTACCATTCTACCATATTCCGTCAGAGCGTAGCGAACAGGGCGATCGCGGCGGCGGCCGTGATGGCGAAGGTGCCCCAGACGAAGACCTGCGAAAGCCCGCCGCTGCGGTGTTCGCCCATAATATCCCGGTTCCGGGCTATTTTCGCGATGATGAAAATGAGCGGCACCGAGGCGACGCCGTTGAACACCGCCGCGAAGACCAGCGCTTTCATGGGGTCGATGCCGACGAAGTTGATGGCGAGGCCGATGATGGTCGCGATCGTGATGATGCCGTAAAATCCGTGCGCGCGCCTGAGCTTGCGGTTCAGCCCCTCCTTCCAGCTGAAGGCCTCCGACAGGGCATAGGACGCCGAGGCCGAGAGGATTGGCACGGCGAGCAGGCCAAGGCCGATGATCCCGACGGCGAAGATGAGCTCGGCGAGCAGGCCGGCGTCGGGGAAGGTGTTCACGAGCGGGAGCAGCGCTTTCGCCGCATCGGCCGCGGTTGCCACGTTCGTCATGCCGTTGGCGTTGAGCACGGTGCCGGCGACGACGATGATGCACCAGGTGGCGGCGTTCGAGGAAAGCATGCCGATAAAGTTGTCGGTCCGGAGGCGGCGCATGAACGCGGGCGTAAGCTGCGGCGTGTGGTGTCTGATCATATGGTGCTCTTCCTCCTCCTCGACCTCCTCCGATGCTTCCCAGAAGAACATGTACGGCGAGATGGTGGTGCCGATGACGCCGGTGATGATGAAAAGGAACGCGAAATTGAGCTCGAGGTGGGGGACGAAAGTTGCGCGAAGGAGCGTTCCCCACGGTTCGCGCACGAGGAACACCGTGATGGGATAGGAGAGCATGGCGAGCACGAGCCATTTCAGAATACGCGCGTACGTCCGGTACGACGTGAAGATCTCGAGGATGAGGATAAGCGCCGTGAAGGCGAGCACGAGGACGGTGAAGTTGACCGGGATGATGAGGTGCGCCGCCGCGCCCATCGCGCCGAGGTCGGCGCCGATGTTGATCGTGTTCGCGATGAGAACGAGCAGGAGCAGGGAATACAGGATGCCGCGGTTATAGCGCTCTTTGATGACCGCCGCGATGCCTTTGCCGGTCACGGCGCCGATGCGCGCGCAGGCCTCCTGGATCGCGATCATGAAGGGCAGGGTGAAGAACGCCGTCCAGAGCTGGCCGTAACCGAACCGCGCGCCGGTCTGCGTATACGTGACGATGCCCGACGGGTCGTCGTCCGCCGCGCCCGTGATCATGCCTGGCCCCACGATCTTCAAAAGCTGCCTGGTCTTCCTGCCGAACTTTGCCATGCGGTGGTTCCGGTATTATTTGAAAAATTCCCGGCGCACCTGGAGCACTTCGTGCGCGAACGCGGCTTCGTTCTCGCGCCGCGGCCGTTCGAGCGCGATGGGGAATATCTTTTCCACGGTGCTGTTCTTGATGAGGATGACGCGGTCGGCGAGCGATACCGCTTCTTCGATCAGGTGCGAGACCATCACGATCGTCTTTTTCGTCTCGCGCCAGATCTTCACGACATCCTGGTGGAGCTCTTCCGTGGTCTTCGGGTCGAGCGCCGAGAACGGCTCGTCGAGCAGGAGCACGGTCGGGTCGACGGCGAGCGCGCGGGCGATGCCGACGCGCTGGCGCTGGCCCCCCGAAAGGTCGCGCGGACACTTCGATTCCAAACCGCGCAGGCCGACGGCTTCGATCTGGCGCGCGACCTCGGTACGGATCCTGGCTTCAGGAACGTTTTTGGCCCGCAGGCCGATGGCCACGTTTTCCGCGACCGTAAGCCACGGCAGGAGCGCGCCCGCCTGGAACACCATCGAGACCTTTTCCGGTTTTACGACCGCGCCGGAAGTTTCCTTTTCGAGTCCGGCGATGATCTTCAGGATGGTGGATTTGCCCCCGCCCGACGGGCCGATGATGCAGGCGAACTCGCCTCCGGCGACCGAGAACGTCACGTCGCGCAGGGCGACCTCGTTCGGGCCGAAGCTTTTCGAAACTCCCTTGAAATCAATGACCGGGTCCATATGGTTATTCGAACTTATACCGTTCCGCGTAGTGCAGCAGCGGCTGCCACACGAAGAAATTGAGGAGGGCGATCGCGGCGACCATGACGAGGATCGCGGCGATGAAGACGGCGTTCTGGCCGTTCGCGCTCGCGTCAACGAGAACGCTGCCGATGCCGAAAAGGTCGCTCGCCGCCGTGCCGCCTGGGATGTATGTGCGCAGCACCTCGGCTACGATGATGATGTTCCATCCCTGCGCCCAGGTGAGGAGCGAGCCGGTCACGATCGACGGGACGATGGCGGGCAGGAGCACGCGGCGCAGGTAGTCGAACTTTTTAACGCCGAATACCTTGGCCGCGTCCTTGATGTCCGTCGGGATGATCTTCAGTCCGCCAACCAGGCTGAACACCATCGTCCAGAGCATCGTGAGGAAAATGATGAAGACCGCCGCCGCATCCGTGAGGCCGAAGTGCAGGAAGAAAATGACGACGACCGGAAAGAACGCCAGGACCGGGATGGATTGCGCGATGTCGAAGGTCGGGAGAAAAATGCGCTCCATGAGCGGGCTTTTGACGACGAGGAGCGCCAACGGGACGGAGATGACAAGCGCGAGCGCATAGGCGATGAGCAGGCGGATAAAGGTGGCGAGGAGCGCAAGGCCGATATAGTCCGGCGAGATCGCGGTCGGGACAACGGGGAAGATCGCGGCGACGCGAAGGATGATGAACAAAACGACCACGACGATGATCGGCGTGAACGCGGAGTGGAGCCGGGACCAGAGCGAGGTCGGGTAACTGAAGCCGGAGTGCCGCGAGTGGTGGATGTGCCGGCGGTTGTCCATTACTTTCTATTATAGAGGAGTTCCAGGATGACGAGGCCGATCATGGTGCAAAGCCAGACGGCGAGCGCCTGGAATCCGAGCTTGTCCTCGCGCGCTTCGACCTCCCGGAGCGAGCGGCCGGCCATGGCGTACCCGCTCGCGGTTTGCACGACGACGATGGCCTGCCGGATCCCGGGGCGCGGCTGCCAGGTGACGTGGTCCTCGCCGTGCTGGCTGGCATACGCGAAAACTCCCGCGGGAAGCCGCGGCAGGGCGCCGTCAAGCAGGCCATTGCCGGCAACCGGATCCCCGGAAGCATCGTACAGCACGAGATACGGCGCGAGCGACTCATTGATGTCGACAGTCGAGGTCGGGATCGCGGCTCCCGCCGCCGCATCCTCCGCCATCTGGACCTGCGGATCGTTCGCCCCCTGGCGCATGTCCTGCTGGACCGCCAGGTAAACCAGCCCGCACATGGCGGTCGCCAAAAACGCCAGAGGAACAAACCGCCGCAGGAAAGCGATAATCATGTCTTCTATTATACTATGATTTGCGGAGGGTGCAGGACTCGAACCTGCAAGGGATTGCTCCCGCTGGTTTTCAAGACC
>DATKMM010000063.1:0-10052 GCA_035541855.1 Minisyncoccota bacterium | reverse complement strand
CGGCGTTGAAAATGCCTGTAAATGCTTGATTATATGGGCATTCAGAGAGATAATTTTAGCAATAAGTGGCACCCACCCGAACGAGAATTTCTTTTCGAGATCGGCACCCTGCCGAGCATGGGGCGGGGATGGCGTCAGCATGTCGGCATGGACTGCGCGAGCGACTCCGAACACAGTTTTCGCGTGGTGTTTCTTGCACTCATGCTGGCCCGCAAAGAGGGGGTGAAAAACGAGGAGAAGATCGAAGCTGCCTGCGAAGTTGGCGCGCACCCGGAAGATCGTCCGTGATGAAAAGTTCTATACCGGATCGGCGAGGGCGATATGGGATGAGCTGCGGGCGGCGGACCCGTCGAGCTGGCATTTCACGGCGAACAAGTGGTTCAAAATTCCCGACGCCGGGAAATAATGCGGTTTTGCTATAATTGAAATATGAAGCTTGACCCGATCGGGACGCTGTTCGGCAATGCGTGGCGGCGGTATCAGGAGCGGTTTTCGACGGCAGTGCTGGTGTTCCTGGTTCCGATCGTCCTGCTGGGCCTCGTGCCGCTTTTGGGGTCGTGGAAATCGCCCATGGCCGACCTCACGGGCGCCGTGGTCGAGGTCGCGAGCGTCATCGTCGTGATCATGGCCTCGACGGGATTGCTCGCGGCGATCGGCAAGGGGACCGGCTTCGGTGAATCGTATCGGATCGGATCCCAGTTGTTCGGGGCCGCGGTCTGGATCGCGATCCTTGCCACGTTCGCGGTGTGGGGCGGTTTGCTGCTGCTCATCGTTCCCGGCATCATCCTGGGCATCCGGCTGATGTTCACGAGCTATGCGCTGGTGTTCGAGAATGCCCGGGGGATGAAGGCGCTTGCCGTGAGCCGGGAATACAGCAAGGGGTTTTGGTGGGCGCTCGTCGGGAGAATGTTGCTGACCCTCCTGGTCTTCGTGGTTGCGGTCCTGGTGTTTTGCATCCCGTCCGTGATGGTTCTCGGCACCGTCGGCGGGGCGGTCATCTATTACGGCATTATCCTTTTCTTCACCCCGTTCTCGATCTGCATCACCTACGAGATCTATGAGAACCTGCGGCGGCTCAAGCCGGGTGCGGCGGATGACGCGGCGAAATCCGGGCGCGGTTTTCTGAAGGTTTGCGCCTGGCTCGGGGTGTTGGCTATGGCCGGTTTTCTCGCTCTCTGCATATGGCTGGCCATGACGCCCCCGCCGGCCGCGCCTGCGGGACCCGCTGCCGGTCCGTCGCTGGCTCCGACGAGCGGCCCGGTGGGTGCGACGGTCGTGGCGGGCGGCATCGCGGGCGGCGCGGGCGACCTGGAAACCGTTCTTTTCGGGCCTGACGTCGCGGCGCGGGATGTGCCGCTGTCGGCGGACGGGACGATCACCTTCACCGTTCCCGGTTCGCTGACCGCGAACTGCACGCCGGGCATGGCGTGTCCGCAGTTCGCCTTGTTGGTCCAGCCGGGCACCACCTACCTCGTCACTGCCGAGAGCGAATCCGACGCCAACGCCACGTCGGTCCTTGGCAGCTTCACCGTCCTAAAATAATTTCTCGTCCGCAGCCGCTTCTTCCGGCTTCTCCACGGCTGGCGCTTCGAGTTCCAGCTCGTCGCCCGTGATGCGGTACACGTCCTTGTTGATCTTGCCGAATTCTTTCCCGGCGGCGTTGTAGGCGGATACCGTGGTGCCGAGGTTCTTGCCGACCTTCTGCATGTATTCTTCGTAGCTCGTGAGGTGTTTGCCGAGGTCATGCACCCGTTCACCGATCTTCTTCGCACTCTCCTCGATGCGCAGCGCTTTCAGTCCCTGGAGCACGGTTTGCAGGTAGGCGAGGAAGGTGGTTGGGGAGACGACCATCACTTTCTTTTTGCCGGAGGCGTACTCGATCAGGTTCACCGTGTTCGACTTGATCGCGCCGACCTTGTTGATGAGAAGGTCGTAGTAGACCGCTTCGGACGGAATGAACATGAAGGCGAAGCCGAGCGTGCCTTCCTCGGGTTTGATGTATTTCGAGGTTTCGTCGATGCGGAGCTTCAGGTCGTTCGCGAACGCGGCCTCGAAGCGCTCGCGGTCGGCCTTGTCGGACGCCTCGAGGATGCGGTTATAATTTTCCAGACTGAACTTCGAGTCCACCGGGATAATGCCATCTTTCGTAAAGACGGCGGCGTCCACGATGCTGCCGTCCTTGAACTCGTACTGGATCTTGTAGGCGTTCGGCGGGAGGACGTTCTTCAGGACGGTCTCGAGATAATATTCGCCGAGCACGCCGCGCTGTTTCGGGTTTTTCAGAATATCCTGCAGGTTCTTCAGACTGTCCGCGATCGAAACGACCTGCCGCTGCCCCTCGCCGACCTTGGCGAGCTCCTGCGTGATGTCCTTGATGATCTTCGCGCTCTCGCTTGCCTGCGCGAACGCTTTGTTCGTCGAATCGGTGATTGCCCGCGCCGATTCACCGAGCTTCGCCTCGAGCGATCGCGAGAGCTCGTTGATCTGGTTCTGCAGCAGTAGCAGCGATTGCTGGTCCTGCGGCCGCTGCGACAGTTCTTCCTTTTGGAACAACCGCCAGGCGATCGCGGCGAGGAAGATCAGAACAACGACGAAAAAAATAACGTCCATAGTTCTATTCTACTTGTGTTGCCGGAGAAAAACAAAAACCCGTTTCCGGGTTTTTGTTGCCATGAGCCAGCACAGCGCTGATTCCGGCTCGTCATCTTGATCTTAGTATATTCCGACCGGTACGCCTGTCAAGCGGCCTTATAGGGCGGTGGACGCGCGGGGAGTCGGACCCCGTGACTCCAGATGACGAGCCGGGGTCAGCAACCGTGCCGCGCCCACCGCGTTCATGATTATACCCTGCTAGGGTTAAATTCTTTTAAAAAACAAAGATCCCGCATTACTGCGGGATCTTTGGCGTGGTGTTCGCGCTTACCAGCTCCGGCGTCCGCCGCCGTAGCTGTCGCCGCCGTTCGAACGGGGCGCGCGAGGCTCCATCGGCTTCGCTTCGTTGACCGTCAGTTTGCGGCCATTGAAGTCCTGGCCGTTCCACAGGTCGATCGCTTTCATCGCTTCCGCGTCGTTCTCCATTTCCACAAAGCCGAAACCGCGCGAGCGGCCGGTCATCTTGTCCATGATGATGGACGCGGACGAAACCGTCCCGGCTTGTGCAAAGGCGTCGCGAAGCTCATCCTGCGTCGTCTGATAGGGCAAGCCTCCCACGTATAATTTCTTTGCCATCTGAAAAAGTTGATGTAACTATGTAAGGCGACCTCTTTCCCTTCTGCTTCTTCCGAAACTTACTAAGAACTCTTACACAAGACCATGATACCACACTGGACAAAATAGCGCAAGGGGTGGTCAAATTATGACCTCCGGTCGAGCGATGCGCCGAGCGTGTCGCCGTCCGCGAACTCTATCTCGCCGCCGGTCGGGAGGCCGCGTCCCAGCCGGCTTTTTTTGCGGGCGAACGGCGCGAGCTCCCTGGCGAGCAGGGAGGTCTGCAGGTCGCCGAGCGCGGTCGGGTTGAAGGCGAAGATGACCTCGTCGAACTTCCCCTCCGGAAGATTCCTTTCGGCGAACGTTTTCAGGCTTTGCAGGCGCGACCGCTGCCAGTCCTCCAGGATGCCGGTCTTCGTGATCTCGCCGATGATGAAATAGCGGCCGGTGAACCTGCCGGTGTTCTCGAGCGAGACGAGGTCGGTCTCTTTTTCGACGACCATCACCCCGCGCTGGTTGCGGTTCGGGTTGCGGCAGATGTCGCAGAGATCTTCGCCGGCGGGCGTCGGCTCGTTCTGGTGGATGAAAAAACACCGCTCGCAGACCTTGATGTTGCGCAGGTTGTCCACGCTTGCCGCGAGCGCATGGATGTTTTCCTTGTTCTGCCCAACCAAATAGAACGCCAGCCGGATGGCCTGCCGCGGTCCGATCGAGGGCAGTTCCGAGAGTCCGTCAGCCACGCGCTGGATAGGGTCGGGGAGTTTCATGTTGGTTGGGGTTGGGATATCTGATATTCTACCGCCCCGCCGGCAGCTTGACCAACCGGCCGGGTATGCATAAGATTTACGAAGTTCGACGAATGCGTTTTTCGCAGGAGGGTTGGCTATAGTGGAAAATACGACCTTTGCCCGGGAGATGAGGGCGCTCGAGGGGTTGGACGGACTTACCGATGAGCAATTCCGATCCCTTTCCGATTCAGGCATCATTGGTGATTGTATCGAGGCCGCGAAGAAGATCGGTGATCTTGACAAGCGGCGCCTTGCGGTTCGTATCGCGCTTGGTTTGCATAAGAAGGATCTGCTTCCAACGGTGGTCGCTGTCAATGCCGATCTCGATCCCAGAACGCCCTCCGATCTTTCCCTGACGGGCGAGGGGACCGAGCACCGCAAACTGGGGATAGTGTTCCTCGAAAAGCGGGAGGATGGCAGGCTCTATGCGAACGGCAGGGAGATCGTCCGCCGCCGGATATCGGAACAGATAGACGGAAAGGATGTTCAGGGCCATAAGCTTCGCAGGAAGTTGAAAAACGGGCAGGCGCTCAATGCCTGCATCATGGATGCCCTGTTTGCCAATCCGCAACTGATTCCCGGCGAGTGGCTGAGCGGAGAGACGTACTTTTGGGGAACGGTTTTCCGTAACGCGGCTGGGCGCCTGTATGTCGAATACCTGCATTGGCGCGGCAACCGTTGGCGACGGAGCTATCGCTGGCTCGACGACGGCTGGTATGAATTTGCCTATGCCGCCGAGCTCGCGAGCTAGGCGGGCCCGCGCACGAACTTCGGTTCGGCGCGGGTTTTTTTACAGCGGGATTTCCTCGTACCGCTTGTCCACGGTACGGAAGCTCGTGCGTTCCTTGTCGAACATCAGGTCCACTTCGCCGATGGGGCCGTTGCGGTGCTTGGCGATCAGGATCTGCGTCAGGTTGCTCTCGCCGCCGTTGCCGCCGCCCGCTCCGCCCGCGTCGTTCGCACCGACATACTCGGTCGTCTCCTTGCGGTAGATGAACATCACGACGTCGCTGTCCTGCTCGATGCTGTTATGCACGATAATATCGTTCGCGATAAAATTGTGCGCGTCGGCGACGGTGGCGTCGTAGACCTCCTCGACGCCAAGCGGAGTGATCGAAACGATTTCGTCCCAGGTGACATCGGCGGCGGCGTATTGCCGTACGACATCGCTATCAAGCGCGGCGGCAAGCCGTTCCAGTCGTCCGCGGCCGATGCCGCTTTTGAAAAGCGCCGTGCCGTTATACGCGACGCCGATGCCGGCTGCAAGATCACGCCAACTCATGCCCGCCGCCGTTTTTGCCGGTTCAATGATGGATCGCCACGCTTCCTGCGGGAGGACATCGAGATTGGAATTCGGCGTGATCGCTTCCAGGGCATGCATCAGTTCGAGCGCGATCCCGCCGCGCGCGCCGAAACAGCCGACCATCCGCAGGAACTTCAATTGCGCGGCGCTGCCCTGGACGTGGATCTGGTAGTTCGGCCGATAACCGCTCTTTATCGAAGGGTGCTCCGACGATGGTATGCCGAGGCGCAAAAGAAGGTGTTGGACCTGCCCGGCGAGCGTTCTGCTGGTTGACGAATAGTAGATGGAAGCTGCCGGTTGGCGGTTGCGGAGCCGTTTCCATGAGATATTGCCATCGGTGGCCCACAGGTGATGAAGGAAGAGCGCGGCCGATCGGTTCGGCGATCTGAAAATGGCAGCCGGAATGATCTTGTCGTACGAATGCGCCAGCGGGATGCCGAGCCGTTTGAACCAGTCGGTGATCGGATGGTTGATGCCATGCGTGAGATGGCGGGGACTCGGCAGGTAAACGTGCCACCAGTTCTTTTGTCGGACGATGCGCGGCGCGATCCCGAAAAGCGATCTCGCGGCGCGGCAGACCGCGGCGAGATTGTCGGGATCGGCGGTCGTGTAATGGAACGGCTGGTTCGGCAGGATGCAGCCATCGCCCAAAAGATGGGCGAGCAGGATGATCTCGTTCTCGTCGAGCGCGTCGCTTGCGGCGGTCGGTTCGAGCTTGGCCGGGGTCGCTATCCGGTCGCCGACCCGCAGATCCTCGAGCGCCTGCCAGTTCGTGAGCAGGCGGAAGGGATGGTTCGCGGATGCTTTGATGCGCTTGCCGCTTCGCAGGACCATCTCGTAGATCTTTTTTCGTCCGCTTGAAAACGCTTTGACGAGCGGTTGCGGAACGACCTGCCAGCCATCGGTAAGCGCGTAAACGGGGATCGGGACCTGCTCGGCGCGATCGGCGAGAGATTTTATCGTAACGAGCTCGCCCGTATCGGCGCGCATGATGAGGGTGTCGCCGGTGAGGCATCCGCTGTCGCGGAGGTCGGAAAGCCGCGGCATCTTGTGGTCGCGCTGTTCCACGCCGCGCGAAAGCTGGGAGAGGGCGAGCACGGGCACCTTCAGGTCGCGGGCCAGCGCCTTCAGGCCGTGCGAGATCTCCGTGATCTGCGTCACGACGTTGTCCGTGTTCGTGCGCGGGCGGATGAGCTGGAGGTAGTCGACGATGAGGAGGTCCAGGCCGTGCTCCATCTGCAGGCGGCGCGCCATGGAATGCATTTCCATCACCTTGAGCGACGCGGAATCGTCGATGAAAAGCCTGAGGCCGGAAAGCCGGTCGAGCGCGTCGCGGACCATGCCGAACTCCTCATCGCCCTTGATCCGTCCGGTGAGGATGTTCCAGAGCGGCACGCCGGATTCCGCCGAGATGATGCGGTCGATGACCTGTTCGCGGGACATTTCAAGCGAGAAGATGCCGACGCAGGCGCCGGCCTGGGCGGCGTTACGGGCGATGTCGAGCGCGAGCGAGGTCTTTCCGGACGACGGGCGCGCGCCGAGGACGATGAGGTCGGATTTCTGGAGGCCGGAAAGCTTGTTGTCGAGCGCGGGGAAGCCGGTTGGCACGCCGCGGAGCTTGCCGCCGCCGTCGGCGAGCTTCGCCATCCGTTCGTACGCGCCGGCGAGCTCGTCCTTGAGCGGCATCAGGTTCTGCGGCGTGGATTTCTGCGAGATATCGAAGATCTTTTTTTCGACGGCGTCCATCAGGTCGTCGAGCTCTTTCGTCTGGTCGAACGCGTCCTCCGTGATCTCCGCCGACGCCCGGATGAGCTCGCGCAGGATCTTGTTCTTCTTTACGATCTCGGCGTAGTGCGTGACGTGCGACGCGGTCGTGACCTGGTTCGTGAGTTCGGCGAGATAGCCCGAGCCGCCGACGCCCACGAGCCGGTCTTTCTCCTTCAGGAAGTTCGTGACGCTCATCACGTCGATCGGCTGGCTCTTCGCGTAGAGCGTGAGGATGGCGTCGTAGATCGTCTCGTGCGCCGGGGAATAGAAGTCCGGCGGTATGAGCAGGTCCGCGACGCGATAGATGGCGTTCTTGTCGATCAGAATGCTGCCCAGCACGGCCTGCTCGGCGTCCAGGTTCTGCGGCGGGATCTTCAATTGGGATTTTTTGGTTGGCGGCATGCGGTCTGCGGAAGAAGCGCTATTTGGGCCAAATGAAAGGTCCTTTCGGCGTGTCTTCTATCTCATATCCTAGACGGTCTATTTCCTTCCGCAAGGCGTCTGCTTGCTCAAACTGTTTATTGGCTCTGGATAACTCCCTCTCGGCCGCCTTTCCTTGGATTTCCTTGGGGATTTTATGAGGTTTAAAAGTAAATCCGAGAAGCCGAAATACACCCTCAAAGCGTTTAAGGTGGACCAGGGCATCTGCGGGTGGGAGATCCCATATTTGGGGTTGCAATTTCGAGATGTCTGCAAAGACTCGAGCGATGGCATCTGCTGAATTGATGTCATCCTCTATTATCGCTTGGAATATTTGATCGGCTTCGTCGACGGTCTTTCTGGCTAAATGTTCAGATTGGTGAGTTGCGCCGGTGGCGGCGTAATCTAATTTTGCCAAGAAAAGATGCATATTACCGATGGCTGTCTCGGCTTGCTTGACTAATTCATCGGAGAAATCGATAGGGGAACGGTAGCGATGGGTGAGCGTGATCAGTCGCAGAACGTCAGGCGAGTGTTTGCTTAAGAAATCGCGGATAGTGATGAAATTCCCCAAGCTCTTCGACATTTTTTTCCCATCGACGAGAAGCGCGCCGGTGTGCATCCAGTATTGGACGAATGGCCGGTCATCGCCGGGTTCGCGGAGCGATTCCTGCTGCGCGATCTCGGCTTCGTGGTGGGGGAATTTCAGGTCGACGCCGCCGCCGTGGATCTCGTAGTGCGGGCCGAAATAAAATTCCGAGATCGCCGTGTCCTCGATATGCCAGCCGGGGCGCCCTTCGCCGAGTGGCGTGTTCCAGCTCGGCTCGTCCGGTTTGGAAAATTTCCAAAGACAGAAATCTCCCTTGTTACGCTTGCCAATGGCGTCATCAATGCGCGAGGTTGCGTCCTCCGCTTGTCCGCTGGTGCGGTGCGAGAGTTTTCCGTAGCTCTCATCTTTGGAGATGTCGAAATACCATCCGTCACCGTCGATGCGATATGCCAATCCTTTCTCGATGAGCCGCTCAACCTGAGCCGTGATCTGGGTGATGAATCTGGTCGCAGGTGCGTAGAGGATGGCTCCGGCCCTTTTCGCTTCATCTTCGTCATCGGTCATTGCGATGCCGAGTGAACGCATATCTTCAAGATAGGCTTCGGTGAAAGATCGCGCGAAATCCTCGGTCTTTCTGCCCGATTCCGCGGCGCGTTTGATGATTTTGTCATCAATGTCGGTGATATTTTGGAGGTAGGTTACCTCATATCCATGCGAACGCAGGTATTTCGCGAAAAAATCAAAAAAAAGATAGGTCCGTGCGTGCCCGATGTGCGCGTAATCATAGACGGTCGGGCCGCAGACGAACAGGCGGATCTTTTTCTGGTCGGGGAGCGGTTTCTTTTCGCCGGATAGGGTGTCGTACAGCCGGATCATTCCTCACATAATATCGCATTTCCGCTGCAAAAGCGAAATTTTGTATGCGCCCACCCTCTTTTGCACTCTTCGGGCAATTGGTTTGGATCTAAGGATAACAGAAACTGGACGGGAGACAACTTGTTCTTGAACGCATGGTGCACCCGCTTCGTGTTGTACCAGACAAGATACTGCATGAGGCGCCGGTTGAACTCGTCCCTATCGGTGAAGAGCAATGCTTTGTGCCAATTGAGGAATTCCTCCTGGATGGTCCGGTTGAACCGCTCGATATGCGCGTTCATCTTGGGCGTATGCGGGTAGGTGTGGTAGTGCTCGATGGCGAGGCGTTCGAGCTCGGCTGAGAATTCTTTCTTCCACTCACTCCCGTTGTCCGTGAGGACGAATGAAACGCTGAACGGGAAAACTTCTTGGAACCTCCCAAAGAATTCTTTTGCGGCAAGCGAGGCGTGGGACGCCGTACCCCACGCGAAACTGAAGCGGCCGAAGAGGTCCTCGACGGTCACGACATAGCGCCGCATCCCGTCCAGGAACTCTTCCACCGTATCAAGGGCAACGCAGTGGCCCGGATATTCCGCTTTGAAATCCTTTGGTTTCCTGAGGACGTTTGCCCGCTTGCGTTGTTTGATTTTCCCGAAATGGGAAATCTTGTTGGTCTTCCGGAGCCCTCCCATGTCCTTGACCAACCTGCCGATGGTGCAGGCACCGGGGCAGGCCAAGCCTTTCCCGTTGCAGAACTCGAGCAGCAGCGGATGGAGCTTCTCCTTACCGAGGTTTGGGTGCTCGTCCCGCAACCTCCTAATCTCGCCAAGGATGCAATCGTCCCAAAGCCGTTTCCTTTTCTTCTGCGGGGCACGGGACTTCGAGGCAAGCCCTGCGATATTCCCGCCCGCAGCGCGGAGCTTCTCCTTCCAGAGAAACAGGGTACGGCGTTTCACGGGAAAAGCGTCGAGCGTGGCTTGGAGCCCGTGCTTTTCCCAAAATATGAGGATGCGCACCTTCTCCTCGGTATGTTTGGTGACCATGCCTAACCGTAGCATGGCTTCCCATGTCGCGACGATACCCCGGAACCCCTTGGTTTTGTTATGGATCTTCATCTCTCGTTTTCGCCGAGAGAGTGCAATATGTATGTGAGCTTATGCAA
>DATKMM010000062.1:0-15542 GCA_035541855.1 Minisyncoccota bacterium | reverse complement strand
AAAACGCCGGGAAGGACTCTATGATGGAATATGCGAAGTCCTGAAAATTGGCCATGGCGATGGAGAAATCCGAGAACAGGAGCGAGGCGAAGCTGAAGAAACCGCTTTGGTCGGCGGCGGAAACGAGATTGAAATACGCGGCGACCAGCAGGGAAACGGAACCGGCAAAAAGGACGCCGAAACCGGCGGTTTTGGCGATAAGCTTGCGGCGCTCGTGGCGTTCGATCCGCAGCATGATGCGATGCTGTAATTCAGGCTTAAACTCAGGCATGCTTTACATACGAGCAAAGCTGTGTTTTAGGTGCGCCAACCTACGGAAACAGGACGTTCTTCAGGAGGGCGAGGCCCCGGCGATGCTTGCTCTTCACGGTATCGATCGGCTCCCGCAAAACCTCAGCGATCTCGCGGAACTTCAAATGCTCATTATAGCGCAAAGCCAATACGGCGCGATATGCCGGCGGCAACTTCGCGAGCGCCGCATCCATGTCCCCCTTCAAAAGCTTCTGGTCCATCGCCTCCTCCGGCATCTCCCCGCTCGCCACGTATGGCGCGAGGAACGATTCCAATTCGCCCTCGGCATCCGTGATCTTCGAGAATGCCAGCGGTTTTTTCTTCTTCAACAGGTCGAGCGATGCGTTCTTCGCGATCGTGAACAGCCACGTCTTCAGGTTCTTCGACGCGTCGAACTTCCTGAGGTTCTTCCATGCGCGGACGAACGTTTCCTGGGCGATATCCTCCGCATCCTGCTCGTCGCGGACGTAACGGTACGCGAACTTATACACGCCGCCCAAGTGGCGGCTGACGAGCTCCGCGAAAGCGGCTTCCCTCCCCTGGATGGATTCCGCGATCAATTGGTTGTCGATGAGGTCCATATTGCTTAAGTTACTTAACTATTACGGGCGGCCATATAATCCTACCAGTTCTGCGGATTCCAGCAAGTGCTTCCCGATCTCGGCCTCCAGCTCGGTCGCCCGGGTCGCGGCGGGCAGTTCAAGCGGCGAATCCAGCGCGTAAAGCCGGAACCGGTAATGGTGCGCCCCGTGGCCGGGCGGCGGGCAGGGGCCGGCATAGCCCGCCTCGCCGGCGCCGTTCACACCCTCGCTCGAGCCAGGCGGAACGCTTTCTTCTTTTATGAACGGTATGGCCGGATCGATGTTCCAGACCACCCAATGCGTGAAACCGCCCGGAACCGGCGCGTCGGGATCGTGCACGATGAGCGCCAGGCTTTTCGCGCCCGGTGGAACGTTCTGGATCTGCAGCTCAGGGTTGATACCCCCTCCGTCACAGGTGAACTTCTTCGGGATATTGCCATCATTTTGGAACGAAGGACTGGTCAGGATCATTTTGTTTTATTTAATTTTATTTGGTCTTCATGGCCATCGAGAAATTCCCGATACGCCTGCCGCGCCATCCGCAGGGTAACCTGGCTTCGTGGTTTCGTCACGCCCGGATATCGCCAGGCGCTGATGATCACGCGCTCCCCGGGTTTCTCCTGGAACATTATCCAGATCTCGTGCGATTTCGCCGGATACATCATCGCCACCGTCCGCGGCGCGACCCCCTCCTCGATCCGCTTCGGCGCATGGAGCACATGCCGGACCCGCGACTCGGAAAGCTTGTAGAAGCCCATTTTTGCCCGCGCATGCCGCGTAAAGACCAGCATCCTCTTATATTACCTCGACCAGGGCCAGGCGATCGCCAATATCCACCACCTTCGCCTCAACGCGGATGAGACGGACGTCTATCTCGTCGGTTTTCGCCTCGATCCGCGCAACGGCGCCCTGGACACGGTCGATCCGCCCATGCAGAACCTCGTGCTCCTCGCCCAGGGCCGAGATATCGCTTTGCATCTGCTCCATCAGCACGCCCTGGCGCCGGATGTCAGTTTCCATATGCTCCATCCGCGCATCCATCGTATCCGACAAACGGCCGATCTGGTCTTTCAGTTCTCCGATGACCGAAATAATTTTCTGTTCCATACCTATTATCATAGGCGTCGGCAAACGTAATGCAAATGTTGTTTAATCTTTTTTTAATGCGTGCGCCGCGGCGTCGCGGTAATGGCAATATTCGCAGGCCGGCGCGGCTTCCGGCGCGGCGGCCTTATCGTACGCCCGCTTCGCCCCGGTGATCGCATGCTCCACCCAGGAATCATCGCCGACGAGCGGCTCGATGAAGAGGTCGAAGGAAAGCGCCGCCTCGCCGTTGCCGAATCCCCTCCCCTTGTTCACCTGCGCAAAGAGGAAATATCCGGTCGCCGAGACCGCGAAACCGTTCCGGCGCAGGAGCCACTGGTATATCTCCATCTGCCGGCGATAAGAATCGTGGATCTTATGCTCCGCCCCGGTCGCCTTGTAATCGACGACGATCAGCTCGCCCGCCGGGTTCACCCAGAGATCGTCCACGGCGCCGTACACGAGAAAACCGGTCGCCTCGTGCCCGAACTGCACGCCGGTGAAGTTATGCCGCCACCGGTCAAGATTTTCGTGCGCGAACGGGACCGCGTCGATCTTGAATTTTTTCATGGCCGCGTGCCGCGTCCCCTTGGCGCGATGCACGTCGAATTCCGCCTTCAGAAGAGCATCGATCGCGTTGTTGATCGTGAACGGGAAGCCCGGCGGCCGCTTCACGCCCTGCTTCACGTCCAGCCAAAAGCACCGCTGGCATTCGGTGAAGAGCTCAAGCTTCGAACGGGAGAGTTTGACCATCGCATCCCTATTATACCGCCGGTCGATAAGATAACGGAAGCTTCGATCCGATACGTTGCTAAACCTCTATCTTCGAGAACAGGTAGCTGCCGCCGGCGAGGAATGCCAGGGTGACGATGAAAAGCACCGTGAAATCGAGCGGGAGGCCGAAGTGGGAACTGTTCACGAGAAGCGCGCGGAACGAATCTATGCCGTATGAAAGCGGGTCGATGATCGTGAGGCCGGACAGGACCGCAGGCAGGCCCGAAAGCGGGAAAAGCGCGCCGGAAAGGAAGAAAAGCGGCATGACGAGGAAGTTCATGATAAGCTGGAAACCCTGCATGTCCTCGAGGAGCGATGCGATGCCGGTGCCGAGCGCCGTAAAAAGAAGCGCGACGAGCAGCATGAAAACAAGGACGACCGGAACGGCGAGCCAGCTGTACGGACGGAAACCGAACACCATCGCCAGGATGAAAACGACGACCCCCTGGAGCGTCGCGACCGTGGCGCCGCCGAGCGTCCGGCCCAGCATGATGTTGAACCGGGAGACCGGCGCGACGAGCGTTTCCTTCAGGAACCCGAACTGCCGGTCCCAGATAAGCTGGATGCCGGAAAAGATGGCGGTAAAAATAATGCTCATGCCGATAATGCCCGGCGCCAGGAAGTCGAAATAATTACCCTGGCCGGCGGCCTGAAAAACGGAACCAAGGCCGTACCCAAGCGCCAGCAGGAAAAGGAGCGGCTGGCCGAGCGACCCTACCATGCGGGACTTCGAACGGAAATACCGCTTCAATTCCCGCAGCCACATGATATAAATGGTCTTCATGGTAATTTTCAATACTTATCAATTTTTAATTCTCAATCAATTTTCGATGATCAAGGTTCAATGGAAAATTGCAAAATTGGAAATTGGAAATTCATCTCCTCCTTCCCCACATTTTCGCCCTTTGGCGCAGGCGGTCCACGCCGCTCGCTTCCTCTTCACGGATCACGTTGCCGGTCAGCTTCAGGAACGCATCCTCGAGCGAACCGGTCCCGGTCTGCGCCATGAGCTCCCGGGCGCTGCCGGCGGCGACGATCCTGCCATGGTCGACGATCGCGATCCGCTGCGCGATGCGGGCGGCCTCTTCCATGTAGTGCGTCGTGAAGAAGACCGTGATGTTCTCGGTCTTGTTGAGCTCCTGGAGATAGCTCCACATGTGATTGCGCGTCTGCGGGTCAAGGCCGAGCGTCGGTTCGTCGAGAAAGATCACTTTCGGATGATGAAGCAGCCCCCGGGCGATCTCGAGGCGCCGCTTCATGCCGCCGGAAAATTCCTTGACCAGGCTGTCGCGGCGGTCCCACAGCTCGACGAACCTCATAAGCTGTTCGATGCGCTCCTTGCGCAATTTGGCCGGAACATCGTAAAGCACGCCGTGAAACTCCATGTTCTCCTTTGCCGTCAGCTCGTCATCCAGGCTCGGGTCCTGGAACACGATGCCGAACGACCGGCGAACCTCCTCCGGTTCCCGCACCGGATCATGCCCGTTCAGCGATATCGTGCCGCCCGTCGGGTGGAGCAGCGTGGTAAGCATCTTGATCGTCGTCGATTTGCCGGCGCCGTTCGGCCCGAGGAACGCGAATATCTCGCCCGGCTTCACGCTGAACGAAATGCGGTCGACAGCCGTAAAATCGCCGAACTGCCTGACCAGGTCCCTGACCTCTATAATGGCGTCCATGGTGGATAATTAAGTAACTTAACTATTCTACCTCTTAAATACCGCGCGTCAACGGCCTCCTGTGGATAAGCCCCGGACGTGGTACAATAGTAATACCATGAAAACAAGGACTATTATCATCTTCGCCGCGGTAGTGGTCGTCGCGGCGGCGGCCATCGCGTGGGCAGTGTCGCGCGGCGGCAGCCAATACCAGTTCGTATCGGTCACCCAGGGCGCCATCACGGAGACCGTCAGCGTGACGGGCAATACCACCCCGGTGCACAGCCTGGACCTCGCGTTCCAGACCGGCGGCAGGATCGCGGCTGTCTACCGGCAGGCCGGCGATACCGTCAATGCCGGCGACGTGCTGGCGCAGCTTGATACGAGCTCTCTCCAGGCCCAGCTCGCCCAGGCGCAGGCAGGCGTCGCGGCGGCCCAGGCAACCCTGGCCAACCTCCAGGCCGGGCCGACACCCCAGAATATCCAGGTCTCCCAAACCGCGCTCGCGGCGGCCCAGCAGACCCTTGCCAATACTTACGCCGGTGCCGATAATGACGTTTCGTCGGCGTTCGCCAAAGCAAATGACGCCGTCCGCAACCAGATCTCGCCGCTCTATACGAACGCGGAAACGAACAGTCCCCAGCTCACTTTCCCCGTCACCGATTCCCAGGTGGTGAACAACGCCCAGTCCCAGCGCATCCAGGCCAGCGCGGAACTGAACGCCTGGCAGGCCGAACTGGCGGCGCTTGAACCGGACGCATCGACCTCCACGCTCGCCCAGGCGCTCACGGACGCCGCCAGCCATCTGGACGTCATCGAAAATTTCCTCACGACGGTCTCGACCGCGGTCGTGGACAACGTGAACCTCCCGGCGGCGACGGCGACCGCTTACAAAACCGATGTCGCCAACGCGGTGACGGAGGTCCAAAGCGCCGCCTCATCGATCAGCGCGACCTCGCAAAGCATCGCGGCCGAGGGGGCTGCCGTGGCCCAGGCACAGGCGGCGCTTTCCGTCACGCTGGCCGGTTCCACCGGGCAGCAGATCAACGCCCAGCAGGCAGCGGTCCAGCAGGCCCAGGCGAACGCCCAGCAGATCCAGGTGGAGATCGGCCAGGCGTCGCTCGTTTCCCCCATCAGCGGCGTCGTCACGGTCCAGAACGCGAAGGTTGGCGAGATCGCCACGGCCGGGCAAACGGTCACGTCGGTCATCTCGGCCAGCGACCTTGAAGTTGACGCGTACGTCCCCGAGACCGACATCGGCAAAGTCGCGCCCGGCGATCCGGTCGTGATGACCTTCGACGCGTTTCCCGGCGAGACATTCGATGGAAAGGTTTTCTACATCGACCCCGCGGAGACGATCCTGAGCGGCGTGGTCGACTACGAGGTCAAGGTCTCGTTCAACCAGGCAGACCAGCGGATCAAGAGCGGCCTCACGGCGAACCTCGATATCCAGGCCAAGACCGACCAGAACGCCCTGGTCCTGCCCCAGTACGCGGTCATCCAGAACGTAAGCGGCACCTATGTTGACGTCCTGCAGAACGGGCAGATAACGCAGACCCCCGTCACCCTCGGCATCCGCGACGAGAACGGCAACGTTGAGATCACGGGTGGCGTCACGGCAGGAGAACAGGTCATCAATGTCGGATTGAAAGCGCAATGATATGCTCGACGTCAAAGACCTTAAAAAAGACTATGCCGATGAAGGCGAAGTGACCTCGGCGCTCCGCGGCGTTTCGTTCACGATCAACAAAGGCGACTTCGTTTCCATCATCGGGCCGTCCGGATCGGGCAAATCGACCCTGCTCCAGATCCTGAGCTTCCTCGACCGGCCGACCGGCGGCAGTTATACCTTCCTCGGCAAAAGCATCGACGATATGTCGGACGCCGAGCTTGCCCACGTCCGCAACAAGGACATGGGGTTCGTGTTCCAGGCGTTCAATCTCCTGTCGCGCCTCACGGTGTACGAAAATATCGAGATCCCGCTCATCTACTCGACCGTTCCGCCGGCGGCGCGGAAAAAGATGATCGAACAGGCCGTCGAATCGGTCGGCATCGGGGAAAAATTGTACGTCGAGGCGGGAAAACTTTCCGGCGGGCAAAAGCAGCGCGTCGCGATCGCCCGGGCGCTGGTGAACGATCCGAACGTCATCTTTGCCGACGAACCGACCGGCAACCTCGATTCGAAGTCGGGCGCGCAGGTGATGGACATCCTCGACGGGCTGAACCGGCGCGGCCACACGGTCATCCTCGTCACGCACGAAACGTACACCGCCGAGTTCGCCGACCGCATCATCGCCATCCGCGACGGCATGATCGAAAGCGACGCCCCGGTCAAAACGCGGCGCAGTTCGAAAGACCAATTCTTCAAATAACATGCGCACCGTGGACCTCATCAGATCATCGCGGGCGACCCTGAAGCACGGCAAGATGCGGTCGCTCCTCACCATGCTCGGCATCGTGATCGGCATCTCGTCCGTGATCATCCTCATGTCCATCGGCCAGTCCGCCCAGGATTACATCCTGAACCAGGTCCAGGGACTCGGCTCGAACCTCATCATCGTGATCCCGGGCGGGAGCAACAACGGCCGGCTCTCGTCCCCCGCGCAGGCCCAGGGCATTATCGTCACCAGCCTGAAACAGCAGGACGCCGACGCCCTTGCCCGCGACCCGTCCGTCGCCGCCGTCACGGAAGAAGTGCGCGGGCAGGCGGACGCGGTCTTCGCCGATAACGACGTGACGGTGACCTTCGACGGCGTGCCGGCGAACTTTTTCACGGTCCGCAACTTCGGCGTCGCGGAAGGCTATCCATTCACCGACGAGGACGTGCAGGCGTTCAACCATGTCGCCGTCATCGGCTCCGAACTCGCCGACACCCTGTTCGGCGCCGGCTCGGACCCGGTCGGCCAGTTCATCCGCGTACAGAACATCTCCTTCCGCGTCGTCGGCGTTCTGGAAAAGAAAGGTACTGGCGCCTTCGGTATCGATCAGGACAATCTCGTGCTGGTGCCCATCACCGTCGGCCAAAAGCAGATGCTCGGCACCGACTATTTCAACGACATCATGGTGCAGGCGAACGACAGTTACACCATCGACTTCACGAAGGCGCGGGTCGAGCAGATCCTCGAGCAGGACCATGGCATCACGGACCCGAACAAGGACGACTTCACGATCGAGACCCAGCAGGACGTCCTCGCGCTTCTCGGCAACATCACGAACGTCCTCACGCTCTTCCTCACGGCTATCGCCTCCATCTCGCTCATCGTCGGCGGCATCGGCATCATGAACATCATGCTCGTCTCCGTGATCGAGCGCACGCGCGAGATCGGCCTGCGGAAAGCCGTCGGCGCGACGGATGGCGACATCCTCCAGCAGTTCCTCATCGAATCGGTCATGATCACGTTCATCGGCGGCGTGATCGGCATCGCGCTCGGCGCGATGGTCGTGGCCGCGGCATATTTCGTGATCGCCAAAGTCCTCGCCGTCGCGTGGACGTTCGCGTTCCCTCTTTCCGCCGTCATTACCGCCGTCGCCGTTTCCAGTCTCACCGGCATGGTCTTCGGCATCTACCCCGCCCGCCAGGCGGCCCGGAAGAGCCCGATCGAAGCGCTCCGGTACGAGTAGCCGCCCATCCCTCCCGCCTCCGCGAACCTGTTCCGGCCCGAGCAGCAGCCTCGGCTGCTGCCGGTTTCACTCGCCTCCACCGGGTTCGCGGAGGCGGGAGGGATGGCGGCTGCGAAACTACGCTGGGGTTAAAAAATTATTAAATCAAATTTGACACGGCTTTTGCCAGCAGTATGATGATACGGAAGAGCGGCGTCCAGATCATGGGCGAAAAATCTCTGTCTGGCACAAAAACGGCCATGCCTATGGCTGTTTTTGTTTTTAGATATTCTTTAACTTTCCTTAAGGTTTTCTTCAGCATCCGCCTGGTACGATGACAAGGCACGCAGAGTGGGCCTGTCGTTCATGTGGTAGGATACTGCTCTTGCCAGACAGAGAAACGGGAAACAGCCGCTTTTGCGGCTGTTTCCCGTTGCGCTGGTTTTGGATTTGACGCGGCCGGTCGGAATGTGTAGCCTATGGACAGAGGAGGTGAGGTTTATGAAACTGTTTGTCGTGAGCCGCGTTCTTGCCGCACTGGTTATCATGATCATGGCGGCAACTGCCAGCGCCGGGAAGCCCGGTGCCTGTCCCCCGCCGATCGGAAGTACTTATGAAGGGCTCCCTCCCGACATAAGGGATGCTTCCGCACGAGGGACAAAACTTTGCCGCGAGGAGAGGCGGGTCCGGAAGATCGTTTTCCGCATTATGCTGGGAACGGAAAGGGATCTCGTCAATGCCATCAACGACCCGTCTTCGTCGGCGTGGGTGATAGAAATAGCAAAAAAGAACTATCTCAGCGCTTTCAAGGTCTGGCTGGAAACGAACCAGCCGGCCATTGCCGCCAATCAGGCGGTCGTCGACCATCTGCTGGCAACATCTTTCCGGCAGACCCGGGCGGCACCCGGATCCGACGGCCGGAAAGCGGGCGACCGCTGGCAAAGGGCATACGTGAAGAGCCTGCAGCCGGTGACGCCCGACCAGGGATTGCTTCGCCGGGCCGACGAAGCGATCCAAAAGCGGCAGATGAAATCCGGAGAGTAAAGCAGGGGCGCAGCACCCCCCTTGCCTCCGCAGGCCGCCGGACAACTGGCGGCCTTTTTTTACCCCGGACCCTGCCGGTCCTATCCGAACGTCAGCGTCTCCATGATCTCGCGGATCGTAGCGTTGTTTGCCACCGGCAGGGAGATGTTCGGGTTCTCTTCGGCGGCGGGAAAATCGAACTCAAGAACGACATCCCCGTCCGCGATGTAAACCTGGTCGGCGTCATGGTCGAACTCGAAAACATCGGAAAGCTCGTATGCGTCGTACGGCCCGATCCGGTAGACCGACGCCGATCCGAAGCGGGGCGCGAGCTGCGGCGCCGGGCCGCTTTTCGCATTTTCGGCGTCCTGCGCCCGCAGCGCGGCGAGCATCTGGTGCACGAACCCGCCGGAGGACAGACTGCTCGAATTGTTCTCGATGGATATCCTCGCGGCGTAGGTACTCGTGCCGTCAAGCGGATTTCCGAGGACCAGGAACGGCGGCTGGCTTGCGAGCGTGGTGGTCATGATCTCCCAACCGGAAGGGTACTGGAACGAAAATCCGAATCCGGGATTCCGATACGCCGCCCAACCGATGGTCTCAGCCGAAAGCGCATCGACTCCGGCACCCGGTGCGCCCTGCAGGGCCAGCACCTGGCCGACCGCGCGGGCGGCAACGAAGACCAAAACCCCCGCGCCGACGGCGACGACGATCAGGACCGCCCAAAGCTCGCCCCGGTGCTGGCCCATGGCGCTACGGCATGGCGCCTCCGCGCTTTTTCGCGTACCGTTGCACGAGCCACATGCTGCCGCCGATGACGATCGCGGCGATCACGAGCCCGATGAAGAACTTGAGCTGGTCGTTGACGCTCCCCCACCCGCGCGCATAGCCGTAGATGATGCTCCACAGGCCGGCGATCATGATGCCGATCGGCACGCTCTGCGCCGCGATCGCCGTGGCGAACAGGAGCCAGAACCCGACAGCGAACACAATCATCCCGACGATGTTGGCAATGATAAAAATGTTGCGGTTATAGACCTGGCTCGCATCCTCGTACGCCTGCTCCTCCTGGTTATACTGGTCCATCTGCGCCTGCTGCCGCGCCTCGATCTGCGCGTTCTGCTGTGCGCATTGCGCATCGTTCGACGGGCACGGCGCTACCGGCGCGGATGGCGGGTAGTCCGGGTATTGCGGCGGCGCCGGCTCCGGATAGAACGCCTTGATCCCCAGCGTGATGAGCGCCGACAGGATGATGGCGGTACCGAGACCGAGGACGAAATTGATCATTTTCATATTTTTGATATTTGATATTTGAGCTTTGATCCCTACTGATGCTCGCTCCTGATCCTCCCCCGCAAGGTCCGGAGTTCGGCCAGCGCCTTTTGCGCCTCCCCGGGCTTGAACGGTTTCGAGTGCCAGAGGTAGTCGTTCTCCATGAAGTCCACGCCCTTGCCGGGGATCGTGTGCGCGATGATGCAGGTCGGCTTCTCGTAGATCGCCTGCGCCTCGGCGGCTGCGGCGACGATCTCCTCGAACGAGTGGCCGTCGATCTCGAGCACGTGCCAGCCGAACGATTCATACTTCCCGCGGAACGGTTCGAGCGGCATGACGCCCTCCGTGAAGCCGTCGATCTGGATGTTGTTGCGGTCCACCACGACCGTAAGATTGGCGAGCCGGTTCTTGCCGGCGAACATGACACCCTCCCAGGTATTCCCCTCCTCATGCTCGGCGTCGGAAGTGAGGCAATAGGTGCGCCACTTCTTCCCGTCCATGCGCGCAGCCAGCGCGATGCCGGCGGCCTGCGAAATGCCGGAACCGAGCGGGCCGGACGTCGTCTCGATGCCGGGCAGGACGCCGCGATGGGGATGCCCCTGCAGGCGCGTGCCGAGCTGGCGCAGGGTGGCCAGTTCTTCCACTTTGAAATACCCCGCATGCGCGAGCGCGGCGTACTGGATCGGGCAGATATGGCCGTTCGAAAGCACCAGCCGGTCGCGCTCCGGCCAGTCCGGTTTGCGCGGGTCGTGGCGCAGGATGTGGAAATACATGGCGGTGAAAACCTCCGCCATATCGAGCGGCCCGGCGATATGCCCCGAACCGGCGTGCGAGACCATTTTGATCACGTCCGCGCGGAGCGTGTTCGCCATGAACTCGAGGTGCTTCAGCTTTTTGTCGGTAAGGTGCTCCATTAAAAAACGGGTTAAACCTGCTTTAAAATTTCATATGCGGCCTTCGGGTCGCCGCCGTTTCCTCCGTTCCAGAGGTAGCTCGACGACACGATCAGATCCGCGCCGGCGCCTTTGGCCAGGCGCGCCGTTTCCGGATCCATCCCGCCGTCAACTTCAATTATAGCACGCGGGCACTCGCGCCGGAGCCACTTCACTTTCTCAAGCGCAAGCGGCAGGAACGGCTGGCCGGCCAACCCCGGATGCACGCACAGAACCTGGAACATCGGAAAGTGTACCAGGTACGGTTCCAGGCGTCCGACCGCCGTCTCGGGATTCGAGGAAAGCGCGACCCCGATGTTGCGCCGGTCGCAAAGTTCGAATATCCGCACCAGCGCCTCGTCCGTCACCGTTTCGATATGGATGATGAACCGCCGCGCCCCCGCCGCGATCCACGCCTCGATCGCCTTTTCCGGATGCTCGATCATCAAGTGCACCTCCAGTTGATACGGCGCGCGCAGGTTCGCCCATTCCGCCGGGCTGCCCCAGGTCTTGTTAAAGGTGAACGTCCCGTCGGCGACGTCGCAATGCAAAAAGTTCCCCTCCGGCAGAAATCGCTTCGCCGCCTCGACCTTCTGCTTCACGCACGCGAAGTCGGGACAATTGATGACGGGAAGGATGCCCATGCTATTTATAATACACCCTGTTCTGCACGGTGAAATCGACGTATTGCAGATCGCCGAAATCCGGCTTGGCGGCCAGGTTCCCGAGGATGGCGAGATCGTTGTCGGCCGGGAAGTGGAGACTGAACTTCAGCAGCGGCCCGGCGGAGGTCGTCACGTCGACCTCCTGGAGCGCGAGGTCCCGGATCGAAATATCTTCGACGCCTACGCCGGACGATCTGAGCACGCCAAGCACCGAAAGCAGGTTCGCGAGCAGGTCGGCCGGCAGGACCTTGCCGCCGAGCGCGACCCCGCCCTGCGCGTAATCGTGGATGACGGAGATCACGCCGCCCTGCGTATCGAGCGTTCTCTGGAATGCCGTGCCGGTATCATCGATCCAGTAGCACGCATCGCTGCTCGAGCTGTCCTCCGCCGCCATCAGGCACCAGACCGCGAACGGCTGGCGCTCGGCGACCGTGACGGTGATCGTGTGCAGGAAATAATCTTTCGCGATCGAAACGTCCGCAAGCTGCGGGATGACGGCCACGGTGGAGGTCGGCAGCGCGCCGGGCCAGACGAGCATGTTCGTGAAGCCGAGCATCGCCTTCAGGCCGTTGTCCGGCGCGGCAAGCAGGTTGCCGTCCTTGATGACGCTCGCCTGGAGCAGGTTCGTGATGTCGGCGGCCGAAACGGCGCTATTGCCCACGATCGTGATCCGCTGTTCGTGGAACGCGGGCAGCCGGACGAAGAGCGCGACGATGCTGAGGAAAACCAAATACGCCGCCAGGAAAACGGCGACGCTCCAGAAGTACTTCCTCCGCTTTTTCTGTTTCCGCCGCCGCTCGGAAACGTAGCTGTCGATTTGCATGGGTCAGGGTACCTCTATTATACTATGTCCTATACCGTTGCCACCCACCCACCGCATGCCATCATTCGATTACTCGCAAAGCCAGGCATTTTTCCGCGACGGGTTCGTGCCGTTCAAGGACGCGAACGTCAGCATCGCGAGCTCGCCGGTGCTCTACGGCCTTTCCATCTACACCGTGTTCGGCGTGAACCGGAACGGGGCCACGGGCAAATTGTACGCGTTCCGCCTGAAGGACCACTACGCGCGGCTCGTGAGCTCCGCGAAGATCATGGATTTCCACAACTTCGCGCCTGCGTGGCCGTATGAAAGGTTCGAGGCCACCATGCTCGACCTCGTCCGCCGAAACGCCATCGCCGAGGATACGCTCGTCCGCGTGACGGTCTTCGTCGACGAGCTCATCGCCGGCACGAAGATCCACGGCCTCACGCACTCGCTCTCCGCCTACGCCTATCCGATGGGCAGCATCCTCCCGCGCGGCGGCGTGAACCTCTGCGTCTCGAGCTGGACGCGTAACGCGGACAACGCCATCCCGCCGCGGGCCAAGGTGAACGGTAGCTACGCGAACACGTCGCTTATAAAGAACGAAGCGGTCCTCAACGGCTATGACGACGCCATCGTCCTCGACGCGCAGGGACACGTGACGGAAGGCACCGTGGCGAACATTTTCCTCGTGCGCGGCGGCAGGCTCGTGACGCCAAGCGTCGGCGCCGACCTCCTCGAAGGCATCACGCGCGACAGCATCCTCCGCATCGCCCGCGACCTCGGCCTCGCGGCCGAAGAGCGCACCGTCGACCGCAGCGAGCTCTACCTCGCCGACGAGGCCTTTTTGTGCGGCAGCTCCGCGCGCGTTATCCCCATCGTTTCCATCGACAAGCGCCCGATCGGCACCGGCGCAGCCGGCACGGTCACGCAAAAGCTCGCTGCCGTCTACGGCGCGGCGCAAACCGGCATCGACCCCGCAAGCTACGCCGAGTGGCGAATGGAGATATAGTCATTCGGCTTATTTTTCAAACAGATCTACATACTCAAATAATTCAAACGAGCGGTTGCGTGAGTAGCCCGTTTTTTCCTTCAAAATGCCTCTCTTTTCAAACTCATCAACCAGCCGCATAGCGGTAGCGAATGTGACGTTGAATTTTTCGGCCACTTGATTAATGGTCATGATCGGCTGGGAGAAAAGCGCGATCAGAAACAACTGGCCCAACTCAGCTCTTCGTCCCATATCCATTATTTTTCGCTCATACCGTTGCCGTAACGCGACGATCTTTTCGAAGGTGGTCTTCCCTTTTGCAGCGGTTTCAATAACACCCGTCAGGAAAAATTTGATCCACTGCTCGATGTCATTTGAAGCTCGAACCACGGTTAATGCATCGTAATACGATCCTTTATTCCGCTCAAAAAAATCAGACAAGTACAGCGTTGGTTTCCCGAGGATATCCGCTTCCACGAGCTGAAGCGTGATCAACAAGCGCCCCGTTCTCCCATTGCCATCTAAAAACGGGTGGATGGTCTCGAATTGGTAATGGCTCATAGCGCATTTTATAAGCAATGGGATCTCGAGTTCTTTATGGTGCCAGAACTTCTCAAGATCAGATAACAGATCTGCCAGCTCATCAGGATGCGGCGGTACGAAAACAGCGTTTTGCAGATTAGAACCGCCAATCCAATTCTGGCTGAGACGTATTTCACCCGGCGTCTTGTATTCGCCTCGAACACTCGTAAGCAGGACTTTATGGGCATTCCTGATAAGCCGCATGGAAAGCGGCAGGTCGCGAAGCTCTTTAATGGCGCTGTGTATGGCCGCAATGTAATTTTGCACCTCTTTCCAATCATCGCGCCGCTCGGGATCGACGTCTTCCTTTGGCCGAAGCGCTTCATCTATTCTTGTTTTCGTACCCTCGATGCGGCTCGAGGTGATCGCCTCTTTTGCAATATGCATCTTGATAAAGTAATCAACGTCAGGAACCAGCGTCGAATAAGCGTTCAACTCACCCAAAAGACGCATGGCATCAGCAAGCAAAAGCCCGATCTTCCGGTCGTCCCACTGGAAAGGCCGGTTGATCAGTGAGGGGCTGAAACTTTTGTATTGATTTTGCTGCTTATAAACGCCTGCTTTAAAGCTTGTTTTCATAAGTTAAAATATGGATTTTTATATTTTAACCTTAGCATACTAAGTTAAAATATGCAAAACTATGCTTTAACTTACCGCAAGTTGTCCTTTAGCCGATCACTTTCTTCCCGACATACTTTTGCAGCGCTTCCGGCACCTCCACTTTGCCGTCCTTCGTCTGGTAATTTTCCAGGATCGCGATGAAGATGCGCGGCGACGGGAGCGCGGTATTGTTCAGCATATAAACGAACTTCTTCTCGCCGCTTTTGTCCACGTACTTCACGTTCAGCCGGCGCGCCTGCCAGTCCAGAAAGTTGCTCGCCGAGCCGGTCTCCGCCCAGCGGTTCATGCCCGGCAGCCATGCCTCCGTATCGAACTGGCGGTATTTCCCCGTGCCGAGGTCGCCCGTGCAGATCGCGAGGCGGCGATACGGCAGGCCGAGCTCCTCGTGCATCTCGCCGGAGATTGCCGTCATTTCATCCTGCAGCTTTATCGAAGCCTCGGCGTCGGCTTCCGCGATCACGACCTGCTCCACTTTCATAAATTCGTGCACGCGGTACATGCCCTTCACGTCCTTGCCGTAGCTGCCGATCTCGCTCCGGTAGCATTGGCTGTATCCGGAAAGTTTCATCGGGAGATCCTCCGCTTTCAAAACCTCGTCCGCATAATACGCGAGCAGTGACGGCTCCGCCGTACCAACCAAAAACTTCCGATCCCTCGACACTTCGCCGTT
>DATKMM010000061.1:0-4523 GCA_035541855.1 Minisyncoccota bacterium | reverse complement strand
CCGATCATGAAGTCCACGCCGACGATAGGGTCGTTGAGGGTCTCGGCGATCTTCGCGAACAGCTGCCCGTTATCGGGATGGATGTCCGTGATCTCGGTGGTCGAGGCGCCGAAGCTGCGGCTTACCTTCGGATGGATGACGACCATGCGCCCGGCGGCCGGGACCGAATCGGGCGTGAGGCCCTGCGCGGCGAGCGTGGCGGGAGCTTCGTCCATGGAGATCCCGTGGAAGATCGGCCCGCGCCGCAGCGGATTCTTGTTCTCCTCCTCGACCAGCTGGCGGACGGTGTGCCGGCCGTCGCCCGTGACGTGCGGCGGCTCGCGGCGCATGACGCCGGCAACCTTGCCGCCGATGAGCGTGATGCGGAATACGAATCCCGATAGCTCCTCCTCGACGACCGGCGAGAACGAGATCTCTTTCGCTTTCCCGAAGGCGTGCCGGAGCGCCTCGGGGTCCGCGATGCCGACGTACGTATGCCGGCTGCGCGAACCGAGATTTGGTTTTACGATGACCGGGCCGCCGATCCCGCGGAACGTCTGTTCCGCCTGCGCCAGCGTCCGGCAGCTCCGGCCGCGCGGGACGGGGATGCCCGCCGCGCGGAATTTTTTAATGATGATGCCCTTGTCGTCCATCCAGTTGAGCGCCGCGCTCGATGCGCCACGCGGGCGGGGGAGGCCGTCGAACGCGCGGACGTCGCTGCGATACGACGCCCAGAACAGCTCGCGCGCGAGGTCGAACGGGCGGAACTCCTTCATCACGATGCCGCGCCGCGCCGCTTCTTCCCACAGGACCTGCGTCCGCAGGTTCACTTTGTCGTCGGGCGCCGTGACGATCACGCCGAGATGGAGCGTGGCGCAGAGCGCGGCGATCGGTCCGGCAAGATAGCCGGGGCGGAGCGCGGCGATGGCGGGCGCAAAAAGCCCGTACACCCACTCGAATGGCTGGTGGATGCCCGTGACGGCGGCATCGATGGCGGTGGACCAGCGCTCGAACGCGTGCGGTACGGTGGCCGGGCCGCAGTCGGGGCAAACCTGTTTCATGCCGTCATGATACCACGCGGTTGACGCGCGGGCGAGGCTTTGGTAAACTGATCAACAGTAGTAGCTGAGTTGCTGATCATCTGGCGCCAGGGCGAGGTGATTCGATGCGGATCAATGAGCCCTGGCATGCTTTTCCTCTAAAAAGGGAGAGACATTATGGCAGATTTCCGTTTCAACAGTGAAGTTCTTTCGACTGACTAGCCACCCGAAGGCGATGTCCGGGGCGCAGTTTGCCCCGCAATTATATATAGACAGTTTTCCGATTTTGGGGCGGGCAGCAATTTGCTGTCCGCCCCGTTCTTTTTATGATCTTTCAAAATCCCGGGAAGAAGTCGGTTTTCACCTGCCGGCGCGGGACGCCGAGCTCAGCGAGCGTCTTTTTGAACGCCTCCACCATGCCGTGCGTGCCGGAAATATAGAACCTGCGGTCGCGGTAGTCGGGAACTTCGCGCGTCACGAACCCGGCGTCCATGCGGCCCTCGGTCGCCGTGTTCCGGTATGCCGTCCTGAGGCCGATCGTGCGTGCGGCCTCGTCGAACACTTCGCGATAGGATATTTCTTCCGGGGTTTGGTTCGAATACAGGAGGACGACATCGCGTTTCTCGCGGCGGTCGCTCAGGTACTTCACCATGCTGCGGAACGGCGTGATGCCGATGCCGCCGGCGATGAACACCAGCTTCGTGCGCGGATCTTTCGGGAGCGTGAAGTCGCCCGCGAGCTGGCCGCCCATCACGGCGTCGCCCGGTTTGAGCGCGAGCATGCGTTTTTTGAAACTGCTCGAATTTTCGTAGAACTTGACGCCGAGGTGAAGCTCCGGTTCGGTGGGGGACGAGGCGATCGTGAAGTAGCGGCGGTTGCCGCGGCTGTCGTGCCCGCCGAGCAGGGGCCAGGGCGATGCCGGCGCCACGGTCCACTCCATATATTGCCCGGGCCGGAAGTCGAACTTTTGCCCGGTGGCGAACGCGAAATCGTACGTGCCTTCGCCCGTTTTGGTTTTTGCCGTCAGGTTGAGCAGGTATTTTTTCTTCGGACTGGCGGCGTACGAGAAGAGGTTGCCGACGACGAGCGCGAGCTCGGGCGTGGCATAGACCGGACCGAGATGGATGGCTGGCGAGAAAAGCGCGCCGACGAGAGCGCCGTACGCGATGCGGAGCTGGCGCGTCGGCGGGGTGGTCAGCGGTTCGGTGAGCATGATGGACGCGAAGAAGAAGAGCGGCGTGTGGATGAGCGCTTTCCAGACGGTCGTCCACGGGTCGAAGGCGAGGTTCGTAAGCACGATGCTCGCGAGCGCCGCAGCGAGGAACGCCAGCACGAGATCGAAGCGCTGGAGCTTCCGCACGATGAGCAGGCCGCCAGCGACGACGAAGGCCATCATCGGCAGGTTGCCGCCGATCCACCAGCTGGCATATTGGTTGAGGGTGAATGCCGTGATGACGACCGCGATGGCGGCCGGGTTGAAGAGGTGCTTCCGGTTGGCTGCGAGGATATATTTCGATGCCATCGCGAAGACCGATGCCCAGGCGAGAAACGCGAAACCGCCCCAATCGAATGGCGCGAGTGAAATGGGGGAGATGATGAGGGCGAGGATAAGCGCGGTGATGTAGACCGATTCCGCGTTGGCCGGCGCGCCGAACGCCGCCGCGAATATCCGGTTCGCCAGCAGGCAAATGCCCGTGATGATGAGCGCCGAGGCAATGAGCGGGAGCGGGGCGTAGGGCATCCAGCCGATCGCGCCGAAAATGGCCGCTATGCCGATAAGCGCCAGCAGATAATAGAGCGCCAGCCGGTACATGGTGATCCGGTTCAGGAAATCATCAATGAGGCGCAGCATGGTTAAATTTTAATATATTTTTCAAAGCCGGTGGTCATGGTCGCCGTACCGTCCCGGTCTATCATATATCCCTCGAGGCCGGGCAGCTGCTCGATGAAACGGATGCCCGCGGCGCCCATCGCGAAGGCGGCCGTCGCGAAGCGGTCGGCTTCATAGATGTTCGGGCCGATGACCGTCAGACTGACGATCTCGTTCGCCGGTCTGCCGTCTTTGGGGTTATAAATGTGCTCGCCGCGGAGGTAGGTGCCCGAGGTCGCCACGCCCTCGCCGCTCACATAGACTGTTTTCACCACCTCTTTCTGGTTAAATGGATTTTTAATGCCGATGCTCCACTTCGCGCCGGCGGGGCCTTCGGCGTTCAGGCCGTGCGTCTGGATGTCGCCGCCCGCGTCCACGTAGAAATTCCCGAACCCCGCCTTCTCGATGATCTTCGCCGCGTTCCAGATGGCCCATCCCTTCACGATACCGGACGGGTCCACCGTGCCGTCCGGCCGCCGGATGTCGAAAAATCCGCCGGTCCGCTGCTTGGTCTCTTCGGAAAGCATATAGATGATGCGCATATCGTCGCTCCAATCGCGCTCCGGCAGCTCGCCCCGGTTGATCCGCATCATCTCGCTTTCCGGTTTGTACGTGCTGAACTTTTCATCGATATAGGTGAAATGATCGAAAACCGCGGCGAAGATATTTTCATCCGCCGCGGCATCCGCGATCTCGACCGCGACCGGCATACCCATGATCAGTCGCGTTTCTTTCATGGTCGATAACGTAAGTCCCGCGAAATGCTGCGCCGGCTAGGCCTGCGCCTGCGCAAGCGCCGCGGCGAGCGATTGCTGGAACGCCTGGCTGGTCTGCGTCGCGCCGGAAACGATGTCCACCTTCGCGCTTTGCGCCGCGATGGCCTCCTGCTTCAGCGCCGGCAGCGCCGACTGGCTGACCTGCAGGGTGTGGCCGCCGGAGTCCGGATAGACCGGCCAGGAAACGTCCGTGATCTTCCCGCCGCTCACCGTGACCGCCACCTGCAGCTGGCCGTAGATCGCGTCGGCGACCGGCCCGGTATAGGTGCCGTCCTTATAGCCGTTCCCCGCCGCAGCCGGCGTGGGCGTTGTCGTCGGCGCGGGCGCGGGCGTGCCGCCAGGCGTACCCGATGCGCCAGTGGTGCCGGCGTTTCCGGCTGGCGCCCCGGCGTTCGCCGCCATGTTGGCCTGATCCGGCCGGCTGACCAACCAATAGACGATGAATGCGGCAACAACCACTGCCGAAAGGACGTAGGCGGCATATTTTTTCATATTCCCATTATACGACAAGATCGCACGTTTTGGTTTTCCACAGGTGGTATACTGAAGTGAAGCATCAAAGGTCGATCTTCTTTAACATACTTTTCACTAATTTATGGACTGGTTCAATGCGTTCTCGGGGCCGGGACCCCTCGGCTGGGGCCTCTTTGCCGGTTTGGGCGGGCTGCTGCTTTTCATCGTGATCATCTGGTCCCTTTTTTGGAAGGGGATGGCGCTTTGGAAATCGGCGCGCGAAGGGAGCAAAGTGTGGTTCGTGGTGCTTCTCGTCGTGAACACGCTCGGCATCCTCGAGATCCTGTATCTCTATGTGTTCAGCAAGAAAGCGCGGAAGGTGGAGTAGCGGTCTCGCGCGAAAAC
>DATKMM010000060.1:0-9499 GCA_035541855.1 Minisyncoccota bacterium | reverse complement strand
ATTTTCGTAGTGCCGAACCTCGGATCGTCCATCACCGAACAGCGTCACCGCAATGAGATCGATCCTCCAACCAAACTCTTCGTTGAACATATCAGGATGTTCGCCGGCAAAGAACCCGCATATTCTATTGACTTTTATTCGTTTATGTGTTGTAAAGTTATCTTCAGGAGTGAATGTACGATCTGATTGATTATCCCGGGATAATGTCTTGACCTCCAAGAAAACCAGGATTCCATCCATTGATTTCGCAATAATATCAATTTCTCCGAAACTTTTCCGATAATTCCTCTGTAAAATTTTATATTTCTTATAAATTAAATATTCACATGCGATATTCTCGCCAATCCTTCCGGTAATTGATCGTTCTGTCATATTTTTTGTCATATTTATATTTTTTATCAAATGACATGTTAAGCGACAAACATGAAAAACAATTTTTCGATGTTTGTCGCTTTACACGATTGCCAAACAAAAATGTTTGTCGCTAGGTTTTACGGGCTTCCCGGGTTTTTCCGATATATTTCACAACATAATATCTTATCAACTTTGTCAATGCGGCAACCAATAAAACACGGCAATTTAATCTTTGCCGATTCTTTCGAAATTATCGGGTGGCTATCATATATCCCATTGGTTGACTCCCGCGCCGGAACACAGTAAGCTTAATTTCCATGACACCGCAAAAAATAAGTGAGTATAAGACCGCGCTTGAGAAAGAGAGATCGCTCGTACTTTCGGAGATAAAGCAAAGTGAGAAGCCCGTCGATTTCGGTGATGACGTCGACCACTTCGAGGAGGAATCTGACGAGGCGGAAGAGATGGGTAACCAGCTTGCGATCGCGCAGGACCTCAAGAAGCGGCTGAACGAGATCGAAGCCGCCCTCGCAAAAATTCAGAACGGCAAATACGGCATCTGTGAAAAATGCGGACGGGAGATCGAGCATGAGGTCCTGGGCATCGATCCCGAATCCCGCTTCTGTAAGAGTTGCAAACTTGCCGCATAAGTGCAACCAACGCTTAAGGTTCTTTTAATGCCTCTTATGGTAAACATAAGGGATGTCCATCAAGAATCTTGCGAGGGTATATTCGGCGGAACTGGAAGGCATTGACGCGAAGCTGATCGAAGTGGAAACCGACCTCAATGTTGGCATCCATTCTTTTTCCATCGTCGGCTTAGCCGACAAAGCACTGAACGAAGCGAAAGAGCGCGTGAATTCAGCCCTGAAAAATTCCGGGGTAAAACCGCCGAACCGAGAAAACCGGAAGATCACGATCAATCTGGCACCGGCCGACATAAAGAAAACCGGATCGCAATACGATCTCGCGATCGCCATCGGATATCTGGCGGCGACACGCCAGATATCGCCGTTCAATACATCCGATAAGATCTTCTTCGGCGAGCTCGCGCTCGACGGGAGACTGCGTCCCGTGAGCGGCGCGCTCAACATCGCGCAAATGGCGGGGGAGCGGGGTTTTAAATACTTATTTTTGCCGGCGGACAACGTGGACGAAGCGGCGGTTATCGAAAGCGTGCGGATCGTCGGCATTGAAACTCTCCGGCAGGCAATCCAGGTCCTGGAAGGAAGCCGGCCGGTTTCACCGGTTATGTTCCGGCAAAGTATGGCGACGCGCGACAACATTTCCGACCTTTCCGAGATCAAGGGGCAGGGGAATGCCAAGCGGGCGCTCATGATCGCCGCAGCCGGCGGACATAATATCCTCATGACCGGCCCGCCGGGCGTCGGAAAAAGTTTTCTCGCCCGGGCATTCGCCGGCATCCTGCCCGACCTCGCCGCCGATGAAGCGATCGAGGTTACCAAGATCTGGAGCGCGGCGGGATTGCAACCGGGCGGCCTGATCCGCAAACGCCCGTTCCGGGCGCCGCACCATACGGCATCAACTATCGCGCTCGTAGGCGGCGGGTATGATCCCAGACCCGGAGAGATCAGTCTGGCGCACCGGGGAATCCTTTTTCTGGATGAACTTCCGGAGTTCCAACGGGCGACCCTTGAGGCGCTCAGGCAACCGATGGAGTCGGGAACGATCCATATCGCACGGGCAAAGGGGACGCTCGTCTTTCCCGCGAAATTCACCCTGGTTGGAGCCATGAATCCCTGCCCGTGCGGCTATTATGGCGACCAGGAAACGGAGTGCCGATGCACGGCGTACGAGACCATCCAGTACCAGAAAAGGATCTCCGGGCCGTTGCTTGACCGGATCGACATCCAGATCAAAGTCGGAAGGATAAAGATCGGAGAGCTCAGGGCTGCCGGTGAAGGCGAACCGCAAAACAGCCCGGTCAGGGAGTTGGTCGAGCGGGCAAGGACGATCCAGCGCCAACGGTTCGCCGACGGTACGGCGAAGACGAATTCGGAAATGAGCTCGCGCGAAGCCCAAGCCGTGGCGCATCTCGATCCCGAAGCGGAGAAATTTCTTGCCGTGTTCGATAAGAGCAACCTTTCACCCCGAAGCTACTACCGGTTATTAAAAATTTCACGGACAATTGCCGACCTCGAAGAGCAAGATCATATCACGGCCGAACACCTCGCAGAGGCATTCAGTTACCGCTTGCGGGAGGAGGCATGATCGGTCCCTAGCGGCCAAACGGATTCTCCGCCCCAACCACCATGAAACCAAGTTCGCAATTCGAAGCGTTGCCGGTCTGTCCGATGGTGCCTATCTGCTGGCCCTGCTTCACGTAATCGCCGATATGCGCCAGAACCTCGTCCAGATGTGCATAACGTGTGTATATACCGTTTCCGAAAGCGTGCTGAAGGAGTATGAAATTGCCGTATCCGCTGTTCCATCCACCGGAATCGCCTTGGCTTTGCGGATCGGGGACTACCACGCCGTCGGCGGAAGCGACCACGGGAGTGCCGCAGGAATTCACGATGTTCACGCCATTATGGTCGTCGAGCGCGCCGTCGGTATAGCCCTGCGCCGGCAGGATGAAGTCGTAATTGAAATTTGGCAATGAATTCGCCGGAACGGCCGCAGCGGGACCGGAACCGGGAATAGTGAGCGATGTGCCGGCCTTCAGCTTCTTCTGGCTCACGCCGGGGTTGGCGCTCACGATATTCGCAACGGTTGTGTTAAACTGTGAGGCGATACCCGAGAGAGTGTCTCCCTTCCGGACGGTATAGATAATGGTTTCGGCGGTGTTGTAAACAGGGCCGATCGGCTGGCCGGGGTCCTGGACAACACCAACGACATAAGCGGGGCTGCCGGCGGATAGGCCGCCCTGGCCAAATGCAGGCACGTCGGCCACTGCGGCAACATCCTGGACCACGGCTCCGGAGCCAGCCATCTGGGCGCCTTGGGCGACATCGATCAAAACAGGGGGGTGGACGGGGGCGCCGATCGCGTTCCGGACCTCCACCGTGCCGGCGGCCAACGGACGCAAGGCACCAGCGCCAAGCGCGGCCACGGCCAAAAAAACAGCCACGATCAATGGCTTATAGCTATTCTTCATTTTTCCCACAATATTACTTATGCCATCCATTGTACCACAACTGAATCCCGAACAAAAGCATGCCGCCGAGGCACCGATCTCCCCTCTATTAATAGTGGCTGGCGCGGGTACGGGGAAAACCAGAACTCTTACCACCCGAATTGTCCATCTGATTGGGTGCGGCATCCCGCCGGACAAGATCTGTGCGATCACCTTTACGAACAAGGCGGCCCAGGAAATGAAAGAGCGGGTCGCCAGAATGCACGCCGGCGGGAAGCCAGGTCCTTACATCGGGACGTTCCACGCACTTGGCGCCCGGATCCTCCGGCAGGAATGCCGCGTCTTCGGGCGGGAACCGAATTTCGTCATTTTCGACGACCACGACTCCTTCGACCTCGTCAAAAAAGCGGTGAAGGCGATCTCGCCGAAGGATGGAGCGGATGAAAAGAAAAGGAAAGAGGCACCAACTCTGTTCGCGAAAAAGATCTCCGAGATCAAGAATCTCGACGGCGTACCGGCCGATCCGAAAGTGAAGATCGTTTTTGACGCTTATGAAGCGGCGCTCCAGCGGAACAACGCGTTCGATTTTGACGACCTCATCGAAAAACCGGTCGCCCTGTTCAGGAAACATCCTGAGATCCTGAAAAAATATCAGAACAGGTTCGACGCGATCCTGGTGGATGAATACCAGGACATCAATCCGAAGCAATACGACCTCATCCGTTTGCTTGCCGGCGGACACGGCAACCTCACCGTCGTCGGGGATGACGAGCAGACGATCTACACCTGGCGCCATGCGGACATACGGATATTTCTCGGATTCGAAAAGGATTGGCCGAAAGCTGCGGTCCATTTTTTAGAGGAGAACTATCGCTCAACCGGGAACATCATCCGCGCCGCGTCGGCGGTCGTGCACAACAATAAATTCCGCACGCCGAAACAGCTTTGGACTAAACAGGAAGACGGCGGGCCGATCACGCTTTACGAGGCGTGGGGCGAGAACGACGAGGCGGCCTGGATCGCAAGACAGCTTATGGAATTGCGATCGGCGCCGGCGTTCGGCGCGGGGGCCAGCATCGCGATCCTTTACCGGACGAACGCGCAATCGCGGGCGATCGAGCAGGCGCTCATCAGGGAGAATATCCCGTACAAGATCTTCGGCGGGCTCAAATTCTATGAGCGGCGCGAGGTGAAAGACGCCGTGGCGGCGCTGCGATACGCCGCGAATGGCAAGGACGAGCTCAGCCGCGAGCGTCTGGAAAAAAATCTTTCGAAAAGGAAATTCGCGGAGTTCCGGGGCGCCCTCATCGCGCTCGCGAATCCGAAACCGGCCGATGTGATCAAGGCATTCCTGGAGGTATTCGGCTACTTCGACTATCTGGAAAATAATTTCATCAACGCCGACGAGCGGCAGGAGAACATCGCGGAACTGACTGCGTTCGCATCGGGATTTGAGGACCTGCCGGAACTGCTTGAACGACTGAGCCTGCTGCAGGCGACCGATGACGAAAATGCCGAGACGGGGGAGCGTGGGGCGGAGGCGAAAAACGCGGTCCACCTCTCGACCATCCATATGGCGAAGGGCCTTGAGTTCGACGCGGTGTTTATCGCGGGCGCGGCGGAGGGGCTCTTGCCGCACATCCGCTCGATCGAAAGCGACGAGTCACTTGAAGAGGAGCGGCGCCTGATGTACGTCGCCATGACGCGGGCGCGAAAGAGCCTCTCTATCAGCTTCTACGGATTGCCGTCGCGGTTCATCGCCGAGATCCCGGAAGATTGCCTGCGCCTGGTCGAAGCGGACGAAAAGAGTGTCAGGTACTGATATCCGATATGGCTAACAAACTTTTAGGACAGCACTTTTTGAAAAATCGCGGCGCGGCGGGGAAAATCGTCGCTGCCGTTGGCGCGAGGCCGGGGGATACCATCATCGAGATCGGCCCGGGGCACGGCGAACTGACCCGCCCGCTCGCCGCGACCGGGGCGCGGGTTATCGCCATCGAGAAAGACGGGGCGCTCGCGGAACAGCTGGACAAAACCGGGATCCCGAATCTCGAAGTGATTGCCGGGGATGTCCTGACCATGCTCCCGGCGCTGGCTGCCGACGGCGGCAAGCTGGTCGGTAATCTTCCTTATTACCTGACCGGCCATCTGCTCCGCCTGATAAGCGAGCTCGAAACGAAGCCTGCGCGATGTGTTTTCATGGTGCAAAAAGAGGTCGCCCTGCGTATGACCGCCGCGCCGCCGCACATGAACCGCCTCGCGGCGAGCGTGCAATTTTGGGCGGAGCCGGACATCGTCGCCAACCTGCCGAAATCCGACTTCTCACCGCAGCCGAAGGTCGATTCCACCGTCGTCCAGCTTGAAGCCAAGCCGGCGATATCCGATGCGGCCGCGCCGACATCCGCCCAGTATTATGCCGCAGTACGGATTCTTTTTTCGCAACCAAGAAAAACATTGCTCAATAACCTCACGGCTGGACGGCCGCGTTCGGCGGAGTTCCCCAAGGATGATATTTCAAAGATACTCGAAGCCCTCGGTGCCAATCCGCAGCTGCGGCCGCAGAATTTGACGGTTGGGCAGATCGGTGCCATCGCCAAAGCATTTTTCTGACCTGTGCACAAGCTAAAAAAGCCCGGCGTCTGCTATAATTAAGGGAAATGATCGACGTCAAGAAGCTGATCACCGGGTTTTTAGTCCTGGCTACAGCTACCAGCGTTTCCGCCATGGCACTGTCGCGCTTCGCCGGATCGTTTTCGCCGGTCGCGGCGAACGCGCCGACACCCGTCGTATCCCCGGGCGTCGGCAGTAACGCCTTTCTCACGGCATATCCATTTGAAGAGACCAGCGGCACGCCACCCTATGACGATGTGAACGCGACGGATACGGACAATCTTACTGCCAACCTCGCGAACGCCATGCTGAGCGGCATCCTGACGACCAATCCGGACGGGCCGCAGACTGATGCCAGCGGCAACCCAACCATGGCGGCGCCGAGCGACCTCGGCGTGGCGGCCCAGCTGGCGAGCAGTTCGGCGGTCGCCGCCGTCCAGATCCCCGACTGGGACCTCGAAGCCGCCGAGCAGCCGGTCAGGATCGTACCCGCCTCCTCATCGGATGCGGCGGCCTACGGCAGCAATCTGGCCTCGATCTTCGATGCGAACTTCGTCAACAACGGCCTCCAGGACTCATTCTCCAACAATGGCGTCGTCGCGGACCCGTCGATCGTGGGATTGATCGCCTCATCGAGCGACCAGGCTCTCAGCGCCGCCATCGCGGTCCCGACGCCTTCGCCAGCCGTCGATTTCCAGAAAAGTTTCATTAAATTATTGGTCTACCAAAAGAACTTCGCCGAGCTCATCGAGGCCGCGCCGGAGGATCCGGCCAAAACCTACGTCATCATGCAGGCGGAGATGCCGAAATATAATCTGGCCGTCCAACAGTTCAAGGCATCGTTCCAGTCGCTGACCGGCCAAAATCTCTCGCTCGGCAATGCTTCCCGGGAAAACTCCGGGGCGATGGCGTTCCTGAATACCGTTTTCGGCGTGCCGACCGCCCACGCGCAATGGGCCGTCTTCGACCCGACCAACTTCGGCGAGGCCGTCTTGAACTACGGCGTGAACTACATGAACTACGCGCAGAACCTGCTGGAATGGCTGCAAAGTTTGTCGCTCCAGATCTTCAAGAACGCTTTCGTCGCGGCGCTCCAGACGCAGATAACGGCATGGATCCAGGGCGGCGGGCATCCGCGGTTTGTGCAAAGCTGGAGCCAGACGTTCTCAAATGCCTTCCTCGGCGCGGCGAACGCGACCGTGCGGCAGATAACGCCGAACCTTTCGCCATCCTTTAGCGGACTGGCCGGCTCCCTGGCCTCGCCGCCCAGCGCCGGCAGCGCGAGCTCTTCGATCAAATCGAACATCGACCAGGAGTACGCTTCCATCGGGACCACCCAGCAGGATTTCTATACCAGCTTCGACAACGGGGGACTGACCGCCTACCTCGATATGTTCCAGCCGGACAACAACGTCCTTGGAGCGGCGATCGATACCCAAGACGCGGCGATGGCGGCCGGGAGCAGCCAGGCGAACGCAACCCAGCAAAAAGCCACGGCGGCCAACGGCTTCACGAGTGGCGGCGACCAGTATTGCGACGACGGCAGCGATCCGAACGGATCAAGCTACTACTGCGACGACGACTCCACGCCAAGCGACGGGATCTCCGGTGGCGGTTCCTGCGACGACGGCACGACGGCCATCCAGATATCGAACGGCGGCGTCTGCGCCGACGGCTCCGAGCCGATCGCCGAAACTCCGGCGAAATCGACCGAGGAAGGCCTCTCGACCGCGGCCGGCAGCGGCATCCAGCTGGTCGTGAACGCCAACAACATCCTCGACCTCGCCCTTGCGGTCACGAACGACCTTCTCTCAACGCTGGCGAAGGGTACCGCACTCACCTCGGTCGGCCCGAACTCATACACGCCGTCGGCAAACGCCTCGGCGACCATCAACCAGTACTCCACGCCGCCGTCGATGGGCACCCAGCCGACACCGCCCACCAACATCACCTATCCCAGTTCCACCGGCCAAAATTATAGTTTTCCATAATGTGACCCATGGCCACTCTTAAAGATCATTGGTCAAAGGCTCGGACATTCGCCATCCTGCTTGGCTTGGTTTTATTCGGCAGCCTGCCCGCCGGCAACGTCCATGCCCAAATTGGAACACCTGGTTCATTAGGAACCAGCTTGCTAACCAACGCCAGCGCAAACGCGGCTGCCAGCCATCCGAACTGGAATCCGTTATCTTGGGTCGCCCAAGGACTGCTCGACATCGGTGCCACGGTCATCGGCAAGGTTTGCTTTATCATCTCTTATATCATCTCCTGGATCGCCGGAGTCGCCATCGCGATCGAAACGTGGCTCGTCGGCGTCATTCTGAACATGAACGTCGGCATCTTCCAGCAGACCTTCGTCCAGAAAGGGTTCGGTGTCACGCTCTCGATCGCTAATCTCGGGTTCGTCCTCGGCATTATCATCATTGCCATCGCGACCATCCTCCGCCGGGAAACCTATGGCTACAAGAGTCTGCTCTGGAAACTGGTCGTCGCCGCTATCCTGGTCAATTTCAGCCTGGTGATCGCCGCGCCGATATTCAACCTCGGGAACGAGTTCACGCAATATTTCCTCGACTGCATCGACCCGAGCCTCGGCTGTAACGCCGGCGCCAACTCGACCCAGCAGCTCGCCAGCATGAACAATTTCGCGCTCAAGCTGTCCGGCGCTTTCAACCCGCAAAGGAGCATCGACTTCGCGTCGTCGACCGTCAACGGCGCCAGCAGCACCGCCGCATTCAGCCAATCGCAATCCTCTTCGCTCGGCGCAAGCTTCGGCCAGATGCTGGTACCGATCTTTTCCGTCCTCTTCGTCGCCTTTGAACTGATCGCTATAGTGATTGTGCTCGCCGTCTTCGTAGTCCAGCTCATCATACGCTACGTCTATATCGCCATCCTTGCCATCCTTATGCCCTTCGCCTGGCTCGGCTGGGTCTTTCCGACCATGAGATCCTGGTGGAGCAAGTGGTGGGACCAATTTATCCGGTGGACGTTCTTCGCGCCGATCGTCGTCTTCTTCATCTATCTTGCCATCGCGATGATGACCTCGCTCAACAGCGCGACCGGCGGCAGTTCGGTCAGCCTGCAAACCTACACCAGCAACAGTAACGCCGTCTGGACCCCGGTCGGGAATTTCTTCGGCAGCGCGTTCTCGACGGTCATCGCGAACGGCCTCAACATGCTCATCATGATCGGCCTCACCGTAGGCGGCATGATCGTCGCGCAGAAAATGAGCATCAGTCTTTCCGATACGGCCATAAAATCGGTCAAAGCAGCCGGAAACGCCGTCCAGGGATATGTCGGAAAAAAGACCCGTCGTGTAGTAGGGGATAGATTACGTACCGCTGGGAGACAATATAACCCAACCACCAGGGAAACCACCTCGTGGCTGCAGAGGCAGGGATCCGCCCTGCAAAATGTCCCCGGCCTTCGGAGGTTTGG
>DATKMM010000059.1:0-2258 GCA_035541855.1 Minisyncoccota bacterium | reverse complement strand
GCGCTGTGGCACTTCTACACCAGCAGAGCTCCGTTGCCGGGATTGCTGTCGGAGTGGGTGCGTCGTTACCACCTTTCGGAATGGTGGGTGCGCCACTGGCCGGTCAGTTTTCTGCCGGCGACCATGTTCATTCTCATAACGCTATGGGCGTTACATCGGGAATGGACGCACTTCGAGGAGCGGCCGTCGCATCCTCAGTTCACCGCGCCCTTGGTGCGGCCTGAGTATAGCACCGCGAGGGAAGCGTGGCGTGCGGACGATGACGCGAGGATGGCGGACCTCAAACTTCAGCGGTGGCAGCGAAGCATCGGTCGTGGTAGGTAGTACCTTTCATATTGGCGCGAGGAGCGAGTTGTCGCTCCCCGCCCATTTTTTTATCTCAAAAATCTTCGCACGAGCTTTTCGGCTTCCGCTTTTTCCGATATCCATCGGATGTTTTTATCCTTCCTGAACCAGGTCATCTGCCGTTTGGCGAAGTGCCAGGTATTTAATTTCATCGCGGCGACGGCGTCGCCGAGCGTGGTCTTCCCATCCAGGTGTCCGATGATCTCGCGGTAGCCGATGGCGTCGAACGCGGTCTGGTTTTTCCCGAATTTTTTTACCAATCCGCTGACCTCGTCCACCAGCCCGTCCTTCATCATCCGGTCGATGCGCCGGTCTATCCGTTCACGCAGGATGTCCGGCGGGGGATCGAGCCCGATGATCAAAAAATCATAAAGCGGTGCCTGTTTCTTCCGCTGGGCGGTGAACGGCCGGCCGGTGAGCGTGGCGACCTCGAGCGCGCGCACGACGCGCCGCGGGTTTTTGGGATCGACGACGTACGCCGCCTCCGGGTCGAGCGCCACCAGTTTTTTGAAAACCGCATCCAAACCTTTCTCCGCGATCTCCCGTTCGATCTGTTGCCGCAGGGCCGGATCGGCCTCGATCTTCGGAATGTCCAGATTTTCCACCAATGCCTTGACGTACAATCCCGTCCCGCCGACGAGGACCGGCAGTTTGCGGCGCGCCAGTACATCCTCGATGGCGGCGGTCGCCTCGCGCTTGAAATCGGCAACCGTATAGTTCTCGTCCAGGTCGCGGATGTCGATAAGATGGTGGGGAACGAGCGCCTGTTCCCCGGGCGTCGCTTTCGCGGTCCCGATATCCATGCCACGATATATCTGGCGCGAGTCGGCGGAGATGATCTCTCCATTGAACTCCTGCGCCAAGGCAATGCCGAGCGAGGTTTTCCCGCTGGCCGTCGGGCCGACGATGGCGATGGCTTGACAATTATCACTATTCATAATACAATGATAACAGATTGGAGGACTTATGATGTGGTTCTGTATCGCCCTCGCGGCGATAGCGATAGGAGCGCTGATAATTTTCGCCGCTTCGGTTCGCACCGGCACTCTGGCCGATCAGGGTGTGTCGGTGCCCGACGCATTCAATAGGGACGTTTCGAGGGATCTCGAAATGTCGCGAAGGATTATCATCCTGCCCGCTCCCCCCGGGCCGCTTGACGAAAACGAGGGGGATGGCTACGGCGAGTCGTATGTTCCGTAGCCCCCCGACGCCTTCCGTGTGCTGTCATGCATATGGAGGGCGTTTTTTTTTAACCTTTCAACATGGCGTGTTACCGTGCTCTCTCTCTTGTTTCGCGCTGGATCTTTTCCAGGAACTGCTTGGTCGGGACGGCGCCCTCGTCGCCTTTGCGGCTGCGCACGGCGACGGTCCCGTTTTTTTCTTCTTTCTCCCCGACAACGAGGATGTAGGGGACCTTCATCATCTCCGCGGCGCGGATGCGCTTGCCGAGCGACTCGGTCGCTTCGGAGAATTCCACGCGGACATCGTGCGCCAAAAGTTCAGCGCAGACCCTTTTGCCATACTCGGAGAACTTGTCGCTGACCGGGAGCACCGCGGCCTGCACCGGTGCGAGCCAGGCGGGGAACGCGCCGCCGGTATGCTCGATAAGGACCGAGAGGAACCGGTCGATCGAGCCCATGATCGCGGCGTGAATCATCACGATGCGTTCGTGTTCGCCGTTCTCATTGACGCAAAAGAGGTCGAACCGCTCCGGTTGGTTCATGTCGAGCTGGATCGTGGCAACCTGCCACTCGCGGCCGAGCGCGTCCTTCGCCATGAAGTCGAGCTTCGGTCCGTAGAACGCCGCCTCGCCGATGCCTTCGAACCATTCCACGCCCTCCGCCTCTTCCTTCTGCAATACGATCTGGCGGAGCATGCCCTCCGCTTCGATCCACTTCTCCGCTCCGCCGAGA
>DATKMM010000058.1:0-4260 GCA_035541855.1 Minisyncoccota bacterium | reverse complement strand
TCACATATCCCTTGTCGTCATAGCTCGAATCCGGCGTGATGCCCCCGGAATCGATGCCGGCGGCCATGGTGAGCACCTTCATAATGGAGCCCGGCTCGTAAATGGACTGCACGTTGGGATTCAGGAAGTTCGCGAGCGATGATGAGGCGTATTCATTCGGATCGAAGCTGGGCGTGGCGCCCATGGCCAGGACCTTCCCGGTGATCGGGTCTTCGACGATCACGCTCCCGCCGGTCGCGTTGTTCGCCGCCACCAGGGCGTCCAGCACTTTTTCCGCCTCGATCTGGACGTTCGGATCGATCGTGAGCGTCACATCCGCACCGCCCGCCAGCACGCTGTTATCGAGCGACTCGATGCCGTAATGCCCGCTCTCGCCGGCATCGGACGCATCGGGACCGACATAGCCCAGCACCTGCGACGCGACCGGACCGAACGGATAATAGCGTTCGGGTTCGTAATCCGCATAAATGCCGCGGATGTTGTCGTCCGTGACCTGTTGCGCCATCGAAGCATCGGCCCGGTCCACGAGCAGCCGGTAGGAACTTCCGGAGGTTAAAATTTTATCCAGGGTCGAAACCGTCATTCCGAGGACCGGCGCCAGCGTCGCAGCGGCGCCCGCCGGATCCTGTACGGCGTTCGGGACCGCATAGATGACCGGGAAGTTCTGGTTCACGGCCGCCGGCAGGGTATCCCCGTCCTGGCCGGTAAAATAGATCGAACCGCGGTTCGCGTTGGCGTCCGCCCCCGCCGCCGATTCCGAATCGGCGCGGGCCAGATAAAAATCGCCCTTCACGAGCTGTACCTGGTAGAGTCTGAACAAAAGGAAAGCATACGCCGAAACGAGGAGGGTGATTACTGTTGCGAAGCGATAGGCCATGACTGGTTGAAATATTGCGGATGGTTGTCCTGAACCAAACCGTCCTGTGCGGCAAGGTCCCCCGAAGCAACATCCCCCATAGCCGCGACCACCTGGTTGTTCAACGCGGTCGCCTGCGCGCCGACCGAATCGAGCTCCGTTTTCGCCGCGGCGATGTTGTGGTTCAGATCAACGATATTATTATAAAGCGCAACAAGCCAAAACACACCCACCAAAGATGTTAATATCAATCCGGCGAGGATCCAGTTCATGAGATGGCTGCGATGGTCGGGATGGATGTAGGTCATGGAAGAGGTTGGAGATTAGAGCTGGGAGCTTAGAGCTTGGAGGTTGGAGAATATTTTATGGCCCTGAGTTTCGCGGTGCGCGCCCTTGGATTCATTAAAATTTCACCTCTCGCCGCGCCCACCGGCTTTTTCGTCAAAAGTTCCGCTTTTCCCGCTTTCACCAGCGTCCGGAACGCGCGCTTCACGGTCCCGTCCTCCAGCGAATGGAAGCTGATGATCACCGCCCGGCCGCCCGGCGCGAGCACGCGGTCGAGCTCGTTTAAAATCTTCGTTAAATTTTCAATTTCTCCGTTGGCGTAGATCCGGAGCGCCTGGAACGTGCGCGTCGCCGGGTCTATCCTCCCCCGCTCGTAGCTTTTCGGGAGCGCCTCGCGGACCGTTTCCGCCAGTTCCCCCGCCGTTTCGATCGGCTTGCGCCGCCCTCGCTCCTTGATCGCCCGCGCGATCCGCCGCGAAAAGCGCTCGCCGCCGAACCCGTAGATGATGTCCGCGAGCTCCGCCTCGCCGATCCTCCGCAGGATCTCCCGGACCGGCTCGCGCGAATCGTCGTAGGTCATAAGGAGCGGCTCGCTTGCAGCCGCTTCGCCGAAACTGAACCCGCGGCCCGACCCGGCGATCTGCTCCGATGAAAATCCAAGGTCGAGCAACAGTCCGTCCGCGAGCGGAAACTTTTTTCCCGCAAGAATTTCCGGAAGGTCCGCGTAGTTCCCGCGGACGAGCGTGGCGCCCGCCCGGGAACCAAGCCGCGACCGCGCGACCATCTCCCGGTCCCAATCCACGCCGAGCAGTTTCCCGCCCGGTGAAATTTTTTCCATGATGGCCGTAGCGTGACCCCCTCCGTCCATGGTTCCGTCTATCATGAAATCCCCGGGCTTGGGACCTAAATATTCAAGAACTTCGTTTAAAAGAACCGGCTCGTGGGACATGGAGTGCGGGGCGTGAAGCTATATCCCCAGCTCGCCCAGTTTTTCCGCGATCTCCTCCGACGACGTTTCGGTCTTCGTCTTGTACGCGTTCCAGGTATCCCCGTCCCATATCTCGATGCGATTGTATAAACCGGCAACGACCGTCGTCTTTTTCAGCCCGGCATACTTCCGCAGATAGTCAGGGATCAGGATCCTCCCCTGCGCATCAAGTTCGACGTCCGAAGCGCCCGCCAGCATGAGCCGGACGAACGCCCGCGAGTTCGCCTGCGACAGCGGCAGCGCGACCAGTTTCTGCGCGAGGTTCTCCCACTCCGCATTGGCAAAAACAAAAAGACAGTTATCTATTCCGCGCGTGATGATGGCTCCGGCCGACAATTTTTCGCGGAACTTAGCCGGAATTGCCATCCGACCTTTGGTGTCCAGATTATGTTGGTATTCTCCGAGCAGCATGGTTATGCACAGAAGTGGGCACTTATCCCCAGTTTTATCCACTGCTCCCCACTTCCCATTAATACTACCCCACCTTATATATATTTCAAGGAACGCCGCGCCACGCCTTCGTGCGTCAAAAAATCCTTATTTTACTTATGTTTTCAAAACAAAAACGGCCGCCGAGGCCGTCAGATATCCACATGTTATGAACTTTGCCGGGAAAATGCTACCTACAACACTCCCCACGTGTGGAGCTCGTCACTTTCCTCGAACCATTTTCCGCCGATATCGGTGCGGTAGAACATGTTCTGGAGCATGATGTTATCAAGGCGGCGATATGCCTGCCGCCGCGCATCCTCTACCGTCGAAGCCGAGCCGGTCACTACTAATACATAGCCGCTCTTGCCGGCAAGCTTCCAGTCATTATCAACCAGCTTCACATCGCCAAGATGCACACCGTCGAGATTCTGCCGTTTGAACAGGATTGAAGCGTCCTTATAAACCTGGAACATTTTTTCATCGCTATACGGGAACGGGGGCGTCGCGACAACCACGCCAATCTGGAAACCTTTTTGCGTTTTGAGCGGATAGGGTTCGCCTTTCGCAAGCGCATATAAAAACTCGCCCATCGGACTCTGGATGCCTTCCATGTGGATGCTGATCGTCGGATATCCGAAACGGGCCGTAAATTCCAACGGATAGATGCCCTTGCCGTTCGCGATGCAGTTGATATCGATATAGCCGACATACTTGCTCGCGCGGAGTTTTTCGAGCATCTTCGAAAGCGTCGCCGAGAAAAATCCGTTCGGCTCTTCCCAGAACATGAGCGTACCCATCTCCGGCGTGGCGGGACCAATGTCGCCCGGAAACAATTTCTTATGCTCGAAGTTGACGTTGATCGGCGTGATGAAATCGTTGCCGTTAAAGAACGCACCGACCGCGACCTCGACGCCCGATGCGACTTTCTGGAACTGGAACCGTTTGATCTTCCGTGACCAGCTCTTGCGGTTGTGCTCCAGCACTTCGAGCAGGTCTTTGCCGTCTTCCTCCTGTGCGATGAACAACAGATTTTTCACATGCCAATCGAGATCGCCTTCCGAAGGCTTGAAGATATACCGCCCCGGATTTGTTTTCAGAAATTCGATCGCGTCGCCGAAATTGTCGAAGTCCCAGTGCGGCAGGACGAGCATGCCGACCGATTTCATCTCCTGCTGGCCGAACTCGCGGTCTGTTTCCAGCCGGTCGGTATATTCGCTCCCGCCGACGACGAGCTTCCCCTTCGCGCGCAATTCGTCCGCCTGCTTCCCAAAACCGTCCGGCCCGGAGATGACGTCATCGAAAACGACGATATCAGCCCAGTCTACCTGCGATTTCCAATCATCGCATTTCTCGAGAAATCCGTCGCCCACGTCCTGGTCGTCCTCGCGCCCGACGTAGAACTTCACTTCGTTTCCCTCCTGCACGATCTTCCACGCCAGATCGACCGACGACGCCTGGTCGGTCACGAACAGAAATTTCTTGAAGAACTTCGCCGGCTCCGCCGGCGGCAATTTCAACTCCGGCTCGGAAGCCGTTGCCGGAATTTCCGCCGGAGCCGTATCCGGCTCCGGCGCGGCCACGATCGGCGCCGCGACCGCCGGTTCCGCAATCACGTCACCCGCACCCGCGCGCGCTGTTCTTATTTTCGTTTCCTTTTCCATCACGTACTCATATTGTATCTGATTATTTCCACGCAAAC
>DATKMM010000057.1:0-20008 GCA_035541855.1 Minisyncoccota bacterium | reverse complement strand
GGATAAAAAGAAAACCGCCTTTCGGGCGGTTTTCTTTTTATGTCTATCCTGTCCTACTGCTGCGGCTTCGGTTGGTTTGCCATCGCGGCGGACATGGGCGTCTGGACCGGCGCGGCGGCTGCCGGCCGGGTCTGGACGGATACCTGCGGCTGTCCCATGGTTTGAACGCTCACGACGACCGGCTTCTGCGGAGCGGGAGCGACCGGGGGAGCCTTCGGCGCCACCGGCTTTTTCTTACCTTTATCTTCGCTGTCATCCCACCAGAGCCAGATAACGATGGCGGCTATGATGAGGATGATAACGGCGACCAGCGGCCAGTTCAGGTTCCCGAACGAGAACGCGGAAGATGCCTGCGCGGTCTGGGCCTGGGGGGCGGCGTTCGCGATCGGCGTCGTGCTCGCCTCCGGAACCGTGTTCGCGGCTACCGGATTGCCGCCCGCGGCTGGCATGGTTGCCTGGGCCGTGCCGGCGCCCCCGTTCGAAGATCCCATAGCGGGCGAAACCTGGGCGACGGAAGCGCCCGAGGTCTGCGGTTGCGATGGTTGCGGCGCGCTCATGGCGATATTGCTGCCGGTCAACTCCGTACCGATCACGGCTACCGTGTTACCGATGCCCTGCAGGGCGGCGACCATGGCTGGCCCGTTCTGCGTGGCAAGCTGGGGATCTTCCGCGATCTTCGCCTGGAGCGCCGTGAGGGCGCCCGCAAGCGAACTGAGCGCGGTCCTGATCGCCGTGAGATCGGATGCGGAAAGCGTCATGGCCGCCGACGGCGCGGCCGGGGCGACGGTTGTCGCCGGGGCGCCCGGGAGGGCGCTGTCGCCCTGCGGGACCATTCCCTGCTGCATTTCGAGCTGGACAAGCTGCGCCTTCGCGACATCGAGCTGTTGCTGGAGCGCCGCGGTCTGCGCGGGCGTCAGGGCCTGGGCGTGGGCCGGGATAGTATTTCCTCCATAGCTCGCAATTGCCATGAAAAGCGCTGCGAGAATCATTGTTTTTTTCATGTTCATTAGTGTTTTTTTACGAAAATGATGCAACTTGACGGCCTTTCGAAAATATTGAGGTGTCAATGAGCATGAAGGAAAATGTCGATGTGCAACGAACTGCCATCATTATAGGCGCGAAACGGACAAATGCAACCTATAAATTTTCCGCGAGGGCGATCTCGAGCGGGACTGAGGCGAAAGGGGAATAGCGCATTTCGGAATAGGCGCGGATGAGGGCGCGGATCATCGTGATGAGAAACGCGGTGTCGGCGGCGCCGGCGAGCTGGTTGATCTGCGCGATCTCGTCGTGCGTGAGGTCTTTCTCGAACGTCTCCCGAAGCGCCGGATTGATCTTTAACGACAGAACTTTGCGCAGGTAGTGGATGAGCTCTTTCGTGAACTGGACGAGATCGCGGCCGTCATCCTGCAATCCGGAAACGTGGGCCAGGGCGCCCTTGAGGTCCTTTGCCGTGATCAGCTCCGAGAGTTCGTGCACTTTCCCGAGTCCGGTGCGTCCGGTCACGCGCTCCGCAGTCGCGAGATCGATGGTCGTGGTGAGGGAGGCGATCTGGTCGAGCAGGGATTCCGCGTCGCGGAAACTCCCTTCGCCGGCGGCAGCAATGAGCTCAAGCGCCGGTTCGTCGATCTTCAGTTTTTCCGTCTTCGCCATCGCCGCCAGCTTTCCCATGATCGTCGCCTTGGGGAGCTTTTTGAAAACGAACCGCTGGGCGCGCGAAGTGATGGTCGGCGGCAGCTTCTCGAACTCCGTCGTGGCGAGGATGATGACGGCGTGCGCCGGCGGCTCTTCAAGCGTCTTCAGGAGCGCATTGAACGCGGCGCCGGTAAGCATATGCGCTTCGTCGATGATATACACTTTGTGCGCCGCCGAAGCGGGCGCGGTGCGGATGTTTTCCTTCAGGTTGCGGATCTCGTCAATGCCGCGGTTCGACGCCGCGTCGATCTCGACCACGTCGAACGAATTTTGCGCATCGATGGCGCGGCACTCGTTGCACTCGTTGCACGGTTCGCCGAGCTTGGCGAACTCCGGGTCGTCACGCCGCTTTTCACAGTTCAACAGTTTCGCGAGCAGCCGCGCGGTCGTCGTCTTTCCCGTGCCCCGCGAACCGTAAAAGATATAGGCATGTCCCAGGCGGCCGGCTCTCGCGGCGTTCCGGAGGATCTCGACGTTGGTTTCCTGCCCGAGGACGTCGCCAAGCTTTTTGGGGCGATATTTCCGGTATAAGGCTGCCATTTACCCCATGATAGCGCATTCCCTCGCTTTATGCACAGCATGCGCATATCGGAATCGCATGGATGTGATAAAATCCAAGGGTAGGCCGGCGGCGCCTTAGGTCGTCGGGTTTGTCCGTATCAATGCCGACCAAACGAAAAATTGCGGGAAAAAGTACTGCCAAGCGGAGGGCTGGTGTCGCGCGTTCTGCAAAAACGACAACAAAACGGTCGACTATTCGCCGCCCCCGGAAGGTGCCGGCGCCTTTGGTCCGGAAGGTCCATCCGGATGTTCTGCGGAAGCATCACGGCAATCCGATCATCGAGCCGCGGCCGCATCTGGCATGGGAGTCGAAGGCGACGTTCAATCCCGGAGCCGTCGAGGTCGGCGGCAGGATCCATCTGCTCTATCGCGCGATCGGCGACCAGGACATCTCCGTCGTCGGACATGCCGCTTCCTATGACGGCCTCACCATCCACGAGCGGTCAAACGAGCCGGCGTACGTGCCGGAACTGATCCCGGATGCCAAGGCGCGCATATCGAAGAAGGATCCCGGGAGCGGCGTTTATGTTTCCGGGGGAGGATGGTGGGGCGGCTCGGAGGATCCGCGCGCGACATATATCGCGGAAGACAGCAAGGTTTACATGCTCTATGTCGCGTTCGACGGCTGGAGTCCGCCGCGGGTGGCGCTTACCTCGATCGACGTCGGCAATTTTCTCGCGAAAAGATGGGACACCTGGTCGCCCGCGAAGCTGATCTCGATGCCGCCGGAGGAGCTCGCGAGAGATCCGCGGTTCCGGGACGTGGTGGACAAGAATGCGTGCCTGTTGCCGGAAAAGATCGACGGAAAGTACGTCATTTTCCATCGCGTCTATCCGGACATCCTCGTGGATTTCGTGGACAACCTCGATTTCGAGAACGAATATCTGAAGGGGGAACATAAGATCAGTCCCCGCCCGGGATACTGGGATTCGCGGAAGGTGGGTGCCGGAGCGCCGCCGATCAGGACCTCGGAGGGGTGGCTGCTCATTTACCAGGCGATCGGCAACCAGGACCCGGGGCGGTACAAGATCGGCGCGATGTTGCTTGACCTGAAGGACCCGACGAAGGTGCTTTACCGTTCGAACGAGCCGGTGCTGTCGCCGGAAGAATGGTACGAGAACAGCGGATGGAAATCCGGCGTGGTCTATCCGTGCGGCGCGGTCGCGAAGGACGGCACGCTTTTCGTATATTACGGCGGCGCCGATTCGGTGGTCTGCGTGGCGACGGCGAAGCTGGATGATTTCATCGCGCATCTGAAGAAGGACGGCACGCCCAAGCTGACGCCGGAGATAAAATCGAAGACCCTGAAATATGCCCGCGGCTAAACGGTCTTCCGAGAATCCGGTCCTCATTCCCGACCACGACGTGCCCTGGGAGGGCGAAGCGGCGTTCAATCCATCGGTCGTCGAGGCGGCCGGCCAGGTCCATATTTTTTACCGCGCGGTTTCGTCGAAGGAAAAAGCGGGGGATACCGGCGTTTTGATCTCATCCATCGGCCATGCCGCCGGTAAGGACGGCCTGCACTTCAGGGGGCGTACGCAGTTCATCGCTCCCGTGGAGACGTGGGAACGCTATGGCTGCGAGGATCCGCGCGTGACCGCGTTCGAGGGCCGTTATTACATTTTTTATACGGCCGTGCGCGAATTTTCGGCGGACGGGATCAAGGTTGCCGTGGCGGTTTCCGATGACCTGAAGACCGTCGCCGAGCGGCACCTCGTGACGCCCTTCAATGCGAAGGCCATGGCGCTTTTCCCGGAACGCGTCGGGGGCAAGGTCGCCGTGATCGTCACGGTCAACACTGACCGGCCGCCGGCGAAGATATGCCTCGCGCTGCTCGACCGCATCGAGGACCTGTGGTCGGCGGAGTTCTGGTCGGCATGGTACGCGAAGCTGGACGATCACGTGATCGGCATTGAAAAGAACGAGAAAGACCAGATCGAGGTGGGTTCGGCGCCGGTCAGGACGAAGGACGGATGGCTGCTCTTTTATTCGTACATCTATAATTACCTTTCGCCTCCGGCAACCTTCGGCATCCAGGCGCTCCTGCTCGACCTGGCTGATCCGAAAAAGATAGTGGGCGAGGTCAAGCGGCCGTTCCTGGTGCCGGAAGAGGAATATGAATGCTATGGACGGGTGCCGCGCATCGTTTTCCCGTCGGGTGCTTTCGTGCGGAAGACTTCGGTCTATTTGTATTACGGCGCGGCGGATACGACCTCGTGCGTCGCGGTGTTAAAGCTGAAGGACCTGCTCGAGGAGCTGAAGCTGATCGCGGGGCGCGAGCTCAAGCGTTTCGAGAACAACCCGATCATCACCCCGATCGGCGAGCACGCGTGGGAATCGCAGGCGACGTTCAATCCGACGGCGGTGTATGAAGGCGGCAAGATGCGCATCTTCTACCGGGCCATGTCGGGCGACAATACCTCGGTCATCGGCTATGCGAGCTCGGCCGACGGCGTGCATATCGAAAAACGCCTGCCCGAGCCGGTCTACGTGCCGCGCGAGGATTTCGAGCGAAAGCTCGTGCCGGGCGGGAATTCCGGCTGCGAGGACCCGCGCATCACGAAGCTCGGCAACATGCTGTATATGTGCTACACCGCGTACGACGGCAAGGACCCGCCGCGCGTGGCGTTCACCTCCATCGGGATCGCCGACATGCTGGACCACAAATGGAACTGGACGAGGCCGGTGCTCATCTCGCCGCCGGGACTCGACGACAAAGATGCCGCCATATTCCCGAAAAAGATCGGCGGGCAGTACTGGTTCCTGCACCGGCTCGAATCGGACATCTGGATCGACTCGACCCCCGATCTGAACTTCGACGGCAAGACGAAGTTTCTGGGAGGTAAGATTTTGATGCGGCCGCGCGACACGGCGTGGGATTCGAAGCGCATCGGCATTTCCGGGCCGCCGATCGAGACGAAGGATGGCTGGCTGCTTTTGTATCACGGCATCTCGAAGCGGACGAACCATTACAACATCCGGGCGGCCCTGCTCGACCTGAAGGATCCCGCGAAGATCATGTACCGTACGCACGATACGCTCCTTGAGCCGAAGATGCCGTACGAACGGGAGGGCATCGTGCCGAACGTCGTCTTCCCGTGCGGCGCGGTGCCGGTCCGCGACCAGCTTTTCGTATACTACGGCGGCGCCGACAAGGTGGTCGCCGTCGCCACCATCGGCTTCAAGGCACTCGTGGAAAGTTTGGTGAAGGGGGCGAAGTTCCAGCTTGAATGATCGGTGCGGATCTGGTATCATAATTCCCGATATGGCACTGACTTACACCGATCTTAATAAAGGCGTCCTTTTCGTCATGGACGGCGCGCCGTACGAGGTGATCGACATGCATTTCCTGCGCATGCAGCAGCGGAAGGCCGTGGTGCAGACGCGCATCCGCAACCTGATCACGGGCAAGCTTCTGGACCGCAATTTCCAGGCGAGCGATTCGTTCGAGGAGGCGGATATCGAACGAAAGAACGCGATGTTCATCTACGCCGCGAAGGGCGAGTATTGGTTCCACGAGGAGGGAAATCCGAAGAATCGCTTTTCGCTGGCGGCGGATCTCGTCGGTACGCAGGGCCAGTTCCTCAAACCGAACACGAAGGTCCAGACGATGGTTTTTAATGATAAAGTCATTAAAGTTGAGATCCCGATCAAAATGGATTTCAAGGTGACCGAGGCTCCGCCGGCCATCCGCGGCAATACCGCGCAGGGTGGCACGAAATCGGTGACGATCGAAGGGGGCGCCCATGTGAACGCTCCGCTCTTTATCAACGAGGGCGACATGATCCGCATCAACACGACGACAGGGGATTACGTCGAGCGGGTGTAGTATAAAAAAGACGCGATCGGGGTTTGGCCGACCGCGTATCTCACTTCGTTGTCGCCAGCGTGAAGAACACGAAGAACAGCAGCGTGCCGATGGCGACGATCCATCTGCCCCACCGCTCCATTTTTCCCGATCGCATCCAAAGGTTCATCCCCCCGAGCGCGATCAGGATGGCCGCCAACATGGCAGCACCATATCCATAGCTAAACACCATAAGCACCTCTGATCAAATGAAAGCATAAAGAAAATTTCATGTCAATGCGCCGCGAAGTGGTTTTTGTCGGGATGTCCGGGGGCGTCGATTCGTCCGTGGCGGCTTTTTTGCTGAAAAAGCAGGGCTATGACGTCGTGGGCGTTTTCATGCGGTGCTATAACCTGGATGGCTGCGCGGAGCAGGACGCCGAGGATGCGCGGCGCGTGGCGGGGCATATCGGCATCCCGTTCTACGTCTGGGATTTCGAGGAGGAATATAAACGCCGGGTGGTGGAGTACATGGTGGAGGGCTACCGCGCGGGCATCACGCCAAACCCAGACGTGATGTGCAACAAGGAGATCAAGTTCGGCCTGTTTCTGGAAAAGGCGCTTGCGATGGGAGCCGATTTCGTGGCGACCGGGCATTACGTTAGGGCTGGAATTAGAGCTAGAGCTAAGAGATATGAGGTGGGAGGTAGGGGGGGAGGAAGGAAAATAGAGACCCGACTTTTTGCCGCGAAGGACGCCAACAAGGACCAGTCGTATTTTCTGTGGACTTTGACGCAGAAGCAGCTTGCACATTGCCGGTTCCCGATCGGGGGATACCTCAAGCCGGACGTGCGGAAGATCGCGCGGCGGGCCGGCCTCCCGACGGCGGAGAAGAAGGATTCGCAGGGGATCTGTTTTCTGGGCAAGGTTTCCATGGATGAGTTTTTGAAGGAATATATCCCGGAAAAGCGAGGGGCGCTTCTCACGACCTTCGGCGAAAAGATCGGCGAGCATTTCGGCGCGGAATTTTATACGATCGGCCAGCGGCACATCAACGCGGATTTTGATTTTCCGAAAACCGGCGGGCGCGCTGACCGCGAGCCGCTTTATGTCGCCGCGAAGGACGCCGCGACGAATACGGTCGTGGTTGCCGAAGGCAGCGATAACGAAGCGCTCTATCGGAAAGAGATCGAACTTACGAACGCAAACTTTATCGGCGGCAATGCGCCGTCGGCGGATGCTTCTATGCCCGTCTTCGCCCGGGTCCGTTATCGCCAGCCGCTCGCGAAGGCGGTTTTGAGGTCATCGGGTGAACGCCGCAACAACGGCTGGACGCTGATTTTTGATGAGCCGCAGAAGTTCGTTGCTCCGGGCCAATCGGCGGTGTGGTATTCGAAAGCGGGCGAAATGCTTGGCGGCGGCATCATTTTGGGATAGAATTGCCGTATATGCGGCAATCGCAGCTTTTTACGAAGGTCGAGCGGACGGCGCCGAAGGACGAGGCGACGGTAAACGCCCAGCTTTTGGTCCGTGCCGGGTTCGTTTCAAAACTGATGGCGGGCGCTTACACTTACTTGCCGCTTGGTTTGCGCGTGTTGCGGAAGATAGAGAACATCGTCCGCGAGGAGATGGATGCGGTCGGCGGCCAGGAGATCCTGATGCCGATGCTGCATCCGAAGGCGAACTGGACAACGACGGGTGGCTGGGAGAACGTTGATGTGCTTTTTAAACTGAAGAGCCGTACGGAAAAAGAATACGCGCTTGGCCAGAGCGAGGAAGAGGTTGTCACGCCGCTCATTGGGAAATATATCAGCACTTATCGCGACCTCCCGAAGGCGGTGTACCAGATCAACTGGAAGTTCCGTGATGAATTGCGCGCGAAGTCAGGCCTTTTGCGCGGCATCGAGTTTTTAATGAAGGATATGTACAGTTTTCATGAAGACCAGGCCGATTTCGACCGGTTTTACGGGGTCATGAAGCAGGCGTACTTCCGGGTCTACGAGCGGTTGGGACTCGTCGCCAAGGCCACCGAGGCGTCTGGCGGGGCATTCACGAAGAAGATCTCCTATGAGTTCATGGTGCTCACGGATGCCGGCGAGGACGATATTCTGTATTGCGACGCCTGCGAGTTCTGCGTGAATGTCGAGATCGCGAAAGAAAAGGAGGGAGAGGCATGTACGCGATGCGGAAAGGGAAGGTTGGCCAAGGCGCGCGCATCCGAGGTCGGTAACGTGTTCGATCTTGGGAAAAAGTTCGCAGAGGATTTCGAGCTGACGTTCACGAACGCGAAGGGTGAGCGCCAGCATCCGGTCATGGGTTGTTACGGCATCGGCATTTCGCGCCTGATGGGGGTGATCGTCGAGAAGTTCAATGATCCGGCGGGCATCGTCTGGCCGGAATCGGTGGCGCCGTTCCGCGCGCATCTGCTTGAGCTAGCCGGCGCGGACGGATCGAAGGTCTATGAACATTTACAACGCGAAAAAATTGAAGTACTCTATGACGACAGGGACGTTTCCGCGGGGCAGAAGTTCGCGGAGGCCGACCTGCTCGGCATCCCATGGCGGATCGTCGTGAGTCCCAAGCTGGAAGACCGGGTGGAGGTGAAGCGGCGGACGGAGAAAGAACCAAAGATCGTCGATCCCCAAGATATCCATGGCATTATTCGATAATATTTTCAAAGACATCGGCATCGACCTCGGCACGGCAAACTCGATCATCTATCTGAAGGGCAAGGGTATCGTGGTGAACGAGCCGTCGGTCGCGGCGATCAATACGAAAACGAACCACATCATCGCGGTGGGCGACGAAGCGAAGAAGATGCTCGGCCGGACGCCGTCGCACATCAACGTGGTGCGCCCGCTCGTGAACGGCGTCATCTCCGATTTCGAGATGACGGAGGAGATGCTGCGGCACCTCCTGCTCCGTCCGAAGGCAAGCGCCATGACGTCGTATCGGCGCGCCCTGCTCGCCATCCCGAACAACCTGACCGAAGTGGAGCGGAAATCGGTGGAGGATGCGGCGCTGAACGCCGGCTGCGCGAAGGTGTATCTCGTGGAATCGCCCACGGCGGCGGCGCTCGGCGCCGGCATGCCGATCACCCTGCCGGAAGCGAGCCTGATCGTGGACATCGGCGGCGGCACGACGGACATCGCGGTCATCTCGATGGGCGGCACGGTCGTTTCGCGGACGCTGAAGGCGGCGGGCGACAGGTTTAATGAAGATATCATCCGGTTCGCGCACGAGGAGTTCCATCTCGCGATCGGCGAGCCGTCGGCCGAGTTCGCCAAGATCTCGGTTGGGTCGGCCATCCCGCTTGACGAGCGGATCGAAGTGCCGGTCCGCGGGCGCGACATGGCGAGCGGCCTGCCGCGCGAGATCGGGATGAAGAACACGCACGTCCGCGCGGCGCTCGGGAAATCCCTGCGCTCGATCGTGGATGCGGTCCGCGAGGTGATCGAGGAAACGCCGCCGGAACTGACGGGCGACGTGCTGAAGAACGGCATCGTGCTTTGCGGCGGCGGCGCGCTCCTGCGCGGCCTCGACCAGCTGATCGAAAAGGAGACGGGCGTGACGGTGAATGTGGCGGACGATCCGCTGACCTGCGTCGCCCGCGGCCTTGGCCAGATGGTGGACGATTTCGAGGCGCATCGCGAACTTCTGGACAACCCGCTGAAGCCGCTGGCGATCAATTTATAGAGCTAAGAGCGTGGAGCTAAGAGATATGAGCTCACCGAAGAAATACAGCTGGATCCTGGTGCTGTGCACGGCGGCGCTTGCCGTTTTGGTCTTTTTCGAACCATCCTACGGGGGACGGTTCCGGAATTGGCTCGCGGCGCGCGACGTGATTTCGGCTGATGATCCGTCGCTCCCGGCCGAGAACCAGGCGCTCCAAGCGCAGCTCGCGGAACTGCTGGCCGTCAAGGCGCAAGTACCGCAGGACCCGGGTAGCTCCGTTCCGGCCATGGTATATTCGAGCTATCCCTTCGGGTTCAAAAACGGGTTGACGGTGGATGCCGGGTCCGGCGAGGGCGTCGCGACGGGCAGCGCGGTAACGTTCCAAGGGATCTTCATCGGAACCGTCCAGCAGGTCTTTCCGGACGCGGCGACCGTCCAGACGGTCTTCGATCCGGCGTTCAAGCTGCCCGTCCGCATCGGCCCGGACGGTATCGACGGATTGCTGGTCGGCGGCGCGTATCCGAAGATCGGCTCGATCGCGAAGGGCGCGCCGGTGGCGGCTGGCGACATCGTGTACGCCGCCGCGCCGGGGATGCCCTACGGCCTGCCGGTTGCCGATGTGAACGCGACCGGCACTTCCGCGGACAACCTGTTCCAGGAGGCGTCGCTCGAATTCGCCTACAGCATCAATGACGCCCAGGCCGTGCTGATAATCCGCGAATAGATCCGGGACCATGCTTCGCTTCTTCGCCGGCCTCGCCATCCTCATCCTCTCGCTTTTTGCGCAGTTGCTGGCCGGCTCGGCCGGCGTCCACGTCAACTTCACGCTCGCAACGCTCATCGCGCTTGCGATGACATTCGGATTCTGGGAACTGTTTTTTTGTGATCTTCTCGCGGTATTTGTCCTGAACTGGGAACCGGCAGCGAGTCCGGCGCTCATCGCATTCGCGCTTATCCCGCTCGCGGCATACGCATTCCGGAAGGTGTTCGCGCTTGAGCCGTGGATGGCGGGACTCATCGCCATCGTGGCCGGATTTTCCGCGTTTTACCTGGTTGCCGCGCCGGCGGCTTTCGCGGCCGGCCGGCCGGACCTCCTGCTCGATGTCGGTGCGGGGATCCTCGCGGGCGAAGTAATCATTTTCGCGCTATCATGAAATTCATCATCCATGGCGGAAAGCCGCTGTACGGGGAGATCGCGCTTGCCGGGGCGAAAAATGCGGTTTCGAAAATGATGGTGGCATCGCTTTTGACCGACGAGCCGTGCATCCTGGAGAACGTGCCCGCGATCGGCGAGGTGGACATTATCCGGGAGTTTCTGGAGACCATCGGGACGGACATCGCGATCGCCGGTTCGACCGCGAAGGTGCGAACCCCGGCGATACGGAACAGCCGCGTGACGGAGCTCACCCGGAGCAATCGCATCCCCATCCTGGCGCTCGGGCCGCTCCTCGCGCGCGCGGGCGAGGCGGAAGTGCCGGTCGTCGGCGGCGACAGGATCGGCGCGCGGCCGGTGGACATCCACCTGGAGGCGCTTGCGAAGCTCGGGGCGCAGCTTGAGATCACGAAGACGAGCTACCGGGCCTGGGCGAAGGGCGGTTTGCGCGGCGCGGAGATCGAACTGCGGTTCCCGAGCGTCGGCGCGACCGAGAACGCGGTTTTCGCCGCGGTGCTCGCGCATGGGAGGACGGTTATCAAAAACGCCGCCCTTGAACCTGAGCTTCTGGATTCCATCCTGATGCTGCAGAAGATGGGCGCGATCATCGAGCTTCGCCCGCCCCGGACGATCACGATCGAGGGCGTGGAGAAGCTGCGCGGCGTGTCGCATCGCATCATTCCAGACCGCAACGAGGCGGTCTCGTTCGCGTGTCTCGCGATCGCGACGGACGGGAGGATACTCGTGAAAGGCGCCGTGCAGGAACATCTCATAACCTTCTTGAACACCGTCCGCCGGCTGGGCGGGGAGTACGAGGTGACGGACGACGGCATCGCGTTCTCGCGGAAAAGTCCGCTCCGCGCGCTTTCCGTGACGACCGACGTCCATCCCGGGTTCATGACCGACTGGCAGCAGCCGCTTTGCGTCCTGCTCACCCAGGCGGAGGGGGAGTCGCAGGTCCATGAAACGATCTATGAGGACCGTTTCGCTTATGCGCACGACCTGAACGAGATGGGGGCGAAGGTCCGCGTTTCGACCGATTGCCCCGAGGGGAACGCCTGCCGCTTTGCCGGGAGGGGTTTTTACCATACCGCTGCCATTACCGGCCCGACCGAGCTTACAAGCAGGAACCTCGCCGTCCGCGACCTGCGTTCCGGCATGGTGGACATCATCGCCGCGCTCGTCGCGAAGGGCGTCTCCGAAGTGGATGGCGTCCTCGAGATCGACCGCGGTTATGAGCGGATCGACGAACGCCTCCGGGACCTCGGGGCGGACATCACGAGGAAATAAGAGGTAGAATAGAACTATGAAGATCGCGTTCATCATCGTCCTCTCGCTCGTCGTCATCTTCGTCGGCGTCCGCGTCGTCGGATTTCTTGAGGAACAGCGGGCGCTGCAGCAGAACCTGGGCGATGTCCAGTCCCGCCTCGCGACGGCGAAAACCCAGGAGGCCAATCTAGAAGAAGAGATGCAGTACCTTTCCGACCCGGCCAACCTCGAGAAGGAACTGCGCGAGCAGTTCAATTACAAAAACCCGGGCGAGACCATGGTCATCCTCGTCCCGCAGACCGCCAGCAGTACGCCGTAGCGGAGGATGCCTGCCGGTTATTTTTCCATCTCGCGCTCCAGGCGCTCCGAAACGTTGAGCTTGCGGAGGAAAAAAAGCAGCAGGGCGATGATGAGCGCCGAGGCGGCGGCGAACTGGAGAAGCCCGATGCCGACCAGGACGCCGATGGCGGCGGTGGCCCAGACGAGCGCGGCGGTGGTGACCCCGGAGGGTCGGTCGTTCTGCTTGATGATGAGCCCGGCTCCGAGGAACCCGATGCCGACGACCACGTTCGCGATGACGGCGAGGAACCCGCTGTTCCGCGCGATGACATCCGCCAGGTTATTGGTCGGCCCAGAGACGATGTAAGGCAGGATGAGCCCGACCATCGTGAAAAGCGCCGCGCCACCGGCGACGAGCATCTCCGTCCGCACGCCCGCTTCCTTTTTGACCAGCTCCCGCTCGACGCCAAGGACCGCGCCAAGCGCGAGCGCCACGAGGAGCCGTGCGAGCATGTCCTGGAAGGTGAGCATACCTTAATGATAGCAGATTGCATTTTCCGCGGGACCTGCTATGGTTATATGGCGGTAAAATAAACATGGCCGAGGCAAAGACGCTCCCGACAAGGGCCGAGCCGAGGCGGGAGAAGCCCGGGACAGCTTCAATGAGGTCTGCGCGCCGCGGGGCGCCGGACGAAGTAAGGTGGCACCGCGATCAACCGTCGCCCTTACCAAGGTATCATCCGTCGATGATGATTTGGTAAGGGCGGTTTTTATTAAAATTTAATCTTAGTGATCCAATGGAAAGAACCCACATTGCGAACATTGTGCATAAGGAAGGCGAGGAGGTTGAGCTGTACGGCTGGGTGCATGCCCGCCGCGACCATGGCAAACTGGTGTTTATCGATCTCCGCGACCGGAGCGGCCTCGCGCAGGCCGTGTTCGGGCCGGACATCGCGCAGGCCGGCGAGCTGCGTCTGGAATACGTGGTCAAAGTGACGGGGAAGGTTCAGAAGCGGCCGGAAAAGCTGGTCAACGAAAAGCTGCCGACGGGCCATTACGAGGTGGCCGCGACCGCGTTGGAGATTCTGAACGTCGCGGAACCGGCGCCATTTCCGGTCGACGATGCCGGCTACGAGATCAACGAGGAGACCCGCCTGAGATATCGGTACCTGGACCTCCGCCGCGAGCGTTTGAAGAACAACCTTGTCCTGCGGCACCGGATCATCAAGTTCATCCGCGATTTCATGAACGAGCGCGGGTTCCTGGAGATCGAAACGCCGAACCTCACGAGGTCGACGCCCGAAGGCGCCCGCGATTATCTCGTGCCGTCGCGCATCCAGCCGGGGGATTTCTATGCCCTGCCGCAGTCGCCGCAGCAGTACAAGCAGCTGCTGATGGTCGGCGGCATCGAGAAATATTTCCAGATCGCGCGGTGCTTCCGGGACGAGGACACGCGCGGCGACCGCCAGCCGGAGTTCACGCAGCTCGACGAGGAGATGAGCTTCGTCAAACAGGAGGACGTCATGCGGCTGAACGAGGAGCTGCTCATCGCGCTCGTGAAGGCCGTCGCGCCGGAGAAGAAGATCCAGGAGGTCCCGTTCCCGCACATTTCCTATAAGGACGCGATGGAAAAGTACGGCACCGACCGGCCGGACGTCCGCAGGGACAAGAACGACCCGGACCTGCTGGCGTTCTGCTGGGTGGTGGATTTCCCGTTCTTCGAGAAGGCCAAAGATTCTCCTTCCGGCTGGACGTTCACGCATAATCCGTTCTCGGCGCCGAAGCCGGAGTTCATGGGCGACCTGCTGGCCAAAAAGGATATTCCCGGGATCCTGACGACCCAGTACGACGTCGTGTTGAACGGTTTCGAGATCGGCGGCGGGAGCATCCGGAACCATCAGGCGCCCGCATTGGAAGCGGTTTTCGAGATCATGGGTTTCGAAAAAGAGAGGATCCGGACGAACTTCGGCCACATGCTCGAGGCGCTCCGGAACGGCGCCCCGCCGCACGGCGGCATCGCGTGGGGTCTCGACCGGTTCGTGATGCTCATGGCGGGGGAGCCGAACATCCGCGAGGTCATCGCGTTCCCGAAGACGGGCGACGGGCGCGACCCGATGATGGGCTCGCCGGCGGCAGTGGACAGGAAGCAGCTGGATGAACTAGGATTAGAAATAAAGAGAATTAAAAAATAATTAAAATTTCATAAATCATATGCAGCATCCCAAAGAAGAACAAACGTTTGTCATGATCAAGCCGGATGGCGTCCGGAAGGGCCTGACGGGCGAGGTGATCCGGCGTTTCGAGCAGCGCGACCTGAAGATCGTGGCGCTTGAAATGTTCATGCCGACCCGGCAGCAGATCAGCGACCATTATCCGAAGGAGGAAGCATGGATCCGCCGCCTTGGCCAGAAATCCATCACGACCTATCGGGCGTACGATGTTGACCCGAAGGACAAGCTGGGCACCGATGACGAGTTCGAGATCGGGAAGATGGTGCGTGAATGGCTGGTGGATTATATGGTCTCGGCGCCCTTGGTGCGGATGATCGTGCAGGGCATCCACGCGGTGGACGTTGTACGCAAGATCGCAGGGCCGACCCTGCCTTACAAGGCAGAAGTGGGAACCATCCGCGGCGACTTCTCGATCGATTCACCGCTTCTCGCAAACACCGAAAAGCGCGCTGTGGCGAACATTCTCCATGCGTCGGAAACACCGGAGGAAGCCCAGCATGAGATCGAACATTGGTTTGGCAAGAACGCGAAGATCCATCAATACAAGCGTTACGGCGTGGATGAATAACGGTTAGTATGAAGCAAACAACCTTATGCTTTCTCCGGAAGGGTGATAAGGTTTTGCTCGCAATGAAGAAGCGGGGATTCGGGATGGGAAAATGGAACGGCGTAGGCGGGAAGGTCGGCGAGGGCGAGGACGTGCCTGCTTCCGCTATTCGGGAGATCAAAGAAGAGATTGGCGTCGATGCCCGGGAACTTGAAAGTGCCGGCGTGCTCGAGTTCCGCTTCCGGGAGCATCCCGAATGGGCGCAGGATTCCAATATTTTCGTGGTCCGCCGATGGCGCGGAGCGCCATCCGAATCGGAAGAAATGAGGCCGCGATGGTATGCGATCAGCGAGCTTCCGTTCGAGAAGATGTGGATTGACGATCCGTATTGGCTTCCCTTGGTGCTCGCCGGAAAAAAAATAAAAGGCAGATTCCTTTTTGGCGGCGAAGGTGAAACGATGCTCGAATGCGAGGTCGCGGGGATCCCTTAACCGCTGGCTGGTGGACGCTTCGCCGGGGCAAGCATTAAGATCCTTTTTTCGAATCCGCCGCGTTTTATCCTCTTTTCATTTTGGATAGCAATGATCTCGTCGTTGGTTTTATGTTGTAAGGCCAGGATCGCGGAGATGATCTCAAAAACATCCGCCAGTTCTTCTTCGAGATTCCCATTTTTTACCGAATTTTTAAGTTCAACCGACTCCTCCACCATCTTTTGCAGCAGTGCATCCAAGAATTCGGCATCGTTATCGAGTATTCTGGTCTTGGCTTCGACGCCTTCGTTCTTTTTGATTATCTCCGGGATCCGGTCGCGCACCAGTTTCGGATATTCGTTCTCGACCGGATAGTTCGTGTGGATGAAATCCATAGAAATAGTATATCATTAGTAGTATCCGATGATGAAACCGACCTTTAAAGAAAAAGTTTTACAGGTAGTGGCGAAGATCCCGCGAGGGAAGACGATGTCGTACCGGGAGGTGGCGTGGCGGGCGGGGAATCCGGGCGCGGCGCGGGCGGTGGGGAACCTTATGATGCGCAATCACGATCCGAAAGTGCCGTGCCACCGCGTCATCCGGTCCGACGGCAAGGTGGGCGGCTATAACGGCGGCGGGCCGGAAAAGAAACTGGCTTTGCTCCGTGCCGAGGGTGCTATACTGTAGGCATGAAGAGCGTGAAAACGCTGGCGATCGGCATGGGGGTTGTTATCGTCATCCTGCTTGGCGTTTTGCTGTTCGTCCCGGCGGCGAAGGGACCGACGGTGCCGCCCGCGCCGGGTCCCGCCGCAGCCGCTACTTCCACGACTTCGGCTGACGGCACGCTGCAGGTGGTCATGCCCCAGCCGGGCGCGGTCGTTGCTTCGCCAGTGGCGATCGAGGGCGCCGTGACGGGCGGAGGATGGTATTTTGAAGGGACCTTCCCGATCCAGGTGCTCGACGGGACGGGGAAGGTGATCGGTTCCGGCACCGCCCAATCGCTGGGGGATTGGATGTCCACCGCGACGGTCCCGTTCGCCGCCAGCATTTCCTTTACCACGCCGGGCACCGCGACCGGCACGATCGTTTTTTCGAAAGACAATCCTTCCGGCCTGCCGCGGAACGCGGGTTCGCTCAGCGTTCCGGTAGCTTTCCGGTGATCTTGAAGTTATATTTCTTTTCGCTCCAGACCGGCCCGGCGTAGTCAACGCCGACCCGCTTGGCGATTTTAATGTCTTTGCGGGCGACCTTCACGCCGTGATCCTCGAACCAGAGGCCGCCCGCCCGCGCCGCGGGTTCGCCGTTCAGCGCGCCGTCGATCTTTAAAAACCTGGTAAGCCGCGCCGGGCCGTTTATGAAAACCTCCCGCCTGGTCTTCGGATCGCGATAGGCCCCGGCACGGATGAGAACCGCGGCGGGATAGTCTTGCGGGCCGGTCACGACGTTCACGAGCCAGTGCATGCCATAGGTGAAATAAATATAAAAATAGCCGGCGGGCCCGAACATGACCGTGGTGCGCGGCGTGCGTCCCCGGCTCGCGTGCGAGGCGAGATCGCGGGGGCCGTCGTAGGCCTCGACCTCCGTGACCATGACGGCGATGCGCCGGCCGCGATATTCGCGCACCAGATATTTTCCGGGGAGGTCGCGCGCGACCGCGAGCGTCGGCCGGTCGAAGAACTTCCGGGTGAGCATGGTCGCCATGGTATTGCTTTTCCATTATAATGGAAGCCATGATATCCGGGAAAGATCTCCCGCAGGCAAAGGCCCGCTGGCGCAAGATGGCGCGCGTCCTTGGAAAACTTTTTCCCGATGCGCGCATCGCGCTCACGTTCGGCAATCCCTGGGAACTGCTCGTCGCGGTCCAGCTCTCGGCGCAATGCACCGACAAAAAAGTGAACGAGGTGACGCCCGCGCTTTTCAGGAAATACCGGAAGCTCGACGACTACGTCCGCGCCGGCGCGACCGCGCGCGGCGTCCATGCGTTCGAAAAAGACATCCATGCGTGCGGATTCTATCGCGCGAAAACGAAAAACATTCTGGCCGCCGCGAAATATATTAAAGAAAAGTATAATGGCAGGCTGCCGAAAACGATGGCGGAGATGGTGAAGGTGCCCGGCGTCGGCAGGAAGTCCGCGAACGTCATCCTCGGCAACGCCTACGGCGTGGTGGAGGGGATCGCCGTCGACACGCACGTCATGCGCCTCTCGCGCGTGCTCGGCCTGAGCCGGGAAAAGACGCCGGAAAAGATCGAGCAGGACCTCATGCGCATCATCCCGCGCAAGGACTGGTTCCGCGCCACCTACGAGATCATCGAATACGGCCGCAAATACTGCCCCGCGCGACCACACCAACACGACCTCTGTCCGCTCACGAAAGTGCGATAGTTATACACATTGCCGTCCGCTCCGGTGTGCTATCATTAACAGGTAGCCAAAAGCTATCTAAAACAAAGGCCGTTTTCCGGTGTGAGGCCGGGAAGCGGTTTTTGTTTTGGAAATGCGGAACAATATGGGCTATAATGCGTTGTATAGAGCATGAAACCTCCTAAAAAACTCACCCTGCCGAACGGTCTACGCGTCGTGTTCGTGCCCCAGCCGTCAAGCCTTGCCGCGAGCGTCATCATCCTCGTCGAGGCCGGTTCGGAGTACGAGACCAAGCCCGTGAACGGCGTGTCGCACTTCCTTGAGCACCTGATGTTCAAGGGGACGGCCAGGCGTCCGAAGGCCGGCATGATCGCCGAGGAGTTCGCGTCGCTCGGGGCGCAGACGAACGCGTTCACCGGCCAGGAATACACCGGTTACTGGGCCAAAGCGGAAGCGCGCAAGCTGCCGAAGATCCTTGAGCTCGTCTCGGACCTGTACCTGAACCCGATCTTCGATCCGGACGAAATAGAAAAAGAGCGCGGCGTCATCGTCGAGGAGATCAACATGTACGAGGATACGCCCGCGAGCCGGGTTCATGAGATTTTCAACTCGCTGCTCTACGGCGACCAGCCAGCGGGGTGGGACGTGAGCGGCGAGAAGGAGGTCATCCGCAAACTGGCGAAGGATGATTTTTTGGAATATCGGAACGCGCGGTACGTGGCGCCGGGCACGGTCGTGATCGTCGCCGGAAAGTTCGACGAAAAGAGGACGCTCGCGGCGATCAGGGAATATTTTGGCGGTCTCGCGCGGCGGAAGGCGGGTGCGAAACCGAAGACGAAAGAACAGCAGAGCGCGCCGCAGGCCAGGGTGAAGTTCAAGGAATCCGGCCAGAGCCATCTCGTGCTCGGGTTCCGCGCGTTCGACCTCTTCGACCGGCGGCGGCACGCGCTCCATGTCCTCGCCGACGTCCTCGGCGGCGGCATGAGCTCGCGCCTCTTCAGGCGCGTGCGCGAGGAGCTTGGGGCGGCGTATTACATCGACGCCGACGCCGACCTTTCGCTTGACCATGGAACGCTCGCGATCTCCGCCGGCGTCGACCACGGGAAGATCGACGTGGTCATCAAGGCCATCCTTGCGGAGTGCCGCCGCCTGCGCGACGAGCTGGTGCCGGGCGCGGAGCTCCAGCGGATGAAGGACCACATGGTCGGCGGCATCGTCCTCGGCCTCGAAACCTCCGATGCCCTGGCGAGCTATTACGGCAGCCAGGAGATCCTCGCGAAAAAGCTTTTGCCACCGGAGAAATTAGTTGATACGATAAGGAGGATAAGCGCGGCGGAGGTCCGGAACGTCGCCCGGGCGGTCTTTGCCGACCGGCGGCTGAACCTTGCGGTCATCGGCCCGTACCGGAACGCCGAAATGTTCGAAAAGATCCTCACCCTCCACCCTCCGATCTCCAATCTCTAATCTCCAATCTCTAATCTCTAACCCAGCATGGAACGCCGGAACATCGACATTACGTGGGAAACCCTGTGGCGGATACTCCTGTTCGTCGTTCTCGTCGCTATCTTTTACCAGGGACGACAGATCATTCTGGGCCTGTTCTTGGCGATCATCATCTCGTCCGGGCTGGAAGGGATCGTGGATGCCCTGGCGCGCATCGGCCTGCCGCGGGGCATCAGCGTCATCCTCATTTTTCTCGCGGCGGTCATCCTCTTTATTTTCGTCCTTTACACGCTGGTGCCGGTCGTCATCGTCGAGCTGAGCACGGTTTTTTCCGGCAATAAGGGCGCGCTCGGCGGGCTGGGCTTCCTGCTGAACCTTAAATCGGCCTCGGCATCGGGCACGATATCCGCCCTCTCGAGCCAGTTTCTGAACGGCGGTTCGCCGCTCGATCTTTTTTCGAACGCGCTCGGCGGATTCGGCCTGGCGGTCGCGGTCATCGTAAGCTCGTTCTATCTCAGTCTGAGCAAGGACGGCG
>DATKMM010000056.1:0-2871 GCA_035541855.1 Minisyncoccota bacterium | reverse complement strand
TTCGGATGCACAATAGATCCTCCGAGCGCCACCACCACTGTCTTTGAAAATCGGTATTTCATTTCATTAAATTCCCGTTAAAACTATTTGCTTATTCGCGCAAGTAAACAAATAGAAGGATCATGCGCCGCCCTCCATTTTTTGAAGCGCCGCTATGCGTTCTTCGATCGGCGGGTGGGTCATAAACATCTTGTGCCACCACGACGCCTGCTTCCCTTTGAAGGGATTGTCGAGCCACATATGCGCCGTGGAATCCTTCGCGGTACGCATGGGCGTGTCGTCCACGGCTATTTTCTGGAGTGCGGAGATGAGGCCCTCCGGATAACGCGTCAGGAGGACGCCGGAAGCGTCGGCGAGCGCTTCGCGGCGGCGCGAGATGGCGAGCTGGATGAGCATCGTGCCGATCGGCGCGAGGATGGAAAGGAGGATGGCGACGACGAAAAAGACCTCACCCGCCTCGCCGCTGTTCCGCCCGCGCCCGCCGCCTCCACCGAACCCGCCGAAGAAAAGCGACCGCAGGAAAACATCCGCGATGAGCGCGATGATTCCGGCGAGGATTGCGGCGACGGTGGAAACGAGGATGTCGCGGTTCTTCACGTGCGAGAGCTCGTGCGCGATGACGCCTTGGAGCTCGTCTTTATTAAGCCGCTGGAGCGCGCCCTGCGTGACGGCCACAGCGGCATGCTGCTGATCGCGCCCAGTGGCAAACGCATTTATCTGGAGTTCCGGCGTGATGTAAAGCTTCGGCATCGGCAAGCCATCCGCGATGCAGAGATTTTCGACGATGTTCCAAAGCGCCGGGTTGTCGGACTTTTCAATCTGCTGGGCGCGCGCCATGGAAAGCGCGATCCCCGCGGAGCCGTAGTAGCTGATCAACGAATATACTACGCTAAAAATAATGGCAAAGATCAAAAAGCTCGGGTCGCCATAGTACATCGAAATAGAATAACCGATGGCACCAAGAACCAAGAAGAACACGACGAACATAAGCCATGTCCGACGCACATTCGAAGCCTGGTAATCATAAACATTATTTGCCATTTTAGGATTTTCCGGCGAATAACGCGCGGACCGTCGACCCGAACCAGAGATAATAACATATCGCCACCGTGACAATGATAATGGAAAAAATAGCGAGGAAGGAACCTGTCGGCGAAGCTCCGGTATAGCCGACCCGCTCGGCCGCACCCGCAAAGATTACGATCCCAAGCACTGCGGCGCCAACCCAACCGATACCCGCAGAATATCTGGCCAGATTCTGCGTTTTCATAAGGCCGACGCCTCCGCCAATCAGGCACGCCGATACCAGGATTTCAGCGATACCACCGATCAGTAACACAAAATAATATCCTACCACATTCCCTGCGTCCGCAAAGATCGGAAGAAAAAAAACAATAAACGTTAGAACCGCTTCCGCAAGGATTCCGAACCCGAGCACCACGGATAAAATCGCGACGGTCTTTAAGGCGAATGGCTTCTCCATCGTCAGAACTGAACCTTCACCGGCTGCTTCTCCGCGTCCGTCAGGTCGTTGCCGAAAAAGTCCATCTTAGTGAAACCGAAAGCGCTCGCGAAGAGGTTCGTCGGGAAGACCTGGATTTTTGTATTGAGATCGCGGACCATGCCGTTGTAGAACCGGCGCGCGGCCTGGATCTTGTCCTCGGTATCCGTGAGCTCGTTCTGAAGCGAAAGAAAGTTCTCGTTCGCCTTCAGCTGCGGATAGTTCTCCGCGACCGCGAAAAGCGATTTGAGCGTCTGCGAGAGCTGGTTCTCGGCATCCGCCCGGGCGGCACCCGTCGCCTGCATGGCCTGCGAGCGCGCCTTCGTGACGTCCTCGAACACGGTTTTCTCGTGCGCAGCGTAGCCCTGGACCGTCGAAACGAGGTTCGGGATCAGGTCGTACCGGCGCTTCAGCTGGACGTCGATGTCCGAAAACGCCTCCTGGGCGCGGTTGCGCGTCTGGACGAGGCCGTTATACGCCAAAACCAGCCACAGCACAATAAGGACAACCACCGCCAAAATGATCCATTCAATCATAGCTCTATGATACCATATACGCCCACCCAGTCAATTTGGTTGCACGGAGCCGCCTCACGCACCCAATTTTATCAATTCCTCCGCGATGGTCTCCGCGGCGTGGGGTACGAAGAACTTCGCCGAGGCGGCGGCCATCCTGGCGCGACGGTCGCCGTCGGCGAGGATGTCTTTCAGCTGGCTGAGAAAGATGCCCGGCAGGAGGTTGGCCTCCTCGATGACGATCCCGGCGCCGGTCCCGGCGAAAGCATATGCGTTCGCGCGCTGGTGGCCGTTCGCGGATTCGGCGATGGGGATGAGGATCGCCGGCTTGCCAAATGCGGCGATCTCGAAAACGTTGCTGCCCGGGCGGGCCAGGACGACATCGGCTGCAGTGAGGGCGGTGGCATACTTATCGGTCAGGTAGTTCACCGGCAGGTAGCGGTTCGCTGTCGCGGGCGCATCGATGAGCGCCGCGTGCGAAAGCTTCTGGGCCTCGAGGAAGTTCGCGATACCGGTCTGGTGCAGGACCTGCGTTTCCGCGACGATCTGCGGGAGTATCTCCAGGATGAAGTTATTGATGCGGAGCGAACCCTGCGAACCGCCGACGATGACGAGCAGCGGATGGGACGAACTGAAGCCCAGCGATTCCTTGGCGAGCTCCGGCGTCGTCCGGTTCTCGAGCAGCTCCGCGCGGACCGGATTCCCCGTCACCTGGACGTTTTTCCCGGCAAATCTTTTCGCGGCCTCGGCGAAGCTCACGAATATCCTTTTTGCGAACCGCGCGGAAGCGGCATTCGTCTTTCCGGGGATGGCATCCGATTCGTGGATGGCAACGGGGATGCGGTAGAACCAGCC
>DATKMM010000055.1:0-12144 GCA_035541855.1 Minisyncoccota bacterium | reverse complement strand
ATTACGAACTACGACCTCACGACGCACGGGCCTTACGGTCCGGGGACGACCATGACGGAGATCATCGAACACTCGATCAACACGGGCGCCATATTCGTCGAGAACCAGACGGGCAATGCGACGTTTCTGAACTATATGAAGAAGTTCGGCCTCGACGAGAAGACTGGCATTGACCTGCCGGGCGAGGTCGCCGGCGACCTGAGCCAGCTCACGCCGCAGGCGCCGCAGGTCGATTGGGACACGGCGGCCTACGGCCAGGGTGCGGCGGTCACGCCGATCGGGCTTGTCACGGCGGTCGCGGCGCTCGCGAACGGCGGAGTGATGATGCGGCCGTATATTGACGCCGCTGACCAACCGCAGGTGATCCGGCGCGTGGTGAGCACGACGACCGCCGGGGAAGTGACGAAAATGATGACGGATGCGGTTGACCTCGCGGGCGTGGCGAACATCGACGGCTATTCGCTGGCCGGCAAGACGGGCAGCGCCTATATCCCGAACCCGAAAGGCGGCGGGTACCTGAACCTGCTGACCGATTCCTACATCGGTTTCGGCCCGACGGCGGATCCGAAGTTCATCGCGTTCATCCGGCTGAACGCGCTTCCGGTGACATCGCTCGCCGCGGAAAGCGTCGTGCCGGCGTTCAAGCAGCTCTCGCAATGGATCATCAACTATTACAACATCCCGCCTGACCGGCCGACCCAAACGCCATAACGCCATGAGCTCTTTTTTCGTCAAAACTTTGCGGGGCATTTTGCGGAAACTTTCCCAGCTGACCATCTGGCGCTATCGGCCGGGCATCATCGGCGTGACGGGGACGGTCGGCAAGACCTCGACCAAGCTCGCGATCAAGGCGGTGCTCGACAAGGGGCGGCGCGTGCGGGCGTCGGCGGGGAATCTGAACAACGACCTCGGCCTGCCGCTCGCGATCCTCGGGGGCTGGTCGGAGGGCGAATTGGCGCTCGTGAGCCGCGCGACGCCGCCGGGTACGGCCCGGGTGCGGAAATTTTTCTTCTGGCTGAAAGTGATCCTCGGCGCGCTATGGCGCATAGCGTTCAAAGACCCGAACTATCCGGAGATCCTGGTCCTGGAATACGGCGCTGACCGTCCCGGCAACATTAAATATTTGTTAAAGATCGCCCGGCCGAACATAAGCATCGTGACGGCAGTGGGGGACATCCCGGTGCATGTCGAATACTATTCCGGCCCGGACGAGGTGGCGCGCGAAAAGGGGCGGCTCATCGAGTACCTGCCGTCCGCGGGGTTCGCGATCCTGAACTACGACGACGAGGCGGTGATGAACCTGGAGCCGCGGACGCGGGCGCACGTGATGACCTACGGTTTCGAGAAGGGCGCCGAGGTGAAGATCTCGCGCCTCGAGAACCGGATGGACGGCGAGCGGCCGGTCGGCATCTCGTTCAAGCTGGAGTACAAGGGCGCGTTCGTGCCGGTGCGCCTGCACAGCGTCTTCGGCCGGTCGCATGCGTACGCGGCTGCCGCAGCCGCTTCGGTCGGCATCGTGTTCGGCATGAACCTGGTCGCGATCTCCGACGCGCTTGCGAACTATTCGCCCGCCGGTTCGCGCATGCAGCTCCTGCCGGGGATCAAGAACACGTTCATCATCGACGATTCGTACAATGCGAGCCCGCTTTCGATGCACGCGGCGCTCGATGCGCTCCAGCATCTGCCGGCCAAGCGGAAGATCGCGGTCCTCGGCGACATGCTCGAGATCGGGAAGTACACGATCGAGGCGCACGAGGCGATGGGGAAGCTCGCGGCCGCGGCGGCGAACGTGCTCGTGACGGTGGGGCCTCGCTCGAAGTTCATCGCGGAGGCGGCGCGGGCGGCGGGCATGAAGAAGAGCACTATCCTGTCGTTCGATACGGCGGACGAGGCGCGGAAACCGGTGCAGGACCTCATGAAGCAAGGCGACATCGTGCTCGTGAAGGCCTCGCACTCGATGGAGCTTTCGAAGATCGTGGAGGAGATCAAGGCGTTCTGAGACCGACCCCGCCCGTCCTCCCTCCGGCTTCCGCGAACCCGGTGGAGGCGAGTGAGACCGGCGGCATCCGCTGGCCGCGCGCTAACCTGTCCGGGCGCCCGCTTTCCGAAGCAGGGCGGTAGGTTGAGCAGCGGCCGAGGCTGCTGCCCGGGCCGGAACAGGTTCGCAGAGGCCGGAGAGAGGACGGGCGGAGTAGAGGGACGAATGCTATATAAAAATTCGTTCGAATTCCTCCATGAGTCTTTTTGGGAAAATGTCAAAAGATTGCTTTTTAATTAGATTTTTACGAGCAGGCCTGGGAAAGCAATTGCGACGTTTATAGACAAAAAATGAAACGATAATGCCGATGATAACCCCGAACACAAAAGCGTATTTCTTTTTTTGCGAAAGCAAAGTAAGCGGCAACCAGGACGATAATGGCAAATGCTATCAGAGGAATCCAACTTGGTGCGTTGATGCCCGATAACCAAAACAAAAGGATGAAGAGAATTAGACCAATGATAAAACCCATTCCAACGCCAAGAAAAAATCTTTTCACTTTATATGTTTTCGAGCGTTGTGCCAGCCGATGCTATAAAAGATTATAGCGAACGGAATGAGCCATGATAGAAAAAGTGAAAGAGGCGTTGGTTGAAAATTATCGCCAGTGTAAGTAATAGCGTACCATTCGGCGAGTAATCCAAAGATCCATATCGTTCCGAGCTGTCCTGCTGATATGTCGTACAACTTACTCATTTCTCTTTAATTTTATAGTGATGCTGTAAATACATCAAATCCTCCACTAACTCGTTGAATCGCTTGTCGTCTTTTTCATATCCCAGAAGCTCTAAAGGGAACTATATACTTACTACCCTAGTTTGAAATTTGTTGAATACTACTCGTTGCTAAACCACAATCATTAGTCTGCGCTCCCGTTTGAGGATTCCAGCATTTGTAAGCAATTTCCACTAAATCTATATGCCCCGCTGGGTTTGTAGTATTCAATGCAATTGTGAATCCTATATCAGCAGAAACGTTTAAGAGAGAAGCCCAATCAGCAACTCCCGTACTACCATCGGGTGCCTTGTATTCAATATCATTAAGAGGATATATAACGTCGGTCTTACCATTCACTTCTGTATTAGCTATAACAGCGTTAGGGTCAAGATTAAGATGTCCGCCGAATTGTTCACTATTTGTGGGTACCATGTAAAAACCTTCCCAAGAGTGAAGTGGCTTTCCACCAATATCTACGACAAAGTGTAAATAGCCGCAGGCAATTTGGGATTGTAATGCTGTTCGTTTTAAAACGACGTTATATGCAATAGGAAAACCATCGCCAGCTTTTGCGTAAGATTGGACATCGTTTAGTAAGACGACATCCGTACTGGATTGCGTTTCGGCAAATGATTGGGAATCATTAGGGCATTCCACGACGGATCGTTGCAGAGTACTGGGCGGCGTAGGAGTTGCCGTTTGATTAATTATGCTGGAAACCCATGCTCCACCGATAACAAAAACCAAGCCAATCGCCAAGTAAACTAAAGCAGTTTTGATGTTATCCATGTCTGTATTTGCTTAATAGAACGTATAGCATAATGCAAGGTAATTGTGAAGGCGGTTGTGACGATCATTGCAATTACCACAAAGCGGTGTACTTCAAAAGGTTTACTTTTCCACCACTCCGTACCGCCTACGGTTGGCCCAACCGCGATAGCAACAAGTTGTCCATATGTTCTTGCTTCTCCCGCCGCGAATAACAACGAACAAATCAATGCTCCGAAGACACCAAATACTAAGCCACTTATTACCCCCGCCTCATCTTTGAGATGTTTTTTCTTAGAAACCTTCCTGCCCATTTCTATTGTTTCTTCCGCTTTTTTTCTATCGTTTTCTTATCTTCGTATTTTGACTTCGCAAACGCTCCAAGCACCTCGTCAAAGGTAGCATTGACGGGCTTATGATACTTTTTTCGTGGCCTTCCCTTTTTGCTCATGCGGTAAGCGTCTTATAAGACAGCTTACCATGTTTCGATACTCGTTGCACGACTTCAGTGAATTTTGCGTCCATGTCTGCCGCACGGGCATTGAAACGGAAGCAAAACTCATCATCTATATTGGCGATGTAGAAAACGATTTCATTGCTGCCCGTGCCGCAGGAATGAAGTTCTTACTATATTCCAAGACGTCGTTGCCCGGAGTAGAAGTGCAAACATCAGATTTTAGAGCGATCCCGGTTTTGCTTAAGGATCTCTAGCCCGCTCTGTCATCCCGCCTCCTTAAAACCCGGTGGAGGCGAGTGAAACTGGCGGCAGCCGCTGGCCGCGCGCTAACCTGCCGGGCGCCCGCTTTCCGAAGCAGGGCGGCAGGTTGAGCGGCGGCCGAGGCTGCTGCCCGAGACGGAACAGGTTTAAGGAGGCAGGAGGACAGAGCGGGCGTTGAGAAATCTATTCCTTTGCGTTACAATTGAGGCACTATGTTTGGTAAGAAGATAGGCATCGACCTCGGGACGGCGAACACGGTGGTTTTCGTGCCGGGCAAGGGGTTCATCATTAATGAGCCGACCATCGTGGCGCTCACGCGGCCGGACAACACCGTCCTCGCGGTCGGGTCGGAGGCGAAGGAAATGATCGGCCGCACGCCGGATGAGATCGTCGCGTACCGTCCGCTGAAGGACGGCGTCATCGCAGACTACTACATCACGAAGGCGATGCTGACCTACTTCATCTCGAAGGCAACCGGCTGGTTCAATATCGTGAAGCCCGATGTCGTCATCTCGGTTCCGGCGGGCATCACGCAGACCGAGCGCCGCGCTGTGATGAACGCCGCGCGCGAAGCGGGAGCGGGGAGCGCGTTCATCGTCCGCGAGCCGATCCTTGCCGCGCTTGGCGCCGGCATCCCGATCAATGCGCGTTCGGGCAACATGATCGTGAACATCGGCGGCGGCACGTCCGAGCAGGCGGTCATCGCGCTCGGCAACATCGTCTCCTGGAACTCGCTCCGCATCGCGGGCAACAAGTTCGACCACGCGATCATGGACTATGTGAAGAAGAAATATGCGCTCGCGATCGGCGAGCAGACGGCGGAGATGGTGAAGATCGAGATCGGTTCGGCCCTGCCGACCAAGGAAAAAATGGAGTACCAGGTGCGCGGGCGCGACCTCGTGACGGGCCTGCCGAAGGACATCACGATCACGTCGAACGAGATCGCGGAGGCGCTGAACCCGCTGCTTATCGAGATCGCGCACTCGATCCAGAACGTTTTCAACGTGACCCCGCCGGAGCTCGTGGCGGACATCATGGAGAAAGGGATCATCCTGTCCGGCGGCAGCGTCCAGCTGCACCACCTGCCGGAATTCCTGGAGCGGTTTTTGGGCGTGCAGGCCTACGTCGCGGAGGACCCGCTCTTCTGCGTGGCGAAAGGCACCGGGTTGATCCTGAACCATTTGGACACGTACAAGCGGACGCTGCTCAATAAGCGATAAGCATGATCGGGCATGAGAAGGTCATTGCTTATCTGAAAAGTCTGCGCGAGCGGGGCGCGCTGGGGCACGGCTATATTTTCTACGGCCCGGCGATGGTCGGGAAAAAGCTCGCGGCGCTTTTGTTCGCGAACTACCTGGAGCACGGGAAGTTCGAAGAAGATGGCGTGATGGGCGACCTGATGCTCCTCGCGCCGCCGGCGAGCGGGCCGGGTTCTGGCTCGATCGGCATCGACGCCGTGCGTGACATTAAAAATTTCCTATGGCGGAAGCCGAACGCCAGCCCGCGCCGGACGCTCATTATCGACGACGCCGACCTTCTGACCACCGAAGCGCAGAACGCGCTCCTGAAGATCACCGAAGAGCCGCCCGCGTCGTCGCTTTTGATTTTGATCACATCGGACATCACGGGCATCCTGCCGACCATCCAGTCCCGCCTGCCGAAAATATATTTCGGAACGGTACCTGGTACCGTAAAGAAGGCCATGGGCAAGCCGGGCCTGGCATGGCGGCTGGAGAACGATGGGGCGTTCAAGGAACGGATCGGGCTTGCGGAAAAATTACTGAAGACGCCGGCGGCAGAGCGGCGGGATGTCATCAAAAAGATCATCGAGCCGGAGGATTTCAATTTCCGGAAATTCCTGGATGCGATGGTCGTGGTGCTCGCGTGGCGCGGAGCCGGCAAAGAGAACGCGGCGCTGTGGCACAAAGCGCTCCAGCTCTATGACCGCGAGACGAACTTCAGCCTCAATCCGCGCCTGCAGCTCGAGAGCTTTTTGGCGTAATTCTTTTTGCGCCCCAAAAGTGCTATCCTATAGCCAATGAAACGGCATGGCGACGACGAACTGGTCTTCGAGGACTCGCTGAGCGACGACTGGAGCCGCGACATCAAGGTCGCCGAAGTGCCCATCGGGAACCGGCCGCTGCTCGCGCTCGGCCTTGGCGTGCTGGCAGTCTGTCTCGTGATTGCCGGACAGGTTCTCTATCTTAACTTTTCGGCGGGCGCCTACTATACCGCGCGGGCGGCAGACAATGTTGCCGACGAAAGCCGGACGCCGGCGCCGCGCGGGGAGATCCTGGATAAGGAAGGCGACGTGCTCGCGGAGGACAAGGCGGCGTTCGCGGCCGTCCTCGATGCGCGCGCGTTCGCGGACGGGGATCCGGCCTTGCAGTCTTCCACGGTCGCGGCGGCGGAGAACGTGCTTGGCCTGGCGCCGGACGTTTTCGCCGCGATGCTCAGCCAGGCGAAGGCCGCCGATTTCTCGACGCCGGTCGTGCTGGCGGAAAACCTGACGCCGGTCGAGCTGGTGAACCTGCAGGCGCTTGACCTCCCGACCATCCGGATACAGAACGATTTCGAGCGCGACTATCCGGACGGGGCGGTCTTTTCTTCGGTGGTCGGCTACACCGGGCGGCCTACGGCGGCCGATCTTCGGGCGGACCCGTCGCTCACGACCGCCGATTTTGTCGGCAAGGCCGGCATCGAAGCGTTCTACGACAGCACGCTGCGCGGCATACCGGGCGTCGACGTGCAATATAAGGATGCGCGCGGGCAGGTGCTTGGCGAAGGGGAGCGGTCGCAGTCGCAGGTCGGCACGCCGCTCACGCTTACCGTCGACGGCGGATTGCAGGCCGAACTGTATAACCGCCTCGCGGGCGGACTGGCCTCGCTTGGCCGCACGATCGGCCTCGGCCTCGCGATCGATCCGCGGAACGGGCAGGTGCTCGCGCTCGTGAACCTGCCGGGATACGACAACAACATCTTTTCGCAGCCGGGGCCGAGCTCCACGGCGGTCATTAAAAGTTTATTAACCTCGCCGGACGAGCCGATGTTCGACCGCACGGTGAGCGGCAACTACAATCCCGGCTCGACGATCAAGCCGCTCGATGCCGTCGCGGCGCTCAAGGAAGGCGTCATCGACCCGACGCGCGAGATCTATTCCCCCGGCTATCTCATGGTGCCGAACCCGTACAGTTCGTCGACGCCGACGAAATATCTCGACTGGCAATACCAGGGCCGCGTGGACCTCGCCGCGGCACTGGCGCAGTCGTCCGACGTGTATTTCTATCTCGTCGGGGGCGGTTCGCCGGCCTCGACGCCGATGCTGAACGACCCGAGCGACTACGGCATCCAGGGGCTCGGCATCACGCGGCTCTACCAGTGGTGGCAGACCTTCGGCCTTGGCAAGCCGACCGGCATCGATATGCCGAACGAGGGCGATGGATTCCTGCCGACGCCGGCGTGGAAGCAGGCGCACTTCGGAACGCCATGGCTCTTGGGCGACACCTATAACGTTTCGATCGGGCAGGGCGACCTGCTGCTCACGCCGCTCCAGCTGCTCTCCTATATCGGCGCGATCGCGAACGGCGGGACGATCTGGCGGCCGTACCTGAATGCCAGTTCGACCCCGCAGGTTAATGAAGATCTGACTTCGTTGCTGCCGCAGATAGCGGACGTCCAGCAGGGCATGCTCGCGGGCGTCAGCTCGCCGCGCGGAACGTCGCATTCGCTCGCCGATCTGCCGTTTTGCGTCGCCGCCAAGACCGGTTCGGCGCAGGTGCACGACAATTCGCAGGAGAACGCGCTCTTCGTCGGCTACGCGCCGTGCGACCATCCGCAGATCGCGCTTTTGATCCTCATCGAAAATTCGAAGCAGGGCAGCCTGAACGCCGTCCCGATAGCGAAGGACGTGTTAAATTGGTATTATGAGAACAGGCTGGCCGCCAGCCAATAGCCATGTCCGAACTCCGCCAAGATCCTATTTCCGGCGACTGGGTCATCATCGCCCCAGGACGCTTCAGGCGTCCGCAGATGCTCGAGGTAAAAGCGAAACCGCGGAAACCGGCGCCGAAAAGCACGTGCCCGTTCGAAGAGCCGCGCCTGTCGGAGAACCAGCCGCCCATCGCGCGCTATCCGGAAGGCGATAGCTGGAAGATCATCGTGGTCCCCAATAAATATCCCGCGCTTACCCATGTCAACGGGTGCGCGGAGCCGTTCCGCCGCGGGTTGTATCTCGCCGAGGCCGGCGCGGGCGACCACGAGCTCGTGATCACGCGCGACCACCGCGCGAGCTTCATGGACCTCGACCGGAAGACCGCCGCCGGCCTTCTCGGCGTGTTCCAGGACCGGCACCGGGCGGCGGCCAAGGACCCGTGCACGGTCTATGCGTCCACGTTCTTCAACTATGGCGCCCGCGTCGGCGCCTCGATCTGGCATCCGCACTATCAGGTCATGGCGCTGCCGTTCGTGCCGCCGCGTATCGTCCATTCGCTCGCCGGTTCGGAGAAATATTTCAGCCGGCACCGGCGCTGCGTCCGCTGCGACATTATAAAAGAGGAGCGGCGGGTGAAGCGGCGGATCGTCGCCGGGAACGCATCCGCCATCGCCTTCGCGCCATTCGCTTCGAAGCGGCCGTTCGAGGTCTCCATTTTCCCGAAGCAGCATCTTTCGCATTTTGAAGAGACGAAGCCGGCGGCCCTGGCCGGCATCGCGGAAGTGCTGCAGTCCGTCCTTCGGCGGATGAAACGGTACGCGAACGATCCCGACCTGAACTTTTTCGTGCACGACGCGCCGGTGGACGGGAAACCGTATCGCCATCACCATTGGCACATCGAGGTCATGCCGAGCATCTCCGTGTTCGGCGGGTTCGAGTATTCGACGAATGTCGACATCAACGTCGTTGATCCCGACGAAGCGGCAAAGATATTACGGGGCGAATGAACCATCGCGTTGTCACGGCTTTATGCGCGGTCGCCCTGCTTTTCGTGCTTGGCGGATGGGTGTGGGCGCTCGCGGCGCTCGCCGGCATCCGCGGCCTGCTCGTGCTCCATTTCAGCGACATCGCGGGTATCACGGCTATCGGCGGCCTGGGCCCCGTCGTGTTCATGGGCGCGTTCGGCGCGCTGGTGGTCGTGATGGACTTCTTCCTCGCGCGGGAATTCGACGCGCGGGACCGGGTCACGGGGAAATTCCTGGCCGCCATGACGCTGGTTTTCGCCATCTTGCTTTTTATGGCCTTTGCGGCTATAATCAATGCCAATGTCTGACGATTTCGCCATCATCCGGACGGGCGGCAAGCAGTACCGCGTTTCCGCCGGTCAAAAACTGAAGGTTGAAAAGCTCGACGCGAAGGGCGACTCGGTGGTTTTCGACGCCGTGCTTTTGCGCTCGCGCGGCGGGAAGGTCGAGATCGGCGCGCCGCACATCGCGGGCGCGAAGGTCGAGGCCAGGCTCCTCGGCACCGTGAAGGACAAGACCAAGATCGTTTTTAAATACCACTCGAAGACGCGCTACAAGAAGAAGAAGGGCCATCGCCAGCCGCATACGGAAGTGGAGATCGTGAAGATATAGGACGACGACAAAAAGGAACAACTCCCTCGGTCATTCTTCAAGTTTAATGCCCTCAGGGGTTATTCCTTTTTGTCGTCGTGATTCGACTTTTGGTGTAATTAAAAAAATATAAAGCGGTCGGCGGGGGATCAAATTTTAATTAATATAGAAAATGGTGCTGCTGGGGGTGCCGGCGGGGATGCTGCCTGCCTGGTCCGGCAGGAGGTAGTGGATGTTCTTCGCGACCTGCGTCGAAGTGGTGAAGGTGTCCGTGATGAACATGGTGGTTTCGACGGGCGTCGGCAGTCCGCGGACGGGGACGCCGCCGGCGTTGACGACGACGTATTTCGGCAGGCCGGTCGGAAGCGCGTTGATCTCGTTGCCGATCGTGACGTAGTCCGCGTTGAACGCGCCGGGGACGTTTTGGTTCATGGCCCAGACGATGAAATAGTCGACGTAGGCGAACGCGGCGACGAGCACGAGGAACAGGATGGCGATCGAGCGGGCGAAGGTCTTGCTGGTCCGTTTCATGGCGCGGTAGAACCAGACGCCGCCGATCGCGGCGAAGATGAGCGCGGGCGGAAGCATGAGGATGGACCGGAGCGCGTGCGGGATGCCTTCGTCCGATATCACGGCGGGCAGGCCGGCGAGCAGGAACCAGGCGATGGTGAACCAGATGCCGAAATTCGAAAGCGAAAACAGGAACCGCTCATCTTTTTTCCACGGCAAAAGCTGGTAGAGGCAGAGCGCGATGCCGAGGAGGAACAGGATGCCGACCGGCCAGAAAAGTTCCGGCGCGCCGGCCACGTTCTGCCGCCAGTTTTCGTCGCCATGGAAATTGAACATGCCCGCGGTTTTCGCGATGTTCACGGCGAGGTCCTGGATCGGCGTTGGCGAGTTGGTCACCGAGATCTGCGACGTGCGGCCGAAGAAGTCGGCGGGATGCTGGACGAAGTACCAGCCGATCGGCGCGGCGACGAGGAAGGTTACGACCGCGAAGACGGCGACCTTCTTCCAGAAATGGGGCGTTTTCCGGAAGAACGGGATGAAAAGCAGAAGCAGCAGCGGCGTCACGCGGTAGGCGATATAAGTATAGAAACCGAGGGCGTAGACAACGCCGGCGGCAATCGGAAGAAGGGTGTCAGACACCCTTCTTCGGGAGCGGAATGCTTTGGCCAGGAGGTAGGCCGCCCAGGTGAGGAAGAGCGGCGCGAGAATGGCACGGAAGCCGATACGTGAAAAGTTAATGTGCCAAAAACTGGTCGCGAGCAGGAATGCGGCCAGCAGGCCGACCTCGTAGCCGAAGAGTTCGGCGACGAGAAGATAAAGTCCGAGGACGGTGAGCACGCCGGCGACGGCCGCCGGCAGGCGGATGACCCATGGTTCGTAGACCGGATATACTTCGAGCACTGCGGCGACGAGGTTGACGTAAAGCCCTTCGCGGCCGTTGTCCTCGACGTAGAAGACCTGCGGATGGCCGGTCTGCACCACCTCCGCGGCGTTGTTACCATCCATCGCCTCGTCCGGGTAGAGGCCCGGCGGCGTGGTCGTGAAATGGTAGAAGCGGAGGAAGGTTGCTATAATAAGGATGCCAGCGAGCAGCCAGATCCGCGTTCGTTTGGGCATGTCATAATTCTAACAAATGGATACTTCATTTTCGCCAAGCCAGCTTCCTGCGGTTGACGAATCCATCGAGAATGTCGGCGCGGGCACGGCGCATTTTCTGCAGCGGCATCCGTGGTACATCGTTGCTACGCTCGTCGCCATGGCGGTTTTCGAGGTGGTTCTTGTCGTGGATAAGGGAGCGGCCAACGCGGGATATTATCTCGTCCCGTTGGTCTTTCCGCTCTTCACCTATAACATCGCGCGCAATAAGGTCCAGCACGAGTTCATGCAGCAGTTCGCGGCGGCGAACGGGTTTACCTACGCCGCCCGCGGCGCGACAGATGGCCTCGACGGGTCGCTGTTCCAGATCGGCCATGACCGGTCGGTGGTGGACCTGGTGAGCGGGCAGTTCCAAAACGACCCAATTTCGCTTTTTACCTATGCCTATACGACCGGCTATGGCAAACAGCGGCAGGTCCATCATGATACGATCTTCGAACTGCAGTTCGACACCGCGATGCCGGACATGCTGCTCGAGAACGTGGGCCATACGTTCGGCGAGTCGCTGTCCCTGAAACTGTCCGGCTCCGGCAAGGAGCTCGTGAAGCTGGAGGGCGATTTTAACCAGTATTTTTCGCTGAGCATCCCGAAAGGATATGAAGTGGAGGCGCTCGAGATCTTCACGCCCGACATCATGCAGGAGCTGATCGAAAAAGCGAAGCGATTCAGCCTGGAGATCGTGAACGGCCAT
>DATKMM010000054.1:0-14020 GCA_035541855.1 Minisyncoccota bacterium | reverse complement strand
CCTGGTCCGTGACGCCCAGGTTCTTCAGCGTATCGGAAAGCGACGACTCGTCCTCTTTCTGCGAGACGGCCGCCGAGCCGTCCTTCATCGTGATGTCGAGCTCGTCGCCGCTGACCTTGATCTGCTGGATGCTGCCCGCGTTGATGTCGTTCGCCAGCGTGTTCAGACTGAGCGGGGTCGGCGGTTTGGCGGTGCCGGCAAAGAGGGAGAAGAGGAGCGCGATGACGATCAGCGTGATGACCGCCCAGAGGATGTTTTTGGTGAAGTTGGACATGGTGAATACATTATATTGTACAAATCTTTCCGCGTGCGGTCAAAAATAGGAAACAGGCGGACGTGGTTGGCGTCCGCCTGTAAGATGCTACGTGGTCATGCTGGCCGTATCGAATTGGGTACAGGGATCTCGCCGCGCAAGGTTCTGCAACGCGGCAAACCCCAGGAATGCCATGGGCATCGGTTATCATCGCTCGATGTGCATCGTCCCGTCCTGCAAACTTCTTGGCGGGAAGGGGCAAATGCCCGATGATCGATGCCGATCTGCACCAGCTTTTCGATCTGTTGGATTGGCAGGCTGGTTGGCGGTGCGTCCTTCGTGAGGCTTCCGTTCAATATCATTTGCCCTTCATGATGGTAATACCATTCCGGGCACCCTGGGATATTTTCTTCGCGGGCGAGTTCGTCCCAGAATCTTTGCCAGTTGTCGGGCGGAGGATATCGTTTGAGCTTGAGCTCTTCCACCCTCAGGGCCCGTATCGTATCCGACATGTCCAGTCGATATCGGCTGGCCGTTTGGATCTGTAGGTTCCCGGTCGTGTTGATTTGAATGACGATCCCTGCACGTGAACCATGCGCCGAGCGGGCATACTTCGAAAAATTTTCCACGTCGGAAGTGCCTACCACGACGGGAACCTTCCCGCGGGAGTTTTGAATACTGTATGCGCGCGCTTTTTCGAAGTCCTGTGATGCCCGTTCGTAAAATACCGTGGCATCATCATAGATTGCCTGTATGGCATCGAAGGTCCATTGCCAGACTTTCATTTCCGCGGTATTGACCCGATACATGGTTTTGACCATCTCCGGGAGTTCAAACCTGGCTCCATCGGATATCGCTGCCTTGAGGTCTCGCCGCGTGGCGAAGTTGATGAGAGGTTTTAAGGCATCGTCCTCGTCCAACCCCAATTCTTTAGCCACCAATGTTGCGGCGCACATGTTCATTTTGCGTTCAGCGTTTTGTTTACCGTGTTCATCGAAGCGTCCGCCCCCAATGCCGACGAGTATAACGCCTTCTTGTTCGTACTCTTTGGGTGATTTGGCTAATCTGTCTTCCTCCCAAAACTCAACGAGAGCCTGGGAGATTCCACCGAAAACAAATTCGCCGAACTTGACGAGCAGCCATATCGCCACAAACTCGTCGAAATGTGGACGCCGGTGCGTCACGATCGTCTTAAACATGACATCCTCTTTCCGGGGACTTTGCCCCAATTCGATTTGAAATTGTAAAGCTCATCCAAAACTGCTAAAATTGTAGCACTTAATAGCAGTTTGTCAAGTCATGGGGATTTCAGCGTTTTCCCCATTGTTCCTCCCGAAGATCTTGCCAAACGCCCTTGCCAGGGCGAACTGGATGATGATGAAGAGCGCGAGGGCGGCGAGGAAGAGAAGCTCGAAGTCCTTGAGGGTGCTGATGGCGGCGGCGAGGGGGGCGAGGCCGGAGTAGAGGCCATAGGACAGGCCAAGGATGACGGGCAGCCAGATGGCGGCGGCGAGCATGGCCCGGCGGAAGAAACTGCGGAAGTCCATGCGCGTCCAGCCGATGGTGAAAATGATGGGAAAGTTCGAGCCGTAGGCAAATTTGGCGAAGAGCATCCAGCGGCGGCCTCGCTGGGTGATGTGCGCCTCTATCTTTTCATGGTGCGGCGCGCGGCGCTTGATCCAGTTGCCGAGGCGGGTCGAACGGAGCCAGCGGCCCATGCCGTACCACAGCGCGTCGCCCGAAAGGTTCGCGCAGTAGCCGGCGATGAGCGTGAGCGGAACGCCCCACGCGCCGAGGGCGCCCTGGAACGCGACCCAGAGCGCGGCGAACGCGCCGAGGTTGCCGAGGAAAATGATGGCGAGATAGATGATGAAGTACGCCAGGAACGGGTTCTGGCCAGCCAGCACGGCGACTTGGGAGGAAAGAATATCCACGTTCCTATAATTGTAACAGACGATGGTGGCGCACCGGGTCCGCCGCCTTGTGCTTTTTCCAAAGTAGGATTATTCTTTTTCTTGATAGATTGATGGTGCCTATGGTGTAATGGCAGCACTAGAATCTGTGGCATTCTCGGCGCCGGTTCGATCCCGGCTAGGCACCCTGACAGGATTCGGATTTTCGTCTGGTATAATGGAGGTAATGAATAGAAGAGGCCTCGCGCCGATTCCCGTACTGCTCGTGATAACGGTGGTTATTTTGGTCATTTGCGTAATTTGGTATTATGGCGTGCATCAACCAGGATCCGTGGTGCTCGAATCGCCACCGACAAACACTTCTGCTACGACAGTGGCTGCATCTACGACGACGTGGAAGACTTTTATCGATGATCGGTACGGTTTCATGCTGCAATACCCCGCCGATTGGTATGTTAACAGTTCGGTCGGGACGGGCGATCCGAACGATTCGTTCGGCTCTGTTCCGGCAAGCGCCTATTACCACGGGGGCATCTTGCCTTCGGGCGAAGCGGACATCACTATCCTTCGCATCGCATCGTCCCTGGAACGGACCATAACCAGCGACTTTGCCGGCGAGACGATTCCTATGAGCCTGCCCGTCGCAGTTGACGGTGTGAGCGGTTCGGAATTTAGAACAACGGTCGATCTCGGCTCAAACGCGACCTTACAGGAGGTTTCCCTGTACCTTCCCTATGGCGGCTTTACCTATAAAATCCTTTTTGATTATCGCGATAACCCGCGATGGAGCGATACTTTCAATGAAATGCTGTCCACGTTCCAGTTTGCCCCGGTGGCAGCCGTTTCGGCTTCTAACGGGAACCGCGCGGCTATAGTACTACCTGGACAGTGATCCCGCGATAAGAAACTATATATAGTTTTAAGCGGAATTGGCCGCACGGATTGGGGTAACCTTCGCGGCTCTGAATCGCTGGATCAACGAGAAAGCGACGCCCCGCGCGGGCGCGCTCGCAAAGATCGACGAGCTCTATAAAGAATACTCCGGCGAGAAGCAGGTTCCGGCAACGGTTCTTATCGCAAAACAAGAACTAATTGCCCAAAAACAAAAGCAGCACCCGCGCATTCTAAAAGAAATCTTAAACAACCCGGATATTCGCGACTAATTTTATCTGTCGCTCACCTATCATTCAAACCGCATCGAAGGCAGCACGCTATCGGAAAATGAGACCGCGGCGATCCACGCCAGGTTCGAGCAGGTCCATCCGTTCGCCGGCGGCAATGGCCGCCTTGGCAGATTGATCATGCACGCAATGGCGCTTCGGGTGAACCTGCCGCCTCCGGTGATCGTTCAGGAAAAACGCCGGTTGTATATTTCTTATCTGAACAAAGCCAAAACGAAAGATGACGCAAGCTTGCTTGCGGATTTCATTTGTGATGCCATCCTCGACGGGTATCGGATCGTGGAACGGCGCTAAATCATCTATTTGTAACAGGGCGGCTCCGCCGGTCGTATCACTTTGCATATCGGGGAAAAGGTCGGAAAAATAAACCAAACCAATCAACATTATGAAGCATAAGATAATTGCCGGTATCGGCGCGGCGGCTGCGGCGGCGGTGTTCGCGACCGCTCTCGTCGCGGGCGCCCAGACCACGGCGACGGCGATGGCGAACACGCCGCAGCCGATGGTTTTGCAGGTCAGCCAGACGGGCAGCGTCCTCATGCGGGGTACGGTTGCCTCCGTCGGCACTGGCTCGCTGACCGTGAACGGCTGGGGCGGCGTTTGGACGGTGAACGTCCCTTCGTCCGCGCAGATCCTGCCGGCGTCCATGGGCACCGATGTTTCCCAGTTCCAGGCGGGTGACTTCGTAGGCGTCCAGGGAACGGTTGACCAGACGGGCAGCTGGACGATCGACGCCACGCTCGTCCGCGACTGGACCGACCACGGGACGCCGACGGCGGCGCAGAAGCAGAACATCCAGGCGGCGCACGAAACGCAGCAGAGCGCTCCGAGGGATTACATCGGCACCGCGGGCGCCGTGAACGGGACCTCCTTCACGCTCGCGGGCAACGACGGCACGTCCTATACGGTCAACGTTCCTGCCGGAATAGAGATCGTGAACCGCAACTGGGTCACGCTTCCTTTGGCGAACATCATGAGCGGCGATAACGTCCGCGTGTACGGCGTGAACGCCAGCGGGACGATCACCGCGCAGATCGTGCGGGATACGACCATCCCGGAGAATTCGACGTCCGCTCCGGCCACCTCGGCGCAATAACCGGCGGCGGATCGCGGAACACAAAACAGAACATCCTCCTTCGGGAGGATGTTCTGTTTTGTGCGGGCGTCGAACCGGCGCGAAACCTTTTCCGCCGCCGGGCGTATAACCCTATGGGAGGAAAAAAAAGCATAATGAGAGTGCCCTTGAGGGCGGTGGCATTGCTCTTTTTTGTTTCGGCGTCTTTGGCGGGCGCGGATCGGGTCGGGCGCGCGTCGTGGTACGGTCCCGGATTTTTCGGCCGCACTATGGCGAGCGGGCAACGATACGACCGGCGGCGGGTGTTCGTGGCGCATAAGTGGCTGCCGTTCGGAGCAAGGGTTAAGATCATGAACCTGAAAAACCACCACGTGCTCATCGCTCCGGTCGAAGACCGCGGCCCATATGCCGGCCGGTGCATCCTTGATCTTTCCTACGCCGCCGCCATCCGGCTTGGGATCGTGAAGGCTGGCGTGGCGCATATTGCCTACGAGATCATGCCCCGTTCCGACCTTTAGCAGGTCGGGTCCCGCGGCCGGACATTTTTGTCCGGCCGTTTTTCGTTTTCCTGTTGAAGATATCAGGGAACCGGCATGCCCCGCGACAAAAAAGGACGCTCCGCAGGCAGAGCGTCCTTACCGCTTTCTCGAAATTACTGGATGTGTCGCCGATGGTAACGGGCGTATCTCTCGAGGAGATACCCGACGCAGTCGAGGTTGATCGGGTACCAGGCGTCGTCGTTCGCGACCCCGTCCAGGAAGTCTGCGATATCGTCCGACGTCATGGCCGGATGGTCTTTCGCCCAGTCGCGTATCTTTTGCGAGTGGGCGAGCTGCCGAAAATTCTGCTCTGCCATCACGACCATCACGGTCGCGACGGGACTGGTCAGCGTTTCCGCTTTCATAACCTTTCCTCTCCTTGGAGCTGAGTGGCACTGAAGATATATTACCTTAAATGATTGAAATTGGCAAGGATTCGAAAATATGCGAAAATGAGGACATGAGGATTTCCATCATCGCCGCCATGGATGAGAGCCGGGCCATAGGGTTCCAGGGGAAGATCCCGTGGCATCTTTCGGCGGACTTCAAGAAGTTCCGCGAGCGCACGATGGGGCACCCGATCATCGAGGGGCGGAAAACGTTCGAGTCCATCGGCCGGGCGCTCCCGGGGCGCACGAACATCGTCATCTCACGCGATCCGGATTACCGCGCGGAAGGGTGCGTGGTCGTGGGCTCGCTCGACGAGGCGCTCGCGGTCGCGGCAAGGTCCGAGGGCGGCGAGGAGGCCTTCATCTGCGGCGGCGGCCAGATCTATGCGCTCGCCCTGCCGAAAGCCGACACGCTTTACCTGACGCGGGTCAAGGGTACGTTCGGCGGCGATGCGTTCTTCCCGGAATTGAGCGATACCGACTGGCAGCTCGCGGGCTCCGAGCCACATCCGAAGGACGAAAAAAACGACGCGGATCTCGAATGGCTTACGTATGAAAGGAGGTAGCCCTTCCAGATCTGAGATTGCCTACTTTTTGTCGCCGGATTTTTTCTGCACGAACTTCTTCCACGAGTCGGTGACGAGGCCGCCGGCGGGCGTAAGCTCCGCTTTGATGGCGGGATGCGGGTCGTAGCCCTCGATCTTGGCGTGCTCCGGTTCGAAGTTGTCGATATCGGTCGTGGTGGGGTCGAGCGTGAGCTTCGGGAACGGTCGTGGTTCGCGTTCGAGCTGTTCCGCGACGGCAGCGCGGTGGTTGTCGTAGATGTGCACGTCGCCGAACGTATGCACGAACTCGCCGGGTTCATTACCGGTCGCGCGGGCGAGGATGTGCGTGAGGAGCGCGTAGCTTGCGATGTTGAACGGCACGCCGAGGAATATGTCTGCCGAGCGTTGGTAGAGCTGGAGCGAAAGTTTGCCCTCTTTCACGTTCACTTGATAGAGGTTGTGGCAGATGGGGAAGCGCACGCCCTCGCCGGGGCGGGCCATCTCGTATAAATATTCCGGATTCCACGAGTTTACGAGCGCGTTGTGCGCGTCGGGGTCGCGCTTCAGGTTCTCGACGACCCAGCGGACCTGGTCCACGGCGCGGCCATCCTTCGCGGGCCAGCGGCGCCAGAGCTCGCCGTAGATGTGGCGGAGCTCGCCGTTCGCTTTCGCGAATTCCGCATCGCTGGCAATCTTTGCGATAAACTCCTCCTGCGTGAGCGGCGGGACGGCGCCTTTCTCCGCCTTCTCGCGGTAGATGCGATAGGGGTAATCATCCCAGATGTGGACATTGTTATCCACGAGGTATTTGATGTTTGACTGGCCGGACAGGAACCAGGCGAGCTCGTAGAGAACGCCCTTCCAATACACCTTCTTTGTCGTGAGGAGCGGGAAACCGTCTGCGAGGTTGAAGCGGATCTGGCGGCCGAAGACGCTCCAGGTGGTCACGCCGGTCCCTTTATCTTCCTGTTTTTTGCCGGTCTCGAGGATCTCGCGAAGAAGATCGAGATATTGGTATTCGGGATGGCGTTTGGCGTCCATGGTTTTGTCGTGCGCTATTCGATAACGAAAGTTTTTTCGGTGCCGTAGTAGTCGCGCCAGTTGGCGTTGTAGAAAGCGAACATGCGGCCGAGGCGCGCCTGGTCGAGCTCTGCCACGCCGAGCTGCCGCATCATTTCGCGGAGCTCCGCCTTGGTGGCCTCCGCGCGCGCCGGGTCGTTCTCGATCCGTTCGAATTCGGCGAGATAGCCATAGCCGGCATTCTTGTCTATCACGACATTCGTATCGCGGAGGCGGTACTCGGTCCGTTCGCGGGACCACTTTGCTTGGTACTCGAACCCGGCGTCGAGAATTATCTTGTCGAGCGCCTCGATCGGCATCGGCACCGGCCGCTCGAACTCGCGCCGGGCGGTGCCGTTCGCGCTCGTCGTGTCGTCGATCGCGGCCTTCATCACGAGGAGCACCGTGCCGTCCGCGTCGCGCGTGCGGAGGGAAAAATCCTTCGCTTTTTCCGCGAGCTCGACGAACGCCTGCCGGTCCTCCGCGTCCGGCAGCGCTTTCGCGACCGCGCGGAAATCACCTTTGCCCTGGAAATAATGGTTCAGCTGCCGATGCGAGCCGAGCTCTTTTAAGGAAGGGTCCATGGCGCGCATCCGTGCGGCGAGCCGGTTCGCGTTCTCGCGGTTCCCTAATAAAGATTTAATTTCGATCTCGTAGGCGTGTTCCTTCTTGGCGATGTCCTGGGCGAACTTCGAGGCGAGCGGGGAGGACTGGCCCGCGTATTTATTGTTCTTCTTCTGATAGTAGGGGACCTCGACGGGGCTCGATACCTCCTCGAATGTGAACGAGCAGAAACGCATGCCGGGGTAGACGAGCACCGGAAGGACGCCGAGGTTGCCGAGCTCCATCACCGGCTTGCCGCGCCAGCCGGGATCGAAGACCGAAGCGGTGCCGTGGACGATGATGCCGAGGCGTCCGAGCGAGCTGCGCCCCTCGATGCGCCCGACGAGGTCGTCCGCGATCTCGAGCCATTCCCGCGCCGTCGCGAGCACGAGGTCGCGCGGCTGGAGGACGAGCGCTTCGCCGTCCGGTACGACGATGTCTTCCATGAGATCCTCCGCCGCCTGCATGTTGCGGAGGTCGATGTGCGTGACCTTGGCATGGCGGAAGATGCGGAACTCGTTTCCGAGGTGGAGGTCGAGCGAGCACGAGCCGAGCTGGGTCGCAAGGTCGGGCGCGGGCGTGAGCTTGATGCGGCCGTCGGCAAGGGCTTTCTTGATGTCTCGGTCGGACAGGATCATTTGTGAATATTATAGCGCATCGCTTTACAAGCGCCAGCGCCGGGAATATGCTGGATTTCAGGAGGCGGTATGTGGTTTCAGATTTTCGGCGGGGTGATGTTTCTTCTTCTCATGAGGCGTCTTGGGTTTTGGATCGACCAGCGTGCGGGGAAGGCGAAGGCGGCATCGGATGCGTTGAAAGACCTGCAGGCTGCCTTGGGCGAAGCGTTGCTCGCCGAGCGCCCCAACCGGCAATCGATCCCGCAATGGCAAAAGCGGCTGCGGATCGCGCGCCTGGTCGATGCGCGCTATTGCCGGGAGGTTGGTCCGCTGGATAGCGGCGAATCGTGCGAATACGTCGTCCTGTTGGTCCTCGTGTGGCTGCGTCAGTCGCAGTGGTGCCCGAGGGACGACGCCGCCGAACCGCTGGCGCGACGATACTGACTCGTCGCGCCATTTTTCTTTTTCGGGAGGCGGTATACAATAGGACTATGATCTGAAATGGTTCATGGCAGGCGGAAGGCGGCGCAGGGGACCGCAGGTTAAATTTATATTGAATTTTAACGACCATGAACTATCCAAACATCGAACACGGGGACCCGCAGGTGTACGGGATCATCAAGCGGGAGGAGCAGCGGCAGAAGGAAGGCATCGAGCTCATTGCGAGCGAGAACTATGTTTCGCGCGCGGTGCTCGAGGCGATGGGTTCGGTCCTGACGAACAAATACAGCGAGGGTTATCCCGGCAAGCGGTACTACGGCGGCAATGAGGTCATCGACCAGGCCGAAGGTCTGGCGGTGGAGCGCGCGAAGGAACTTTTCGGCGCGGAGCACGTGAACGTCCAGCCGTTGTCGGGTTCGCCGGCGAACCTCGCGGTCTACCTGGCGCTCCTGCAGCCGGGGGACAAGGTACTGGGATTCTCGCTCGACCAGGGCGGGCATCTTTCGCACGGCCACCCGCTGAACTTTTCCGGCAAGCTTTATACGATCGTGCCGTATTTCGTCGACCGCGAAACGGAGATCATCAATATGGACGAGGTGGAGGCGATCGCGGTGCGCGAGCGGCCGAAGATGATCCTGGCCGGCTTCTCGGCGTATTCGCGTTCGCTCGACTGGGAGCGCTTTCGCGCGATCGCGGACAAGGTCGGCGCATTCCTGTTCGCGGATATCGCGCATATCGCCGGGCTCATCGCCGGCAAGCAGCTCGAGAACCCGGTGCCGCTTTGCGACGTGGTTTCGACGACGACGCATAAGACGCTGCGCGGGCCGCGCGGGGCGATGATCATGTGCAAGGAGAAATTCGCGGCGGCGATCGACCGGTCGGTCTTCCCCGGCGTGCAGGGAGGTCCGCATGACCACATCAACGCCGCGAAGGCAGTGGCCTACGGCGAGGCGCTCAAGCCGGAGTTCCGCGAATATTCGAAGCGGACCATCGCGAACGCCCGGGCGCTCGCCGCAGCACTCGCGGGGAAGGGCTATCGGATCATTTCCGGCGGCACGGACAACCACCTGATGCTCGTGGATATTTTCGGGAGCAAGGGCATCACCGGCAAGGAGGCGGAGCGGGCGCTGGAGAAGGCGGGTATTTCGATCAATAAAAACATGATCCCGTTCGACCCGCGCAAGCCGCTCGACCCGTCCGGCATCCGGCTCGGCACGCCGGCCTTGACCACGCGCGGCTGCGCCGAAAAGGATATGTCCGCCGTAGCCGCCCTGATGGACGAAGCACTCGCGAATCGCGCGGACGAGGCGAAGCTCGCGGCAGTAAAAGAAAAGGTGAAAAAATTTGCTCTGCGGTTCCCGGTGCCGGGGATCGATTAACGGCCATGGCGATCATTGACGGTAAGAAAATTGCAGGCGGGATTTTAGAAAAACTTAATGTCGCGTCGAAGCTGGACCGGTTTCTGGCGGCGGTCTTGGTGGGCGAGGACAGGAGTTCCATCAGTTTTTTGGGGCAGAAGGAGAAAATAGCGAAACAGCTTGGCGTGGACTTTCGGCTCTATAAATTCCCGGCAACGCTGAAAAACGATAAGCTGCGCGAGGAGGTCGGGAAGATCGCGCGGCACAGGACGTGCGGCGGCGTCATCGTCCAGCTGCCCCTGCCGGAACACCTGAACTGGTACTATATCCTGAACGCCATCCCGCCGGAGAAGGACGTGGACGTTCTTAGCGAGCGGACGATCGGCGCGTTCTATGCCGGCCGGAGCAAGGTCCTGCCGCCCGCCGTCGGAACGGTAGGGGAGATCCTGGGGTCCCTCCATGCTCCAAGCTTCGATCTCGATGCTCGATCTGTTGCCGTCGTCGGTCTCGGCTTGCTCGTCGGCCGCCCGGTGGCGAACTGGATCATGCGCCGCGCGAAGGAAACCTTCCTGCTTCGCAGCACGAGCGACCTCGGCATCCTGAAACAGGCGGACCTCGTCATCACGGGAGTCGGCAAAGCCGGGCTCATCAAGCCGGGCATGCTGAAGGCGGGCGCAGGCGTTATCGATTTTGGATACGAGGGCGGGAAAGGGGATTTTGAAATTCCGGGGAATGAAACCGAAAACGCAAAGATCGATTTTTATACGCCGACTCCCGGCGGCACCGGCCCAATCCTCGTCGCAAAGCTTTTCGAGAATTTCTATACGCTCAACGGCGGATAGTGCGCGTAGAAGGTTTTGAATGGAACACTTTGGAAAGCACGGTATTGGAATGGAATAGGGTATTTGAGATGGTGAGATCAGTTGAGGGCTATGGGGAAATAGTATAAGAAAATAGGCATTTAGGACGTATATGGGCCCGGCCCATCTCTACCTCTCTGGCTTTGGAACAAGCGAAGCCTGTGAGGTATACTTGAGCCTATGAATATTAATATCGGCTCGAAAAATCGAGCAAAAATCGAAGCTCTCGAAGAGATTTTGAAAGAATATCCTCATCTCGCTGCCGCACACGTCATTTCTGTAGAGACGAACTCTGGTATCGCGGATCAGCCCAAGTCGCTCGAGGAAACGATGCAAGGGGCTATTAATCGCGCCAAAGGCGCGTGGAATGATTGCGATTACTCTATCGGCTTGGAATCTGGCCTCATGCACGTTCCGCTCAGCAAGACAGGTTATATGGACGTGTGTGTATGCGCCATTTACGATGGCAAGGATTTTCATTTCGGTCTTTCGTCCGCATGGGAATTTCCCAATAAAAAGGTGCTTGATTATATGTTGAATGAGGGGCTCGATATGAGTCAGGCAATCAACAAAGCAGGAATGACGACGAATCCAAAAATTGGTTCAGAAGAAGGCGCAATCGGAATTCTTACAAAGGGCCGATTAACTCGAAAAGCGTATACCACAGAAGCATTGCGTACCGCATTGATTCATATTGATCCTTAATTACATGGAGCAAAAGATCAACTCGAGAGATCCATTCAATATGACCAATCGCAAGCGGAACATCATTCTTGGTGTTATGGCCGTTATGCTTGTTGCCGCAATCGTCATCTGTTTTTTTGTAAATATCCACCTATGACGAAATAGTTAATGGAACACCTAAATTGAACTGGATTTTCAAGCTCTCCAGCGATTTCATATCCGATAAATCCCTTCTTGTGCGCGCTGAGGGAATCGGACCCCCGACCCACTCGGTGTAAACGAGTTGCTCTGCCACTGAGCTAAGCGCGCGCATGCGACCTCATTTTATATGATAGCTCATCCCGAAGCAAATTGTTTTTTTTAAGTTATACACATTCTCTTTGCGGGGTAAATCATCTAAAATTAGATTAGAATTTTAATTCTCTGATTCCCAATTGGGAGAAAGCGAGGAAACGTGAGTTGGCAAGCCATTCGTTATCAGCGGGGGATATTTAAGAAAGGGAAAGAGTGTCACGTACGCAGCATTGAGTGCCGAATGCCGCGGCCACTACGAAAGGATGTGCTGATCCAAATCTTCGGTTCTCCATCCGCTGAATATGCGTTGGCTGTTTGTCTGCGGCTGCAACGCATGAAAGGACGGACCAACCCGCAAGCTGTGCCGATTCCATTTAACAGGAAGCGTTGTCGCGGAAGAAATTATCACCACATGACACCGAGATTCCGCCGCGGTGAGCTCTATTACGGGACTACGCAAGGCAACATGCTTCTCATCTGGATCCCGCGCCATGAAGCATGGCATGATGCATTTTTACTCCAGACATTCGAGGAGACTATCGCCATGCTGCGGTCATGCATCAGAAATCAGCGCGAGCATATCTTTATAATGGAGACCTTCTTGGCGTTGCATGTTGCGCAACGGGCTCGACAGGTTCACCGTATGAAGAAGAAATGGGAACGTTATCGTTTGAACATGTCAGGCTAGTTGGTGGCCTGAAGACAGGATCGTGCTCGTATCGCATCCTAACGGTACGGGCACTTTTTTGCCAAATTGGTTAGAATATCGGTATGTTGATCTTTCTCTACGGCCCGGATGATTACCGGCGGATACAAAAGAAGCGGGGCCTCATCGCGGAATTTCTGAAGAAGCGTTCGGAGATCGGGCTGCGGACCTTCGACCTCGCTGCCAGGGACTGGTTCGACGGATTTGACGAGTTCTCGCGGAGCGAGCCGCTTTTCGAGCCGGCGAAGCTGGCGGTCTTCGAGAACGCGTTCGAGATCGACGCGCCGAAGCTCGCGAAAATTTTAAAACCGCTCGCCGGGACGAGGTCGCTCACCGTACTTCTTTCCGAGCGAGACAAGCCGGTGAAGGCGCTTGGATTTCTTTTGGAGAAACCGGCCATCCCGCAAAAGTTCGAGAATCTCACGGGCGCGGAGCTGGTGGGCTTCATCGGCGCCGAGGCGAAGCAGCTTGGCTTGCGCATCGCCATGCCTGCGGCGCAATTCCTGGCGCAGGTGTATGCCGGAAATTCCTGGGCGCTTGCGACGGAACTGGAAAAGCTCGCGACGCTCAAAGCGGCGGCGAACCCGGCCATTGAGCGGAAGGACCTGGACATGCCCGACCTCGAGGCGGCACCGAACTACTGGGCGCTTCTCTCCGGGCTCAAAAGTCCCGACGTGCGGACCCGCCTTTCGACGCTCGAGAAGCTTTTCGCGATGGGTGATGCGCCGGCGAAGATATTCAACATTCTCGCGGCGCAGGCGGGACAAAAAATCCCGCAGTTCGCGGAATTCGATTTCATGGTCAAGTCGGGAAAATTGGACTATGAAGAGGTCTTGGTGGACTTGGCGATCAGCTGAGAGAGGCGGGACTTGAGCCGCGACGCCTTGTTCTTCGCGATGACGTTCGTCTTGGCCGCTTTGTCGAGCGCCTTGAAAACAAGCGGGAGCATGCCCTTCGCTTCGTCTATGCTCTTTGCGACCACGAGCTTGCGATACTTCACGACGAGCTTTTTATAGCCTTCTTTTTTAACCAAATTCCGCGCGCGGCGCGTTTTGTTCTGGCGGAATGCTTTCTTGGCGGAAGTGGTGATCGGCATATGCAGAGGTAAGTATAATGAAGCGGCTGGATTTTTACAAGGGACTTGACAGGATGATCGTGGATGCTCTATAACACTTGAACGGTTCTTCGATAAAAAAAGAAGGGGGTAGATATGAGCGCGAGGATCAACCTCAACACCGTTCCGGTTTGCCCGGACGAAAGGTGGGTGGTCGCTGGGCATGATAAAGGGGGAGTATTCCACTGGGATCCGGAGGAGGTCCGGTTGCACCTCCCGAGGCGTGCGGATGCGAGGGCGCTCCTGGGCGCCGCGATTCGGAAGGAATTGGCGGCCGCTCGGGAGGAGGCCTTTAACGCCAATCTACTTGATTGGCTGTTTCTCCGCCAGTCGTTCATTCCCTGGGAGTGGAGAAGAACTGGGGGCTACCACCGCATGGTCCTATTTTT
>DATKMM010000053.1:0-5444 GCA_035541855.1 Minisyncoccota bacterium | reverse complement strand
ACCTGCGACCTTGGCCTTATGAAAGCCCTGCTCTGCCACTGAGCTACCCAGCCGAAATGAACATCTCAACTATACCCAAATATCCGATTTACGCAAGAATTTTCCGCCGGACCTCCTCGATGGATTCCGCCGGCCTGCGGTTCACGACGGACTGGATGGAACTGCCGCCGTCGCCGTGCCAGCGGGGCAGCAGATGGACGTGCAGATGGTCAACTTCCTGGCCGCTCGCGCGACCCTGGTTCATGCCGATCGTGATGCCATCCGGGGCGAGCGCCTTCGCGAGCATCCCGGCCACCCGCTTCACGGCCGCGAAAAGCGGCCCGACCTCCGCGTCCGGAAGTTCCAGGATGTTCGGCGCATGGACCTTCGGGATGACCATCGCGTGGCCCGTCGTGCGCGGGTTGACGTCGAGAAACGCCACCGCATGGTCGTCCTCGTAGATGACCGCCGCTTCGATCTGCTTCCCCGCGATCCTGCAAAATAAACAGTTCTCCATACTCTTAGCTCTTATCTCTCATCTCCCAGTTCTTATTTCAGCCTCTTCCTGATCTCCCCGACCAGCTTCTCGTCCGGTACCGCCTCCTGCAGGCCGTTCGCCAGGTCGCGCACGATCACGCTCTTTTCATAGATCTCCTTTTGCCCAAGGATGAGCGCGATCTCCACGCCCTCTTTGTCGGCCACCTTCAGCTGCGCGCCGAGCGATTCCCGCGCCAGCGCTTCGGCGACCGCGATCCCCTCGGCGCGGAGCCGCTGCGCAAGCGCGAACGCTTTCTTTTTCGCCAGCTCGCCGGCATGGACCACGAAAACCTTCTTCTCTTTCCTTTCCGGCGGCGCGATCCCCTTCGACCTCATGACGGCGATCAGGCGCTCGACGCCGCATCCAAAACCGACCGCGGGGGTCAGATGGCCGCCGATGGTCTCCATCAGGTAGTCGTACCGGCCCCCTCCGGGCAGCGCTCCTATCCCCGCTTCCTCGCCCGCGGCATAGATCTCGAAGACCGTGCGGCTATAGTAGTCCAGCCCGCGAACCAGCCGGTTGTCGAGCTCGTAGGCGATGTTCGTTTCGTCCAGATATTCCAGCACCCCGCGGAAATGCGCCGAACAGGTCACACAGAGCTTATCGAGGATGTTCGGCGCCTTCTCCCGGAGCTCGAGGCAGGATTCCTCTTTGCAATCCAGCAGGCGCAGCGGGTTCGTCTTCAGCCGGCGCACGCAATCGTCGCACAGCCCGTGCTCGTGGTTTTTATAATAATTGAAGAGCTGTTTGCGGTAGATCGGCCGGCAGATGCGGCAGCCGATCGAGTTGATCCGGAGCGAAAGCTCGGTGATGCCGACCTCCCGAAGCAGAGTGACGGCGATCAGTATGACCTCCGCGTCGTAAATGGGATCGTTCACGCCGCCCAGGACCTCGAAGTCGATCTGGCTGAACTGCCGGTACCGGCCAAGCTGCGGACGTTCATGGCGGAACACCGGCCCGACCGTGAAGAGCTTCTGCGGCTGGCCGAGGCGCGAGAGGCCGTGCTCAAGATACGCGCGCGACATGCCGGGCGTATATTCCGGCCGCAACGCCAGAACGTCGCCGCCCTTCGTCTTCATCGTGTACATTTCCTTCTCCACGATATCGCTCTCGTCGCCGGATGTTTTGTTGTATAGGTCCGCGAACTCCAGGACCGGCGGATCGAGGCGCGAAAAACCGTGCGCCCTGGCGATGCGCTTCGCCGCGCCTTCGATCATCTCCCAATACGGCGCGTCGGCGGGCAGGAGGTCATGCATCCCCTTGGGCGCCTGGAACTGCCGCGGCGGCTGGATCTTGGCTTCGGCTGGCTTTGGCTTGGTAGACATTTTATTATAAATTTTCAATACTTATCAAGTTACAATTTTCAAATGCATTGGATCTTATATATTGAAAATTCATTGAAAATTGATAATTGGCGAGTATTGAAAATTGATCATGCTAGTACTTCGGCGGCGTGAACGCCGTGATCTCGTTCAACGGCCAGAGCCGGATCCGGACGAGCCCCACGATGTTCCGCTCCGGCAGCGGCCCCCAGCCGCGCGAATCGAAACTTTCCGGACGGTTGTCGCCGAGCATCAGGAACGTGCTCGAGGACAGGTCATACGTGCAGATGCCCGTCGCGAAGCTCCCGCCGACACAGTTGTCCGGACTCACGGCCGTCCCCGCCGGAAGGTAGGTCTCGTCCAGCGCCAGACCGTCCGGATGCGCCGCGTTGAAAACCGTCACGGTATTGTTGGCAATCTCCACCTTCTCGCCCGGAAGCCCGATGACGCGCTTGATGAAATACGTCGACCAATCCTGCGGATCGTGGAACACCACCACCTCGCCACGCTCGGGCGGGCGGATCCGGTAGGTCAGTTCGTCCACCAGCAGATAGTCGCCGTTCTCGAAGTTCGGCACCATGCTCGAACCGCTCACCAGGAACGGCTGGACGAGGAACGTCCGGACGATGAAAACCGCGCCGACGGCGACGAGCGCGATCTCCAGGACTTCGAGCAGGGAGGCGAGGAATTTTCTCATGTGAAGCGGGTGGCAGGTAAGATGCATACATTATAAGGATGCATCGTGGTAAAATCAAATCATGCTCCGGACCATCGTTGCCGCGCTCGGCAACCCAGGGAAAGAATACGAAAACACCTACCACAACGCGGGGATACTGGCGCTCGAGGAGCTGTTCGGGCGCGAAGCCGCCCGCGCGGGCGACGGTGCCGGAAAGGCGCCATGGAAAAAGCACCAGGGCCTCTTCGAATACGCCGAAGCCGGCGACGCCGTCTTCGTGCGGCCGCTGACCTACATGAACGAATCCGGCCGGGCAATCCGCGCGGCTTTAAAAAAATTCGGCCCCTCTCATCTCTTATCTCTCAGCTCCCGCCTCATCATTCTCCACGACGACAGCGATCTCCCGCTCGGCACCTTCAGGATCTCGGTCGCCCGGGGCCCGGCCGGGCACAAGGGCGTGCAGTCCGTCATCGACGCGCTCGGCACCGGCGAGTTCGTCCGCATCCGCATCGGCATCCGCGACCCGCAGGAGCGGGTCCGCAGGAAAGCCGGCGATTTCGCGTTGAAACAGATCACCAAGGCGCACCGAAAGCTGCTTGATGATGTCTTTCGGGAGATCGCGGACGCCGACCCTATTTCCCGATATACCAAAACGAGATCGTGAAGGAGAAGGTATCGCCGTTCTGCTGGACGCCCGTGACCGGCAGCGTCACATCGCTGAAATCCGGGTCGGCGGCGAGCGCGGCCTTGAACGCCAATATCCGGTCTTCCGAAGGCGCCAGGGCGGCGAGCGAGACCGGCGCGGCGGACCCGGTAAATGAAAGGTGGCTGATCGTCACGCCGTCCTGCGCCGCGAGGTCCTGCAGGCGGCCCAGCATGCCGCTCGCCGGATGCGGTTCCGCTTCCGTCTGCTGCACCATGGCCACCAGGGCGTTGAAATCCGTGCTCGACGCTTCGAGCGCCGAGACCTCGGCCGCCTGCCTCGGATCGGCGTTGAACGTCAGCTCGGTCTGGGTCGCCATTTCCGTCCGCTGGGCGAACACTCCCGCCACGGCGAAAAAGAGCACGAGGATGCCAAGCGACGCCGGCACGAGAACCTGCCAGAACTTCAGGAAATTGATCACCTGCATCCCGCGGAACCGGTCGGCGAGCTCGTCGCCCAGGAAACTGATCTCCTTCGAGAACGCGTCGAATTCGGCGCCCCGAAGGCTTGCCCCGAGCGCGATGAGCCATTCGGAAGAGATCGGCTGGCCCATCTCGAGCGTCAGGCTCGCCGCCGGCATGGAAAAATTATCCGCGACTGCGGCGCCAACCTCATCCTGGAAAGAGGATGCCGCGACAATGACCGCCCCGATCGGTTCCGGCCAATGCTGCCGGTAAAAGTTCGAAACCTGCCGAAGGCTCGCCACAAGCTCGTCCCGGAAGGCGGGGAGCGATATCTCGCCCTTCCCGTCCGCGACGTCGCGCCATGGCCGGGAATATTCGAAATAGAGCTGGCGGTTCCTGACGACCAGGAAATCCAGGCCGTTATTGTCCAGGTTCACCAGGAGATAGGACTTTCCCGGCTCGATGCCGGAGCCCTTTTCGCGGAGCACCCGGGTGAGCGCGAGCGGTCGCGACTCCACGGCGACCGCGATGAAACCAGCAGCCAGCAGGGACCCCACGACATCGTTCACCAGTGCCCGGTCGACAAATCCGGCCAGTATCTCGCTTTCATGGATGGCGTCATTTTTCCCGACCACCTGCCAGCCGGCATAGACCTGCGACATCTCGTTCGGGGATATCATCTCCAGGTTCAGCGCCACCGCTTTCTCGAAATTCTCCCCCCCCACCATCGGCAGCGTGAAGACCTTGCTGTATGCGCTCACGGAACTGAGCGCCACGACGACGCTCACCATCTTCTTCCGGTCGCGGCCGCCGATCTTCGCGCCGGCCTTGAGCTCCGAAAGCGCCGCGATGAACGCCGGGCGGTCCTTCACCTTCCCATCCTCAAGCGTCCCCGGCGCCAGCCTGACCGCGTGCAGTTGCCACATCCTGCCGTCGAAATACGCCAGGCGCAGGACCTGGTCGCTTACCTCAAGCCCGCCGATGATCGGCCGCACCTGGAGCAGGGAGAATATCCTTTGGAAAAAAGAAACGGGAGGATTCATGTTCCTTTCTATTCTACCACCTTCCTTAGTAGAAGGTCGCCAGATAACACGCGGAGCTCGGCGCGGTCCCGGAATATTGCCAGGTCGCCGCGACCGGCCCCGTGATGTATTGCGTGGAATCCTCCATGAAGACATGGGTCACCGTGGACGATGTCTCCAGGGTAAAGCCGGGTCCCGCCGCGGGGATCTCCGCCGTGGTGCCGTCGTAGCCGACGCCGACCAGCAGCTCGGCGGCCGACGTCGCATTCGCAAAACCGCTCGACGGCTGGGTGCTGGTCGAGGTCGCGAACGACGACGCGTCGAACGTTATCGATTGGCCCCGGTTCTCGCGGTATTCGTAGACGAAGATCGAAGCGTATCCGGCCCCCGCGCCGAAGGATGCCGTGATGGTATCCGTGGCATACAGCGTGGTCGAATTGACCGTGGCGAACGCGGTCAGTTTTTGATTGAACGCCGGATAGGAGGAGCTCACGACCAGGTTCCAGGTGTTGCCGATCGTATCGGCCAGGGAAACCGAAGCGCTCGTCGTCGCGTTGGCGACCACGGCCAATAACGCATCGCCCGGATTCAGCGTCGTGGGCAGGGTCGCGCCGACGCTCGCAACGCTTGGATTATTGCTGTTGGCCTGGGCCTGCTGCGTCATCGTTATCACGGGAACCGGCGTGATCACCGCCGCTGACGACCGGAACGACTGTGAATAGGTTTCGCCGTTCGTGCTCACGGCCGACATCGTGAACGAGAACGAAACGGAGGCCGTGCCGCGCGCGGAACTGCTCGCC
>DATKMM010000052.1:0-6349 GCA_035541855.1 Minisyncoccota bacterium | reverse complement strand
TCCATGGAGCGATTCACCTCTGTCGATGTGGCCGCCGGGCGCCAGCCAGATGCCAGCCTTCTTATGATGGACCATGAAAATCTGTTTGGTGGCGGGATTGTAGGGAAGGAAATAAACGCAAAAATGCGTCGCCGGATCCTCGTCGCGCGTGAGGTTCCCCTCGCCGGCGCGGGCAACGTAACGTGTCGCGACCTCAGATGAGCAGATCGGGAGTCCGGCAACCCTCTTTATTTCATCACTGAGCATTGGATACGGCATACTCCGGACCAAGCTTGGCTATTTCTTCCCCATCTTCTTCTCCTCTTTCGCGATGGCAACCGTCGTGCGAACGACGGTGTCGGGGTTGAGCGAGATGCTCTCGATGCCGCACTCAACGAGGAACTGTGCGAAGTCGGGATAGTCGGATGGCGCCTGGCCGCAGATGCCGATGTATTTCTTTTTCGCGCGGCACTTCTTGATGATCTCGGCGATCAGCTTCTTCACGGCCGGATTGTTCTCGTTCGCGATCTTCGTCACGATGCCCGAATCGCGGTCGAGGCCAAGCGTGAGCTGGGTGAGGTCGTTCGAGCCGATGGACATGCCGTCGAAGACCTCCAGGAAGTCGTCGGCGAGGAGGACGTTCGACGGGATCTCGCACATCACGTAGATAGGCGTGGCCGCTATTTTCTTCATGGCGAACTTCACCTTGTGCCCGAGCGGGACGTTCTTCGAGCGGTGCCCCGACATGAAGCGCGTCACGAGACCCGCCTCGGCCATGGCCTCCTGCACCTTCATCCCCTCCTCCACCGTACGGCAGAACGGCACCATCGGGATCACGTTGTCGAGCCCCATCTCCTCGCGCACCTGCTTGATCGCCGCGACCTCCAGCATGAAGGCCGGCTTGAACTTCGGATCGTAGTAGCGGGACGCGCCGCGCCAGCCGATCATCGGGTTCTCCTCCCTCGGTTCGTACATCTCGCCGCCGAGCAGGGTCCGGTATTCGTTCGTCTTGAAATCCGAGAAACGGACGATGACGTGGTTCGGATAGAACGCCGCGCCGATCTTCGCGATGCCGAACGCGAGGTTGTCTGTATAATATTTCTTCGGGTCATCCCAGCCGCGCATCTTCTGCTCGATGGCCTTCCTGACCGCCGGCGTCTGCTTCGCCAGATTGAGCAGCGCCATCGGGTGCAGGCCCATCTTCGACGCGATGATGAACTCCTCGCGCGCGAGGCCGACGCCCGAGTTCGGCAGGAACGAGGTCTCGAAGGCGCTGTCCGGGATCGCCACGTTCACCATCACTTTCGTTTCCGGTTTCGGGATCTTCTTCAGGTCGTGCTCGATGACCTTGAATTTTAATGCGCCGCGGTAGATGCTGCCCGCGCTGCCGGTCGTGTCCACCGTGACCGGCTCGCCGGTCTTCAGGGTCTTCGTCGCCTTTTCCGTGCCCACGACCGCCGGAATGCCAAGTTCGCGTGAGACGATCGCCGCGTGCGAAGTGCGGCCGCCCTTGTCCGTCACGATGCCCGCCGCCATCTTCATAATCGGCTCCCAGTCCGGGTCCGTCATCGTGGTCACGAGGATCTCGCCCTTCTTGAAATCGCCGATGTGGTGCGTGTCCAAAATGACGTGCGCCTTGCCCGCCGCGATCTTCGAACCGACCGATGCGCCCGTGAGGACCGCCTTCGCGCCGCCATCCTGCATTTTATATTCCCTGACCTCCGAGAAGTCCTTGTTCGCGTTCACCGTCTCCGGGCGCGCCTGGACGATGTAGAGCTTGCCCGTTTCGCCGTCCTTCGCCCACTCCATGTCCATCGGCGTCCACTTCTTATAGTGTTCCGTGTAGTGTTCCTCGATGATCGTCCCCCATTTCGCGAGCTCCGCCACCTCCCCGTCGGTCAGCACGAAAGAATCCCGCTCGCGGTCCGTGGTCGGGACAACCTTCGTCTGCTCGATCGCCGCGCCGTGGTGGTAGATCATCTTGCGCAGCTTCACACCGAGCTTCTTTTCGATGATCGGGCGCTGTACCTTCCGCTCAAGCCCCTCCTTCCACACGATGAACTCGTCCGGCGTCACTTCGCCCTTCACGATCATCTCGCCGAGGCCCCACGAACCGTTGATGAGCACGATGTTCCGGAAGCCGGATTCCGTGTCGAGCGTGAACATGACGCCCGAGCACGCCTTGTCCGAGCGCACCATCTTCTGCACGCCGGCGGAGAGCGCTATCTTCAAATGGTCGAAGCCGCGGTCGGCGCGGTACGAGATGGCGCGATCGGTGAAGAGCGACGCCATCGTCGCGCGCACCGCGCGCAGAACCTCCTCCGGCCCGCGGATGCCGAGATAGCTTTCCTGCTCGCCCGCGAAGCTCGCGCCCGGCAGGTCCTCGGCCGTCGCGGACGACCGCACGGCGACATCGGCGTTCTTGCCGTAGCGTTTCTCGAGCGTTCGGTATCCGGCGACGATCTCCTTCGTAAGATCGCCCGGAAATTCCGTCTTCATGATCGCATCGCGCACTGCCTTGCCGGCGCGCTGGAGGTCGGTGAGCTTCTTCGTGTCAAGGCCGTGGAGTGTTTCGCGGATAAATTTATCGAGGCCCGTCTGCTCGAGAAAATGGAAATACGCCGTCGCCGTGACGACGAAACCGCTCGGCACCGGCACGCCCTTTGCGTGAAGCGTCCGGATCATCTCCCCGAGCGACGCGTTCTTCCCGCCGACCTCGCCCACATCCTTGATCCCGACCTCCTCGTACCGCACCGTAAATGGTTTATGTGACATATTCTAATTGTAACACGCCGCCTATGGCTTCAACCCGATCATCAGGTCCGACACGTTCGACCCGGTGTCGCCGGTCAGAAGATAGTTGCCGATCTTCTCAAAAAGCGCCTGGGTGTCGTGCCGGGCGAGATATGCGGCGGCATCGGCATGGGCGTCGGCAGCGGATTTTACGGTGATAGTATCGCAGATCGCGCCGGCGAACGGCCCGTGGTCGTGGCCGTCCGAGGCGAGCGAGAGGATCTCCTCGCCCTCTTTTATGTATGCGAGACCGGCCGCACAAACGGTGATATTTCTGCCGCCATTTCCGATTTTTTCGGTCTTTTGATCAATATGGTCCGTATCCTCCGGGATCGTGACAACCGTTTCGCCGCCCCAGAGAAGCGCCGTCCCCGCGGGCGCGGCATGGAGCGATTCGGCGACCATCCGTGCGACGCCCTCCGCCTCCCCGGCCAGCGCCGCGCTCCGGACCTCGACGCGGTATCCCAGCGCCTCCGCCGACCGCCGCATCGCATCAAGCGCGATGACGTTCGAAACCGCGAGGATGTTCGTCGCCCGGGCGAAATATCTGTCATCCTTCGGCGTTTCGACAAGGCCGCAGTTCTCGATACCGCAGGTCCTCAGGACATCGTATTTCGCGAGCACTTTCGCGGCGTCCCCGACGGTCGTGAGGTCCTTCACGGTCGGGCCGGAGGCGATGGACGAAAGGTCGTCGCCGATGACGTCCGAGAAGATGAACGAAACGAGGCGCGCCGGGAACGCGTATTGCGCAAGGTGGCCGCCGCGCGCGAGCGACATGTGCTTGCGGACGACGTTCATCTCGTGGATGTCCGCGCCCGCATCGGTGAGGGCCTTGAACACGCCGATCTCGTTGCGGTCGCGCCGGTCCTCCGGCAGAAACAGCAGGGTCGATCCTCCGCCGGAGATGGCGAAAATAACGAGGTCGTTCCCGGCGAGGCCGCGAAGCGCCTCGACGATCGCTTCCGCCGCCGCCATGTTCACGTCCGACGGCAAAGGATGCGTCCCGCAGAAGGTCTTTATCTGCGGCAGGCCGACCGCGCATTTTTCAACGTCCACGACGACGCCGCGCGTGATGCGGCCGCCGAGCACCGACTCCGCGACGGCAGCCGCGGCCGCCGAGCACTTCCCGACCGCGATGAAAACGATCTTACCGACAGCGGCAAGATCTATCTTTTCGCCATCCAAAAAAAGCGTGCCGCCCTCGACCCGCATCAGTTTCCCAAGCGCCGCTTTCGTGTCGATCGCCTCGAGCCCCGCCTCTGCGATCGTCAAAAGCGCGCGCCGCGCATCCGTCATTGCAAGCTCCTCAAAATTCCGTATTTTCATATTTTAATGATCTATCGCCTTACTGCCGCAGGCGTTTTAAGATCTCGTCCTCGACCACCTGCCGGTCCTGGCCGTACTTCATGCGCGAATATTCCTTCATCTTCGCCGCGAGCTCCTTGTCGCCGCCGCCCCACGAAGTGCCGAGGACCTTTAAGTTGAACGGGCGCGCGGTCTGGCCGCCGATCAGAAGCTTGGCGTACGCATTGAGGTTATCAATGTTCACCAGGTCGTTCCGGTCGAAGGATGGCGCGAACTGCTTTTCGAGAAACTCCGCGTCCTGGACGCCGACGCGGAACGCGAGCATCGAACCCACGTTGCCGAACACGGAATCCCGGATCTTGTCCGTCAGCTGGGCGATGAACTGGTGCGCGACGGTCAGGTTCAGCCGGTACTTGCGGGCCTCGGACAGGATGGTCGAGATGGAGTCAGTCGCGAAGTTCTGGAACTCGTCGATATATAAGTAGAAATCGCGGCGGGCGGCGGCATCGGCGACGTCCACGCGCGAGAGCGCCGCCATTAAGATCTTGCCCGTGAAGATGAGGCCGAGGAGTGACGCGTTCAGGTCGCCGATGCGGCCCTTCGACAGGTTGATGAGCAATATTTTCCCGGAATCCATCGCCTCGCGGAAGTTGAACGCGGACCTCGGCTGGCCGATGATCGGCCGCAGGTAGTCGTTCGAGATGAAGTTATTGAACTTCGACGTGATGTACGGCGTCATGTTCGCGAGCGACGCCTCGCCGCCGGCCTTCACGGCTTCCTTCTGCCAGAAATCGACGACGACCGGATTCTGGACCCGCTCGAGCTTGCGCAAGCGATAGGGGGCGTCGGTGAAGATGCGCGGCACTTCGATGAGCGTCGCGGGCTCGTTCGCCATGTCCTCCATCAGCAGCAGGAGCGCGTTCCGCATGTACTGTTCGAACATCGGGCCCATCGTCTCCTGCGAGAACAGCTTGTTGAAGATGCTCTGCATCTCATTCACGATGAATGTCTTCTCCTCCGGCCGCGCCGGGTTGAAGTCGAGCATGTTGAGGCCGAGCGGGCGCGCCAGGTCGCCGGGATCGAAATAGATCACGTCGTCGAGGCGTTCGCGCGGGACGAAACCAAGCGCGTTCTCCACGAGGTCGCCGTGCGGATCGATGATCGCCACGCCCTTGCCGGCCTGGATGTCTTCGATTATTAAATTCCCCAGCAGCGTGGATTTTCCGGTGCCGGTCTGGCCGATCGCGTAGAGATGGCGGCGGCGGTCGTCGTCCATCAGGTACACCGGCTTCGCCTGGCCCTGGAAGGTCGCGTTCCCGAGGAGCAGGCCCTGCTTCGGCAGGTTCTCCGGCGGCGCGGCTTCCTTGGCCTTGAGCCATTTCACGCGCGGCGTCTCGGTGGACGAGATCGGCAAATGGTAGAAGCTCGCGATCTCCTCGGATGACAAAACCATTTTTTGGCCGCGCTCGAACGTGCGGTAGATGAACTGCGTGACGATCTTCCCCGGATTTTTCGGTTTCACGACCCGGAACTCGTTGCGCGACGCGCCCCCGAACTGGCTGAACCCCGCCGTGAGCCCGTTCAGGATGTCGTCCGCCTGGAACGGCGACCCCGCCGAAGCGACCAGGCGCACGTTCACCTCGAAAAGCGGCTTCGCGATCTTCGCCGTGAGCGCCTTCACGGCCTCGTCGTCCACCACGCGTTCCGCTTTCTGCTTCGCCTTCTCCTCCTCCGTTTTCGGGTTGAAGACCTCGCCGACATTCGACACATGGAAATCATTGCCGTGGAACGCCTTCGCGAACGGCTCGCCCTTTTTCAGGCGCTCGATGGCATGCTGGGCCTGCTTGCGGAAACCGGACGGCGCCGGCTGGACGACCACCTGCATAGCCGCGCCCTCGCCGATCTCGTTGATCTTCGCGAACGCCCCTACGATCGATTCGAAGGAATCCACGCCAAGTTCGGCGTACGTCCGGATCGGCAGGACGTAGTTCTCCTTCTGCGTCAGGTAGGCCGCCGCGGTCGCCCCGTTCACGTTGAAAACATTGAAGTCGTCGCCCGCGAGCTCCACCGCCGCGCCGTTCCATAATCCCTGGACCTGCTTCGCCACCACTTCCGACGACCGCTTCGGGACGCTGATATAAAAGTGGATCTCCTCGCCGATGTGCGGCACCGCGACCTCGAACGCGAACGGCCGGCGCAGCGCGGACATTCCCGCCAGGAGCTGTTCGAAATGCGCCAGCTCGGATTTGAAATCCCGGTTCTCCGAATTCCC
>DATKMM010000051.1:0-13608 GCA_035541855.1 Minisyncoccota bacterium | reverse complement strand
GCATTGGGAAAATTTTTCTTTAGGACCGCTTGGCAAAATTTGTTATTGTCGCAAAAGCCGACATTTTCATATTCGTCGCCCCATACCCAGCTCGCTGCGAGAGCAAAGCCGCCGATACCGGAAAATAAATCGAGGTGTCGCATGTCATTGTGAAAAGGTTAATTCTTTGTGTATGTTCAGCCCGTTCGTAATCCACATCGTGGCGAACCAGCTTCCCGCACCTTTCCCGCTCGGCGTCTCGAAATTGAGCCGCTTCGGCAAAAATACCACCTCAACGCCGTATTTGCGGAAAAGCGCCTGACGTTTCTCCGTCTCGAAGGCCGTGATCGGCAAGAGTAGCGCGAACGGCCGGCCGAGCTCATAGCAGCGCTCCAGAAACTGTTGCTTCAGAGAATAGGGCGGATTGGTGATGATGCAATCGAATGGCGCGGGCGGGATCGTGAGAAAATCAATACCACCCGTGATGTCGGTCGCCCGCACGCTATATCCGTGCTCTGCGAGCGCGTTCACGAGGTTGCCTTTGCCGCACGCTGGCTCCCAGATGAGCCAATCTTTTTTGAGATAGGGATACAAGGACTCGAGTGCGGCCGGCGGCGTTTGAAAATCGTTCAAATATTTTGTTTTCAGGGGCGGTTTCATGTCAGTTGATGCCTGGAATCTTGTTGTAGACCCACTTCACGCCCTTGTAGGTGAAATATCCGCCCTCGACCGTAAGGATGATGCCGAAGACGGTAAACATCGTCCCTAAAGGCAAAAAGATGTCAAAAAGTGCCAAATAATTGCCCGCTTGTGCCAGCGTACCCGTTAAGTCCACGGAAAGGGTCGCTACGGGCAACAATTTGAGCGGAATCGTGATGAGCGCCAGGATACCAAGCAGGATTTTGACGAGCCAGTACGAGATCATAGCTGTATGTGCTGGATGAATTTGAAAATCCAAAATGCAAAGAGCAATATCAGCAAAAACGCGATTCCGGTTTTCAGAGGATCGAACACGGCCGCGAGCGCAACGTAAGTTGTGGTCGCCATCAGCGTGCTTGATGAGTTCCCCTCTTGGAAACTCTGCAATGCGGTGAAAATAATACCCGCGTAACCGAACGGCACACGATTCGATATTTGCGACCACGAAATCTGGAATCCGTTATTCATGTCTTGCTGCTGCGCGCTGTTCGGGATGAAAAGAAACGTGAGCGCGTTGCAGATGCCGTTTTGGATGTTGCCGATCGGATCGGCGAAAAAGCTCGAACTCGTGATTTGGCAATTTACGGTAGTAGGGATCGATGACGAAGTTTCGCCCGTTCCAAGCGGATTGACGAAGAAATCATCATTGGCTTGCGCTTGGATGCTGCCATCGAAGTTGTAGAGGGTCGCCGTCGCGACATACTCCACCGGAGGCAAAAGCGGCGGGAAGAAAAGCGGCAAGCTCTTGGCCACGGGTACGGGATTCACGTTAACGAACGGCGAATAGCTGATCGTATCCGTGCCCGTCGATCCGGCGCCGTTCACGGGCGAGTATTGGATCACAAGGTTGCCGTCGCTTACGTTGTTCGTTTGGATGGACCAGTTATCGAAGTCATCAACGGTCGCCCCGTTTTGGGGAAACGCAAAACTGATCCCTGATGCGGGTATCCCCAAAAAGTTCATCTCCGTCTGCGCGGGATTGCCGGACTGGTTCTGCCATCCTCCCCCGTCCACTGTCCCCTGCACCGAAGGGTCTTGGATGGTATCGCTCAAGGCGATTAGGAGGCCGCGCGGATCGGTGGAGTTGGACGTGAGCTGGAAAATGTATTGGTTTCCGGAGGTGATCGTGAAACATGAACCGAAATCAAAAACGGTCGGCTGCACGCCGGGATCGGTCGCGCCCAAGCCGACAGGAAGCGTGGATATGTCCACGGTTGCGCTGCCAAGCAGGAGAAGTGATTGCGCGTTGGCCACGGGTATGAGCGGGTTTGCGGCCGCGAAGAAACTGAAAGGCGTGTAAACGTTCATCGTGAGCTGTCCCGTCATTCCGGTCCCGTTCACGATGCGCGTCGATACCCCGCAAATCTGCGCGCCATTGTACGCGGTGGTCGGCGTCCAGGTGTCGCCCCATCCGCAAGCGTTCAAAGCGCAATCATTTACGTCGCCCCAGAATGGCGATCCGCCCTCATTTCCGGTGATTGAAAAGACGACGCTGTTCTGCGCGTGGGCAATCTGCCCGCCACAAACACCGATGAGGAGAGCGAGTATTGCGAGGGCGGGAATTATGCGTTTCATGGATCATTGTCTGTGGCGTATCGCGCCGATTACGAACTCAATGACGACAAGCGCAAGAAGTACGCCGACAATGAGCGTTACGAAATTGCTCAAACTCGCCAGTAGCGCCGTGGCTTGCGAAAGGATGTCGGAAATGAAATTGGTCGGCAGTTGGATCGTCGCCGTCTGCGCGAACGCGAAGATGGGAAGAAACGCGAGCGATGAAATTATGAAAAATATTTTCTTCATTTTGATTTGTGCTTGTTAAGGGGGATGGCCTCCTTGGCAAACCAGAAGAAAAGCGGGATCGCCATCGCGAGAACGAGGATTCCCAAAAATCCAACGTCGCTTACAATGTTTGAAATGCTCGCCATGATGTCGTAGGTATCCGACGCCGGAAGGTCGAGGACGCCAGGATTGATTGCCGCCTGGATCGGCGGAGGCAACAGCGTGAAGGCGCTCTCGGTGTAATATCCCGCGCCAGCATTGATCATGCCGATGCAGCTTGCCATCGTGCTGCCGGGCGTGCAGCTCCCGATCCCGTTCTCACTTTGGTAGGTCGAGATGATCGTGTAGTCGCCTGGGCCCGCGGATGTGAAGCCAAGTTGCGAAGTTGAATAGGTGTCGTCGGCGAAGGGATACGGATAGCCGTGGCTCGTCGCCGTATCGCCAACGACAATTCCCGCCGGATCGACAAGGATCACGCGACGATTATCAAGTCCGGTTACGGTTATTTGTAAATCGCTGAAATTCTGTGAGCTCGCGGGCACGGATGACAGAGCAGCAAAAGCTGGCACTGCGGAAAGCAGGATCGGAATGACTAACGAAATTGTGATAATTGCTTTTTTCATGCTCACGGGTGAAGGGCGGCTTTCACTACGCCCCTCGCCCGTAGGCATGGGCGGCAAATGCTATGCCTAGTTGACGCGGGCGCGGGACTTCGGAAGCAGGCCGATGACCTGACGCGCGAAGTAGAACACGAGCGGGATCGCGGCTGCGATGACGACCAAACCCAAGATGCCCGGGTCGGTGAAGACGTTGGACACCGAAGCGAGGAGCGACGTTACCGTCGAAGACGGCACCGTGAGCGCGCCCGCCGGGATCGTCTGCGCGTTGGCGGCCGACGCGGCGATTAAGCCGACAATCGCGGCGCCAGCGCCGGATACCCACAAAGAAATGCGCTTAAACATTTTTTTGGTGAATTTATTTTTTTGCGACCTTTATTTTTCTCATAGCCAATTTTCGATAAGGGTGAAGAAGAGGGCGTGGAACGTGGTAGCAGCGAACAAGACGAGAATCCATGACGGGTTCACGACGGCCGACCACTGGCTGAATATCTGATCGAGCGGAGGCATGTTACCAGTTAAATCCGGTGTTCCGGATGATGACCTTGAGATGCTTCCCGCCGATCGCCTCGAAGAAGATACCGAGGAGCCCGCCCAAAGCGGCGACCACGAAAAAGTTGAGGGCGAACGTAACCACGATAAGGCCGATGAAATATTGGAAAGTCATGCTGTCATAAAGTGGTTATGGTCGTCGTCGATCGGCTCGTAGTGATAATCGTCATCATCGTTGTCGTTCTTGCGGTCGCTTGCCCGCAGTGCGGCGAAGATGACGGCGGATACCGCGCAGCCGATCCAGTAGCCGATGAAGAAATCCCAGTTCATTTTCCTAAAAGTTTTTGCCACCAAGTTTTCTTCGGAGGCCGGAAGCCGAAATCGTTATCGCGCTTCAAGCCGGCCATGCGGCGAGCCGTGATGTACAAGGCGATAAAACCGAGAATGATGAGTATTTGGTTCATGGTTCAATCTTCCTCGTAATCAACATCGTCGTCGTCCAGATCGTCCGCGACGCTCTCGAACTCGTCCACAGGGTCGTGGCACACGCAATCGCAGGTGTCCCCGCCATCGCACCAGTCGCTGTGGGCGCATATCGAGCAGACGATCATGCTTTCATGATTCCGGAACCGTCAAATGGTTTCCTATCCTATGTGTGGATAACTTTTCTGGCGCCAAGTTATCCACACATACGGTTTTGCAAAATTTTCGATTTGGGGCAAATATACTTATAAGCAAAAGCAGAAATACGCAGAGCAGACCCGGAAAAACCACACGAAAAGATACGGAGGGCAAATCTTAATTAATAAGAATTAATTAATATATTTGCCCCTATGCAAGACAAAAGAAAATCCGCAAAATAGGCGGATGGTCAAAACTGAATCCGGTAGTAGGTCGCCTTCTGGAAAAACCCCATGCCTTTTTTGGGGTCTTTGAATGTCGTCGTCCAGGTTTTGATAAACCCTTTCTTTTCGAGAGCGATCTTCGCAACGCGGACCGCTTTATAGCTCATGCGCAAACGATTCGCCACGGCTTGCATTTCCAATTTTTGCGGCACTCGCTGATTGCCGAGCTTTTCGAGAAGATATTGATATACCCGCGTTTGGCGGTCGGTTAATCGGCGAAGCTCAACCGAACGTGTCGCCGCGCTCGAAATTTCGCCGAGAGGGATAAATCCTTGCATAATTTTCTGATCTCAATTCCCTTGTGCATTGATTGCAGAGGATCGTAACGAGTTCATTTTCACGACCGAAAAGCACACGCTTGCGGGTTCGCTTTTCGCAGCGCATACAGTGGAACCAGCGATAGTAATATCGTTGATAATAATATTCCTGCTTATCTCTCATCTCACAAGGGCGTTTTTTCGACCTTTGAGACGAACAGAAAATCAAAAGCCCCGCGCGAGCGGAGCTTTATCTTCGATTATGTTTTAGCGGCTTTTAGAGGATTTCCGCCACTTTCTCCACATGGCGTATCAGAGTACTAACGTACCCCGCTTCGTTGTCGTACCACGAAAGCACGTTCACGAGGTTGCCGTCCACCACCTTGATAAGGTCGAGCGGGACCGTCGCGCCGTACGGTTCGCCGATGATGTCGGACGACACGAGCTGGTCCGCCGTCACCCGCAGGATGCCCTGCCACCGCGGCGAAGCGGCGGCGTCGGACAGCATCTTCGCCACCTCCTCCACCGTCGTCGCGCGCTTCGCGAGGAGCGTGATGCTCGAGATGGAACCCGTGATGTTCGGCACGCGGAACGAGATGCCGTCGAACCTTCCCTTCATCGCCGGAATGGCGCGCGCGACGGATATCGCGGCGCCGGTCGTTTCGGGCACCGTGTTCTGCGCCGCCGCCCGCCCCTTCCGGAAATCGCGCCCGCCCGGGCGGATCGGCCCGTCCACGAGCGCCTGGGTCGCCGTGTAGGCGTGTATCGTCGCGAGCATCGCCTTCTCTATGCCGAGCGCCTCCGAAAGGACCTGGATGACGGGCGACGCCGAGTTCGTCGTGCAGGAACCGTTCGAGGTGATCTGGCACGTCTTCGCATTGTCCTCGTTCACGCCCATGAGCACCGTCTGGCCGGCGGCGCCATCGTCATCCTTCGCCGGGGCCGTGATCACGACCCGCTTCGACCCTGCGGCGAGGTGCACCTTCGCCTTCTCGTACGTGTCGAATATCCCGGTTGACTCGACGACGATATCAACCTGCATATCCTTCCATGGTAGCTGGGTCGGGTCCTTCACCTGCAGGAACGCGATCTCCTTGCCGTCAACGACCAGTTTGCCATGGCCGCCCGGGACCGCCGGGACCGTCTTGATATCCTTGCCGTACCGGCCATAGACCGTATCGTATTTTAAGAGATACGCCAGGTTCTCGACGTCGCCCAGGTCGTTTATCGCCACGATATCGAGGTCCGACGCCTCGAATGCCTGCCGGAAGAACAACCGCCCGATGCGGCCGAAGCCGTTGATCGCCACGCGCGCTTTTGCCATGGATTTGGATAAAGATTAAAAATTAATGACTTTCCCTCATTATAGCAGAAACACCTCCATGCGGAGGCGTTTCCATTCCCGTCGGGCTGCTGGGAATCGAACCCAGTCTTTACGCACCCGAAGCGCACGTACTACCGGTATACGACAGCCCGTAACCTGTTCAATGTAGCTTCTTTGACGAGCCGCGTCAACTTCTTTATGGCGTTCACGGCGAGATCGTCACCGCATCCCCGACCGCGAGGCCGTCCTTCGCGACCGTCCCGGCGGGTACCTCGAGCACTTTGTCCACGTTCGGCGGCGAGGTGTAGATCTTGAGCTGCCAGAGCTGGGTGCCCGGAGCGGGCGGGGGCACGTCCTGCGCGAAACCGGCTACCTGGTTGCCGGATATCCAGACCATGTCGAGCGCGAAGTTCATGTCCTTCATCCAAAAGTTCTGGGTGCTGCCGGAGCCGAAAACGAAGAGCATCCCCTGGCCGTCAGCCAGACTCTCGCGCCCAGAAAGCCCGCAGGATTGCTCCACCATCGTCGTCGCCATTTCCACATCGAACATCGTTCCGCCGACGGTGATCGTCCGGCGCGGCAGGGGCGGGTTGCAGCCATGGAACAGGGCGAGGTACCACCACACGCCGCCGATGGCGGCAGCAGCGATCAGCGCGATACCAATGATGAGGAGCGTCATTTTCTTCTTACGCCGCAGCATCTCCCAATTCTACCACACGATATCGCAGGTCGAACGCCACGATGCCGAACGCGACGGCGACGTTCAGCGATTCCTTCTTTCCTTCCATGGGGATTTCGAGCGCGGCATCGCATTGCCCAAGCACCGCTTCCGACAATCCGCCAACCTCGGAACCGAGCACCAGCGCTATTTTTTCCGCCGGACGGGCGCGGTAATATCGAACGGAATTCTCCGATTGCTCGACGGCATATACCTTCCAGCCGTCGCGGCGCAGGTGCGCGACCGCCTCCTCCGTCTTTCCCGCGATCTCCCATGCCACGGTTCTTTCCGCGCCGAGCGCGACCTTCGCGAAATCGGCACGCACCTTCCGGAACCGGTCGAGCGGCCCCGGCGTGATCCCGCAGCAGAAGATCTCTTCCACACCAAGCGCATCGGCCGTGCGGAAAATGGAACCTACGTTATGCACGCTACGGATGTTGTCGAGCACGACGGCCATTCGCATAGCCATAGGATACCATACCCGCGCGCCGCCGGCCGCCCGGCGCGCATCACTCCTGCAGGCGGAAATACGCATCCTGCCCGGGATTCCCGGACCATTCCCCGTCCGGATAGATATCGCCGGGCGAACCGAAGATCATGGTCCCGTTCGACCGGTCCTCCGAACCCCGGTCCACGAGCTCGAACCAATACCGGCCGGGGGCCAGCACGGCGGGGGGCGAAAACTGGTACAGCCGTTCCACCTGGTCGACGCCGGTACTGAGGACCCACTGGTTGCTTGTCGCGATGACATCGCCCGGGGCGCCATCGGAATCGGCGTGGAGCGCGACCGAGCTCCGGCTGCAGCACCACTGGTATGGCGGCTCGGCATAGGTCCACAGGGCGATCCCGGAAATGGTTGTCGTGGCCGGAAACAGAATGGACTGCGCGCCACCCATCAACTGGACGGAATGGTCGAGCTGGGCGGGTACCGGAACGTATCCATCCGGAAAATTCCAGGGAACCGCGAGCGGAGTGGATGTCGCGCCGAAATCATCCACGGCGCGAACACCGAACAGATACGAGCTGCCGAACGCAACCGACGATGACGCCTGCCGGCCGGTCCCGAGCGATTGCCATGGCGCATGGTCCAATGCCGTGGAGGTAGTGACCGCGAGCTCATACGTCAACAGGCTTGACGTCGTATCCGGGTCGGTCGCCGACGGCCACGAGAGATCAATGCGCGAGTCGAGCGAGTCGAACGTGACCGTCGCGTTCGCCGGCGGGTTCGGCGGCCGGAGCGGCGGCCAATCCGGCACCATGATCGCCGTGAGGTAGGGATAGAACTGGTATGGAATATCGGTCTTCCCGACACCGTCCACATAGGCGGACCATGCCGCCGTGCCGGTCGCGGAAGTCCCCGCAAGAACGACGCTCATGTTCTGGTAATGCTGATAGGTGCCGAGCCGGTAGTATTTGTTCGGCTGCAAGGGAATATCCAGGCCGCGGATGGTCACCTTGCCGGGCGCGGCGGTGAACGGCGCATCGGCGGATATCGGGAACGTCTGGTTGAGCTTGGCGTACGCGGGGTCCAGGTACTCTTCGAGCCACAGCTCCGAAGCGAAATACGCCTGGTTGTTAATGAACCCCTCGAGCGTGAGCGACCGGATGGTCCCGTAGAAGCCCGTGCCGAGATCGTACCAGTTCGCGCTATATCCGCTCGGATGCGAGGTCGCGCCATCATCGGTCTGGATGGCGTCGAACCAGGCAGGCACGGTCGCGCTCGCTTCGGCGATCGTCGTCCCGCCGCCCGTTTCGCCGTCGCCGCCAAATTGGACCGCGAAATACGCGATACCGCCGAAATCCCCATCCGTAAGCTGGTAGGAAAACGCCGTACTGGTCGTCTCGCCGAGCGCGGCCGTGCCCGACGCATCGTCGGGATCGAGCTTTAGAATGTCATAGCGCGTCGTGCTGCCCGCCGTATCGCTTGCATCCTGCGGCGGCTGCCAGGAAAGATCGAGCGCGAGCGTCGTGGAATCGAATGCGATATCCATACCGGCCGCCGCGGACGTGGTTGCCGTCGTGGTCGTCGACGCCGTGCCCGATGCCGTGCTCGATGCCAACCCAGGGGACTCCGACGATCCGGATGATCCCGACGCCGGCGGTACCAAGACCACCGCCGTGCCGCCCGTCCCGCCGTCACTACCGCTACCGCCACCGTCCGCGCCAACGTAAGTGGTGGTATTTTCCGAAAATACCGATGGCGGCGCCGTCACCGGCGCGGACGGAACCGCAGTCACGGGCGGCGCGCTCGTGGCGACCCCAAGAACGGCTCCCGTGCCCGTGCCGTTGTCGGAAATATACCATTGCCCTTCGCGAAGATTGGTATAGCCGGAAATGGGTTCCGGCAGGTGCGCCGAGATGCCGCCGCCAGCGGTGCGGTCGTACATCGCGAAATGTAAATGCGTGCCCGGATGCCACAGGCAGGACAGACTCCTGACGAGGCCGGTATCCCCGATCTTCCCGAGCGTCCCGCCCTGCGCGACATGATCGCCGGCTCGCACCGGGACCGTTCCCGCGACGAGATGCGCATACCGGCTCACCACCCCTTCGCCATGGTCGATCAGCACCTGCGCCCCGTAGCCGCCATTGAAGCCGAAGTTATCGGCGAGCAGGACCGTCCCCGAAGCCGCCGCGACCGCCGGTTTGCCGTACGCATCGCAACCGCTTTGCGTAAAATCGAGCGCATAGCGGTCCTGGAAGATATGCGTCGGCAGCGCCCCATATCCGCTCGCGACCGTGAAACTCTCGCCCTTCGCGTACGGCAGCTTCACGCGCCCACTCCCGGCCGCCGATACGACGGCCGCCATTCCCAGGTATCCAACCGCCGCGAACAGGCATATGAAAAATTTTTCATTTTTCATATTGGCCGATATGGATCCCGTTAAAGACCGCCTCGAACGGCAGATAGCAGTCGTCGGCCTCCGTGATGCCGGTCCCGGAAAGTAACGATGGCGCGACCTCGAGCACGCCGCCGGACAACGCGATGTATCCGAGCGTCGCCGTCGCATGGTCCACCCTCCCCTGCCATTCGATCGCCGGCGCGCCGCCGACCGTCAGGTTCCGGCGCGAGAGTTCGGCAACCTCCGCCGTTGGATCGGCATGCAGATAATCCGTCAGCCAGCCGCCAAGATCGGAACCGGCGGCCGGCGAAAGCATGGAAAGCTCGATCTTGCACTCCGGCGAGGCCGACCCGGCGGACGGATCGTAATCCGGGTAAACTGTCGTATTTTCCACGTACCAGTTCGCCGGGACCGCGAAATAATATCCCGCCGCGCTGTCCTTCACTACCGTATCGCCATCCGGCAACGGCGCGGCGGCAGGCAAAGGCCCGGCATCACCCGGGGCCAGCGCGACCTTCCCGCCGCTCCCGCCCTGCAGGAAGAATTCGACCGCGAGAACCAGCGCCGCGATAACGGCGCAAACCGCCACAACCTCGACCCAAAACCGCCATTTTTGTTTTTCCATCCCCCCATCGTACCAAAAAGGGGGTTAAAACTATCTAAAATCAGCGGGCTATCCCGCTATTCGCACAGCGTGACGGGCCCGCCGGTCTTCTGTGCCAGGTAATCCTCAACATCGTAAATACTGCCGATCTTATCGATCAGCCCGTCTTGAAGCGCCATCGCGCCCTCCATCGAAGAGCCGTCCGCGAGCGCCGCCACCGTGCTCGTCGGCAGGCGCCGGTTCGCCGCGATCCAGTCAACCAGGTTCGCCCACGTGATGTCGAGATCTCGCTGGAACAGCGCCTTTTCGGCGGGCGTGAGCGGCGCGTCCGGATTGCCGGCATCTTTGTATTGTCCGGCCGTCAGCGATTCCCACGTAAGCCCCTGGTCCGTGTTCTGGCTCGCGTAATCAATGTACGACTGCGTGACGCCGATGTCCGCGAGCGAAGAGTTCGCCGAGGCGAAGATCATGTCCGCGCCGGTCGCCGCGAGATAGGCCGCCGACGTCCCCTCGTCCGCCACGAGCGCCACGGTCGGCTTCGACGCGTGCCGGAGCGCATCCATAACGTCCTCGCCCGCCACCGGGTCGCCGCCCGGCGAGTCGATCTGGAGCAGGATCGCCTTCACGCCGGGGTCCGCATCCGCCGCCTCGATCTCCTGCCGAACGTCCTCCGCCGCCGTTTGGTCGAGCGATCCATCGCCGGTAGCGCTCGATGCCGAGCCGCCGTTCTCCGCCGGATAGTAGACCAGCGCGCCGTAAAGCTGCACGTCCGCGACGTTGCACGCCGCCGGCTGCTGCGCCTCGTAGGTGGCAAACGCGATCCCCCCGCCGACCGCGATCGCGACCGCCACAAGCGCCAGAACCAGCACCACTAAGGTTTCTCTCGCCTTTTGAAGTCTCATTGTTGAACATTATACCCCGGATCCAGGCCGGCGCCCAAACCCGCACACCGCGCATCCGGGCAAAAAAAGAGGCGGCTCCGCAAGAACCGCCCCCAGCGACACCGCCCCACTCACGCATGCCGCAGCATTTTCCGAAGTATCTTCCGGGTGCGAAGGAGCGCCACCTTCGCGGTATTCTCGTTGACGTCGAGCGCCCTCGATACCTCTTTTATCGAGAACTCTTGGCAGCTCCGCAGGACGAACAAGGCGTGATAATACGCGGGGCAATTCCACGCGGAAAGCACTCGTTCCACCCGGGCCAGAAGCTCCTGGTAGCATGATGGCCTTCCGTTTGCGAAGATAGTCGACGAAGACGTTGGCCCCGATCGCCCACACCCACGTCCCGATCTTCGCATCCTTACGGGCGCTATACTGGCCGCGGAACCGCCATGCCCGCAGGAATGTTTCCTGCGACAGCTCTTCGGCAACGGCCCAACGATCTTCTTCCATACCGGAAGATCGTACCAAGCTCGCTAACCTGCGGGTGAGCATCGGTCCATACTTGCGATACGCCGCTACGAACTCGACCTCGGTCATTCCCCGTGACATGCCTTCTCCTTTCTGCCTGCTATCCGGGAGCATACTTCCATGCGAACCGCACGTCAAGAAAAGATACGGCCTAATGCAACAATTCCCTTATCCCGATCCGGCGTCCGTGCTCCATGGACCCGTAGCGGAAGGCGCGGATGGCGAACCAGATCGCCAGCACCGCGGTCGCCGCCAGAATTACGAACGAGACAGCCGCTTCACCGGGCGACAGGGTGCCGAGCGCGTTCCGCAAAAGCACCGTGGTGGGAGCTGTCAGCGGGAAATAGGTCAGGATAGCGACCTCGGCACTCCGCGGCGCCGTGATGATGAGCGACAATGCCCAGATCGGGACGTATATCCAGATAACGAAGACGCCCATGAAACGGTTGGCGGTGTTCGTGCCGGGGACCATGGAACCCGCGCCCATGATGAGCCCGGTGAAGAGCGTAAAGCCGGCGACGAGGAACAGCGCGCCGATCGTGATGGCCACGGGGTCAAGCGGGATGCGGCCGAGCGAGATGCCGCCGGGAACGAGCGCCGGGTAACGCAGCGCCGCGAGGATGGTCGGCACCATGATGACCGCCCCCTGCACGACGCCCAGGATGATGATGGAGATCGCCTTGCCGCCGATAAGGTCCCCCGTCTTCACGGAAGTGAGCAGTATTTCGGCGACCCGGTTCTCCTTTTCTTCCGACGTGCTCGATATGATGATGGGGCCAAGCAGGATGAAAAACAGCATGAACGCCGCCAGGAACAGCCCTGGTGCGATGATGGCCGCGACCCCGGGAGTCTGCGCGCCGTTCTTATAGGTCGTCACGCTGACCGGCGGATCGCCCTGCAGGATCCTGACGGCCTGCGTGCTGCTCACGGCCGCGCTCACGCTCGCGACGACGCTCTCGCGCAAAAGGTTCGCGGCGAGGTCGTTATACGGCGTCTGCCCCACGCCCTGGTCCTGGGAATAGACCTGTATCCCGGCCGTGCTTACTTCGGCGGGATAATAAATGAATGCGCCGAGCTTGCCCGAGGCGACATCCGCGATCCCCGCCGCTTCGGTCGGTTCGGATATGACATGGTCGGCCGCAAGCAGCTGCGGGCTCACGAGCCCCGAATCGTCCAATGCCGCGATCCTGGAACTTTCCGAGGCGGCCTGCGCCTGTTCGGCGCTGGTCGATTGCGACGTGCGGGCCGAAGAATATATGATGCCGAAAACCCCGAGTATCGCGAGCAGCGGCACCAGCGACGCGATCCAAAAGCTCTTCTTCTTGAGCGCCCTTGATACCTCGAAAGTGATGACGTTCCACATGGCGGTTAATCCTGGTAAAGTTCTATGAAAATCTCGTTGAGCGTCGGGCGGCGGACGTTGAAGGTGGTGACGTGGAGTTCCGCGATCCCCGCCAGGAACCGGAACACGTCGTCAACCGCCACCGTCCGGTTCCACGCGAGCTCCGCGTAATGCGGCAGCTGTTTCGCGATCTGGTAGAGCGCGTCGTTCCGCGGCAAGGTTCCCGTATAGACCAGCTCGATGACCTTCGCCCCGGACGCGTCTTTCACTTCGTCCACGGTGCCGTACGCCGCACGGACGCCATCCTTCATGATCAGGATGCGGTCGCAAAGCTGCTCCACCTCGTCCATGCGGTGCGTGACGAGCATCACCGTCGCCCCTTTCCCGCGCTGCTCGTTCACGATGTCCATAAGGAGCGAACGGTTGACCGGATCGAGCGCGGCCGTCGGCTCGTCGAGGATCATGAGCGACGGCTCGTGAAGGATCGTCACGCCGAGCTGGACCTTCTGCTGCTGGCCGTTCGAATGGTTCAGGAGCCGTTCCTTCGCTTTGTCGCCAAGGCCGACGCGGTCAAGGTATGCGAGCGCGCGGGCCGCCGCGTCGCCCCTGCCGAGTCCGTGCAAGACAGCGAAATATACCA
>DATKMM010000050.1:0-6432 GCA_035541855.1 Minisyncoccota bacterium | reverse complement strand
ATCGGCGACGGGCGCGTACAAAGTGCCATTCCCCTTTTGCGCATCAAGCGTAAGGTCGATCGTGTCCTGGTCGTATGCCATGATGCGGACCTCGTCGCAATACTGGTTGAGCACGGTATAGTTTTCGGGGTATATGATATTGTCGGGGATCGTTTGGTACAGTTCCGCGGGCGGCGTGCGGGCGATCACCGTGCAGGTCAGCAGTTTTTTCTGCGGATGCAGGCGCTCGGCCAGGCCCTCGATGAAAAGCGAGTAGTACGGCCGCGTCGCTTCCGTCATGCTTTCGAAGTCGATATCGATGCCGTCGAAATGCTGGGCCTTCACGAGCGCGGCGATGTTGTTCTCTTCCGCCTGGCGCGATTTCGTGTTGGAAAGCAAATTATAGATGCCGGTCCCGTCGAACCAGGCGACCGTGGGAATGATCTTGATGCCAAGCTCGCTCACGGCGCTGAACCACGGGTCCCAGCTGCCGTTGCCGATATTGAGGGAATCGATAAGCGAACCGCCCGATCCGATCTCGTATGAAAACGGGCTGACCTCGTCGAGCTGGTCGAGGTTTTGGGAAATATTCTGGGCGCCCGCCTGGCTCTGCCAGAACGGCAGCCAAACGCCGTAATAGAATGGCGCCGTCGACGCCGCCTGGGCGGTCGTGGCGGCAAAAGCGCAAAACGGCACGGCGAGCGCCGCGACAAAGCCGGTGATTAAATATTTTTTAAACATAGATAGTTGCCTCGCTGAGCGATAAATCCTTCGGCGGCCAGCGCCCCAAGGATCGCTGCCATCCGCTCCCGGTCGATCCCAAACGACCGGAAAAGCGCTTCCGCCGGAACACGCTTCCGCTCGAGCATCGTCCGGAGAACTTTGCCGCGGATCTCGCGGTCCGACCCGGAAAATGCGGCCTGGCGGACGTATCGGGCGCTGCGGCGATTGGGATCCGCGGAATGCCTCCTCTGCCGCGCCGCTTCGCCAAGCATGGCGCCGTAGTCCATCAGTGCAAAATACCATTCGCGCGGATTCCTGCCGTCAAGCGTCCTTTCAATATAACGGCGCAGCTCCGCATCCGTTACTTTTTTCCTCCGGGGAAAGAAAAAATGGATGAAAACGCGGCGGATGTTCGTTTCAATGAACACCTCCGGCTCGTTCCAGGCGAATGCCCTGACCGCGCCAGCGGTGTAATCCCCGATCCCCGGCAGGGCGACGAGCGCCGCCCGGTCGCGGGGTAATTTTCCCTGATAGCGGCGCACCACCTCCCGGGCAAGGCGCTGGAGCGCCAGGGCGCGGCGGTTGTAGCCAAGCCCCTGCCAGGCACGGAGCACGTCCGGCGTCCTCGCCCGGCTGAGCGCGCCGAGGTCCGGAAACCGCCGGATGAAATTTCCATAAAACCTTTCCACGCGGGCGGCCTGCGTCTGCTGGAGCATGATCTCCGAAACGAGGATCCGGTACGGATCCCGCGTGCGGCGCCACGGCATCTCGCGCCGGTTGGCGCGGTAATGATCGTAGATCGTTTTCCGGAACTGGGCCGTGCCGGTCATGAACGATGGAATCCGAGGTCCGCCGGATTGCGTCCGCCCGAAATGCGCGCGATCGATCCGCCGCCGGATTCGAACGCCTCGCGCATCTTCGCGACCTCATGCGCCAGCGCCACGGTCTCATCCGGGAGCTCGTTCCGCTTGATCCGCCACTTCGACCAATATTCTATGACCAGCCGGCTGTCGCCGAATATTTTTTTGACGCGCGTCTTTTTCGCGATCTCGAGCGCGTAACGGAGCGCCAGAAGCTCGCCATAGTTGTTCGTCGCCGCTTCGTTCGCGACCAGATGCTTGCCGAACTGGTTCAGTTCATATTTCGAGACGGCCTTATGAAGCAGGTCCGTTCCTTTTTCGTCCGTGACGCTGACCTCGACCCCCTCCCCGCGGCCCGTCCCGGCATCGAAATAGATCCCCTTTTCGAGCTTCACGAACGGCTTCGCTTCATACGCAGCCCCGCGCGCGAGCCACGCCTCTGCATCCTCGCGGCTTTCAAACGCTTTGAACCGGGCGCCGGGCTTGCCGATCACCGCCTTCTCGCACTGTTTCCAGTCGTCCGCCACGCCTTTCGCCGCACGTCCCTTGCCGCCCGGCGGAATGAAATATGCGTAAAATTTTGATTTCTTCGCCATCAATTATTTCGCATTGAGAAATTTAACCATCTCCGCCACCGCACCCAGCGTCTTCGTCTTCCCTTCGATCTCCGTACCTCCCACATCATGGTGTCCCCCGCCTCCATACCCCTTCAGCATCTGCCCGATATTCTTCTTGTTGCGCTTCCGAAGCCACGGGTTCGCGCTCACATTAATGTGAAAAAGCGCCGGCTTTCCGGGGAACGGATGAAAGCGTACCTGGTACAGTAATTTTGGATGGAGGTAATACGGACCGTAGTGCGCCAGGTCGCCATATTTGAAACCGGTGAGATCGGTCACCATGACGCGGCCGTCGATTTTAATATTTTTTTCATAGAACGACAGCGCCTTGCCGGTGCCCCGTTTAAGCTGGGCGAGCGACCTCCGCACTTTGGCATCTTTTACCAGTTCGCCAAGCGGCTGCTGCGCCAGATGCTGCACGGTCCATGCCGCCAATTTCACGTCGCCGGTTTTATTTTCGATGAAGTTGTTTATCCGGATCGCCGGCTCCTTCATCTCGATGGTCTGCTTCGCCGAGCGATAGTTCGCGCCGTCGATCACGTCGAGCCATTCCGCGAGCTCGCGCAGATGCGCCGGCGGCTTCCAACCGAAACTTCTTTCCAGCCAATCGTACGCCAGGTGGCATGCCGACGGATAGGTGTCGTCGTAGCGGTGCGCCCGGTCGGTCCGGAACCGCTTTTCCCATCCCGGTTTACGGAACGGCTTCAGGTGGTGGTCGAACCAGAAAGCCGCCTGCGGATGGTAGGGAAAATCCACGACCACGGCCGGGTGTCGCTTCCCGCTGAACAGGCGGTGCTTGCTGAAAAAATCTTCATCCATCCATTCCGGCATGATGTCATATTTGAGCGGAACGTAATGCCCGGCATCGTCCCCGCGGCTGCGCAGGAAAGCGAGCACCACGGCGGCGGCCGCGCGCCCGTCGAAATCGTTATGGAAGTAAAGATCGTATTTCATGGGATTTTTATCTTTCGAGGGCGGCGATGCCCGGTAGTTTCCTGCCGGCCAGGAAGTCGATCATCGCGCCGCCGCCGGTCGAGATGAAGCTGAACCTCCGGTCGAAGCGGTATTGCCTGAGGAACATCACCGTTTCGCCGCCGCCGGACACCGAAAACGCGCGCCGGTTCCGCGTGACCGCGCGCGCTACGGCGATCGAACCCTTCGCGAACGCCGGCTTCTCGATCATGCCAAGCGGGCCGCTCCACAAGATCGTCCCCGCCGCCGCGAGCTTCTTCGCAAAATCCGCAGCCGTCTCCGGCCCGATGTCCCAGATGCGATCGCCATGCCAGTGGAAATCGACCGGCACCACGACCTTCCGCGAATGCGAGAATTTTTTGAGCGCCGGGATATTTTTCGGATCCGTATCCCGGATGGACTGTTTGATATCCATGCCGCGGAGCGCGAGGACTGTGTTGGCGGGACCGCCGCCCAGCAGGAACCAATCCGCCCGGTTCCGGAAAAATTTAAGGACGTCCAGCTTGTCCGCCGCCTTGGCGCCGCCGACGATGAAGACCACCGGGCGTTTCGGGTTCCGCATGACGCGCGACAGGGACCTTATCTCGCGTTCGAGCTCCAGCCCGGCATAGCCCGGCAGGAGCTTCGCGACCGCCGCCACCGATGCGTTCGCGCGGTGCGAAACGGCGAAAGCGTCGTTCACGTAAAAATCCGCGAGGGACGCGAGCTGACGGGCGAAGCGCGGGCTGTTCGCCTCCTCGCCCGGTTCGAACCGCAGGTTCTCGAGAAGGAAAATGGAACCGCGGGGGCTCGCCGCGACATCCTCTTTGATCTTTTTGAAATTGAAATCCGGGACGAAAACGACCTTCCTCCCCAGAAGGCGCGAAAGCGCGGCGGCATTCTTCCGCAGGCTCAGTTCTTTCTCGAAACCCCGCGGCCTGCCTTTATGGCTCGCGATGACGATCCGCGGCGATGTCTTTAATAAAAATTTAATCGTTGGCAGGACGGCCCGCATTCTCCAGTCGTCCTCGGTATTGAAGTCGAGGCGCAAAAGCGCCGTCCCCACGGGCGGCTTCCGGCCGGTTTCGCTCAGGAATCGCAGCATTGGTTATATTTTACCATATTAAAACGGTATAATGGTTCCATGACATGGCTTTTCGTCGCGGTCGCGCTCGTTTTCCAGGAGGTCGCGACGACCGGCGCGGCGCTCGTCGACGCCAGCGCCTGGCACCTGAACCTTTGGATCATCGATCTCATCTGGTTCGCGGCGACCGCGGGCGACATCGCCGCCGGTTTTTTTATCGGCAGATGGATCCAGCGGCGATTCGCCGGTTCGCGGTTCGACGCCCTGGCGAAACGGATGTCGGCCAAGGTCGAACGCGCCGCCGGGCGCACCGGCGCCAGGCTCTCGCTCGTCCTGCTCGGTTTCGTTTCCTATCCGTACGTCACGGCATTCGTCGCATCGTGGCTCACCGACCTCCCACTTCGTGATGTTTTCCTCTGCACCATCCTCGGCAACGCGCTCTGGTACGCCTTCGAATGGGCGACCGTGTTCGGCATCGCCGCCGCCGGCCGCAATTACGAACTGATCTTCGCCATCATCGCGGCGGCGGGCATCCTGCTCATCTTCGCCGGCAACTTTATCCGCCGGAAACTGGAACTCTAAGGCCATCTTCACTATAATGGAACCCATGGCGAAAAAGAGCGTGGTAGTGCTCGGCGCGGGCTTCGGCGGCCTGCGCGCCGCGATCGACGTCGCGAAAGGCCTGCGGCAGTGGAAGCTGACCGGCAAATATGAAGTGGCGCTGATCGACCGGAACGATTGCCACCTTTTCGTACCGCTCCTCTATAAAGTGGCCGCCTCGCCCGACCCGCAGCACGAAATGAACTGCACGTACGGGATCAGGCAGCTCATCGCCGGCCTCCCGATACGTTTCGTGCAGGCCGAGGTCGCCGCCGTTGATTGCGCGGGCGGCACGGTCACCCTCGCTTCCGGCGACGTCATCCACGGGGACTACCTCGCGGTGGCGCTCGGTTCCGAAACGAATTTCTTCGGCATCCCCGGCCTTAAGGAAAACGCCCTCCAGTTGAGGTCGCTTGAAAGCGCCATGGCCATCCGCGCCGCGCTCGCGGCGGCTTTCGCCAAAAGCGGCGAGGTCAAGGTCATCGCCGGCGGCGGCGGGCCGAACGGCATCGAGCTCGCTGCGGAGATCCGCGAATGGGCCGACCGCGAGGAACGCGTGAACCCAGGTCTGCATGTTTCGGTCTCCATTATCGAAGCCATGCCAGGCATCCTGACCGGTTTCGACGCCGGCGCGGTTGCCATGGCGGAAGCGCGCCTCGAAAAGCTCGGCGTCGCCCTGCGGCTGAACGCGAAGATCACCGCCGTCGCACCGCAAGAAATTTCAATCGCCGACGGGACGCCGGACGGCGCGAAGGTCCCGTTCGATGTTTTCATCTGGACCGGCGGCCTCAGGAATCCCGACCTGCTCGCCTCCCTGCCCGGAGAAAAAGACAGGCACGGGAAGCCCATGCCGCAGGGCGACATGCAGCTCGCGCCGGCGGTCTACGGCATTGGCGATAATGTCTGCTATATGGACGCCAAGACCGGCCGGCCGGTCCCGGCGGTGGCGCATGCCGCTATCCTCGAAGGCGGGATCGCCGCGCGGAACATCATCGAGGAGATCAAGCGGGTCGAGTTCTCGTCCCACAACCTCCTGCCGATCACTTACTCCCCCCGCGCCTATCCCTACGTCATCCCGATCGGCGGGCATTGGGCGCTGGCCAAGATCGGGCCTTTCATCTTCGGCGGCTGGCCCGGCTGGGAGTTCAGCCGGCTCGTGGAGCTGAACTATCTTTCCATGATCATGCCGCCCTGGCGCGCCTGGAAAACATGGCGGGGCCATTCAGGCCGTTCACTGGATAAAAAAGTCTGACGCGTTGTCGCCGGTGTCCACCATCGCGCCGCCGCTTTGCTTCCGCGCGAGGACCTGGTTCGCCTCCGGATCGGTCGGATACGGATCGCCCTCGACATACTGGTTCACGCCGCCACCCCAGGCGAGCTCATCAACCACCGCGCCATCGGCATCGAACAGCGCGACGCTGTTGCCCGCCGACAGCGTCTCCGAGCTCGAGATGTCCGCTCCGACGAGATCGGCGAAGCCGCCTGCGGAGTTCGCCCAGGTAAAATATCCGCCTGCGGCGATGGCGCTCCCCGCCGGGATGGTCCGCAATGAATAATCCGCGCCCGTACCTGATCTTTTGTGCAGCTTCCAGCCGCCGAGGTCCACCGCAGCGCCCGT
>DATKMM010000049.1:0-3170 GCA_035541855.1 Minisyncoccota bacterium | reverse complement strand
ACGCGCGCGCAACCGCACAGGGCTTTGCCCTCCGGCAGACAGCCCCGCGAGCCATGAGCAGAGGGTCGCCGCTTCCTTCCCTCACCCTTCCTGCGGCGACCCTCTGCGAATACACGAGCCGGAGCCACCAGCAGGGGGCGACGGCGAGTATTGTCGGGGGTCAAAAAGAGGGCGCGTTTCGCCGGAAATCCCAGCAACGGCGGGGATAAACGGATCGTCTACCCCTTCAAACCGGAATGAAGGGGTGAATGAAGGGGTAATCCGGTGCCGGAGATCACGGATTTTGGGTAAAATGAGTTCGAAGCGCGGCGTATAAATACTCAGCAGGTTTTGCTTAAATCCCGTGGCTGGCATACAATGAAAGCAATGCGAAAGGGCAAGGACGTTTTCACGGGAGAACTTTTCGAGCCGGAAAATACCAATCCGCCGGAACTTCTTACCCGAAACGAGAAGGGTGAGATCGTCGACAAAGCCGGAAACATCTACGACGAATCAGGACAACTGATTTGCCAAGTTCCGGACGGCGATTCCCATATCGCAAAGGCGCGAACGCTTGTCGACAAACATTACGCGGGAGAACCGGATGACTATAAAAGAAGGCTGGCGGAAGTGGAGGCGCGATTCCTGAAAAGGGATGCGCAAAGCACAAAGCATCAAAAAAATGAAACCGATCGAAGATCTTGAATCGTTGCGGTCCGAAGCCCGCCGGCTCGGCGGGCGGCTTTGAGGTCGCGGCCAAAGAAAAGCAAGTAAAAGAGATCGAGGCAGCCATGGCGGCGCCTGATTTTTGGTCGAACCGCGCGGCAGCCGACCAAAAGGTCCGGGAGCTCGGTGAACTGAACACTCTCGTCAACCGCTATCACGAGATCGAAGCCGATATTGCCGCGCTCGAAAAACAGTTTGACGAGGGCAGGTTTTTCGAGGCAAAAAAGAAATTCCGCGAGTTCGAACTGCGCCAGCTTTTCACCGGCCCGTACGATGCGCAGGCCGCGGTGCTCGGCATCTACCCGGGCGCGGGCGGTGAGGATGCCTCCGACTGGGCGCGGATGCTCGGCCTGATGTACGAGAATTACGCGAAAAACCGGGACTGGAAACTGCGCGTCGTGGACGACAATCCCCGCTCGCGGACGATCGAGATCAAAGGCGACCACGCCTACGGCTACTTAAAAAAAGAATCCGGCGTACACCGCCTGGTGCGCGTCTCGCCTTTCAACGCGAAGCACTCCCGCGAAACCTCATTTGCTCTTGTGGAGGTCATCCCCGACCTGCCCCCGCTCGAGGAATCGAAGCTCGCGATCCCCGAAAGCGACCTGAAATATGAGTTCTCGCGGGCGGGCGGGCCCGGCGGCCAGAACGTGAACAAGGTGGAAACCGCCGTGCGCATAGTGCACCTTCCCACCGGCCTCGCCGTGAGCTCCCGGACCCAGCGTTCCCAGGCGCAGAACCGCGATTACGCCCTGAAACTGCTCAAGGCAAAGCTTTTTCAGCTTATGGAAAAGGAAAAGGTGGACGAGGTGGGAAAATTACGCACCAAAGTGAAGCCGGAATGGGGCAACCAGATCCGCTCATACGTCCTGAACCCCTACCAGCTCGTGAAGGACCACCGGACGGAGGCCGAAACTGCGCGAGTTGACGCCGTTTTGGCCGGCGACCTCGATATTTTCATCGAGGCGGAACTGGAGGAGGACGCCTAGACGTGGTATACTTCCAGATGTTCCCTCAATTCGCAACTTATGATCGTTTTCCAAACCGTTTCGCGCAAGTTTAACGGACACGCCACCGCACTCGAGGACGTCAGCTTCGAGATAGATCCGGGCGAATTCGTTTCCCTCGCCGGACGCTCCGGAGCCGGCAAATCGACGGTCATCAAACTCCTCATCGGCGAAGATCGGCCCACCAAGGGCCGCGTTTTCTTTGGCCAGTACGAGGTCAACAAGCTCCGGGACAACGAATTGCCGGCATTCCGGCGGCATATCGGCGTCGTTTTCCAGGATTTCCGGCTCCTGCCGACCAAGACCGCGTACGAAAACGTGGCTTTCGCGCTCGAAGTTTCCGGCCGCCCCCAGCGCGAGATCGCGGAGCTCGTTCCACAGGTGCTCGACATGGTCGGCCTCGGCGATAAGATGAAAAATTTCCCGCACGAGCTGTCGGGCGGCGAACAGCAGCGGGTCGCCATCGCGCGCGCCATGATCCACCGGCCGGAGGTCATCATCGCCGACGAACCGACGGGCAATCTCGACCCGTTCCATACCGCGGAGATCGTAAAACTGCTCGAGAAGATCAACCAGCTCGGGACGACGGTCGTCCTCGCGACGCACGATAAGGAGGTCATCAACAACCTCGAGCGGCGCGTCATCACCCTCGACCACGGCCGCGTCATCCGCGACGAAAAGAAAGGTAAATACATCCTGGTCTAAGCCCATGTTCACCATTATTTCGCGCATTTTCCATTTTGGCGTCAAGAACTTTTCCCGGAACGGGTGGCTTTCCACCGCGACCGTCGCGATCATGACGCTCGCCCTCATCGTCTTCGGCGGGCTTATCCTCTTTGGCTACGTCACGCACCAGGCGGCGGCCTCGATCGAGGATAAAATAGACATCAGCGTGTATTTCAACGGGAACACGGCGGAAGACCAGATATTAAACATCCAACAGGCCCTCCAGGGCTTGCCGGAGGTGGCCAGCGTCCAATACGTCTCGAAGGACCAGGCGCTCGCCAATTTCCAACAGGACCACGTCAACGACCAGACCGTATCGCAGGCCATCAACGAACTGGATTCGAATCCGCTCGAGGCGTCGCTCAATATCAAGGCAACCGACCCAAGCCAGTACGGCGCAATCGCCGATTACCTCAGCTCGCCGAATCTCTCCCAATACATCGATACCGTAAGCTACGCCCAAAACCAGGATGTCATCAACCGGCTCGCCAACATCGTCTCCATCCTCGACCGGGGCGGCTGGGCGGTGACCCTTTTCCTCGTTATTATCGCCGGCCTGGTCGTCTTCAACACCATCCGCCTGGCCATCTATTCGAACCGGGACGAGATCGGCATCATGCGGGTCGTCGGCGCCTCGAACAGCCTCGTGCGCGGGCCGTTCGTCGTGGACGGCATGCTCTGCGGCGCGATCGCCGCCGTCGCGAGCCTTATCCTCATCGCGCCGGCCATTTA
>DATKMM010000048.1:0-15316 GCA_035541855.1 Minisyncoccota bacterium | reverse complement strand
TTTTTGCCGAATACAGCGCGGCGAAGATATTTTCTCGCCTGTGCTTCCGACGGAATTTGTTTGAGTTGGTACATGGCTTTATGATAGCGCCGCTGTACCAACAGGGTGGGATTACCCCAACAATCTGCTTGCCGTCTATATCCCGGAATGCCCCGATCAATTCAAGCCGTGTTATTACAATCCCGTCGGCATGCCGAACGGCGCATTTGTCCGCGATGGGAATACCGATCGGAAGATCACCGACGAAGAAATGCGCAGGTTTATCGATAATGCAAAGCTGTCGAAATTCGACATCACGCGAGCGCCCGATACCAGTCTGGACGAGTTGTCCGTCCCGAAGATATTCGAACTGCTTACCATCATGGGGCGGCGAACCAAACGAGAAGCCCATATTGAAGACATTGATTTTGAATTGCTGAAAAATCTCGGCATCGCAGACACGTTTGACAGCGACAATTTCCCGACGGTTGCCGGATTCCTCATTTTCGCCAAAGACAAGCCTCAGCTTAAACGGTCATTCAATCGCTATATCATCCGGTGCGTGAAATACAAAGGGTCAAATGTGGCAACGGATATCATCGACAAGGCTGATATCGACGGAACGCTGAATGAGCATATCGACGCCATGTAGAAGTTCATCTTGCGGAATATACGCCGGAGCGCCAAAATCGTTGGCACGAAGCGGGTCGAGCGGTATGAATATCCGGAGAAAGCCATCCGCGAGATCGTGGCCAATGCCGTCATCCACCGCGACTACCGGATAACTGAAACTTACGTACAAGTAAACGTTTTTGAAGACCGAATCGAAGTTTTCAATCCCGGTTGTCTGCCGCCGGGAGTCACGGTCGACAATATCCGTGACGCCCAAGTGAGCCGCAATGAAATTATTGCCGCGCGATTGAAGGACCTCGATTATCTTGAGGAATACGGGAGAGGCATCGACATTGTTTTCAGCGAGATGGAGCAATGGGGATTGCTGCCGCCGCTTTTCAAAAACACGACGAATAGCTTCAGAGTCATCCTGCCCGGAGAAAAATTGAGTAAGCTCAACGAGCGCCAGCTCCGCATCTGGGATGCCCTCGTAGAGCAAAAACGCATCACGGCTGGAGCCTGCGAGAAGCTGTTCCCCGATGTGTCACGCGCAACTATCAATAATGACTTGAGCAAAATGCAGGAACTAAAACTGATCCGATCCGGCGGTGCATCGTATCGGACTCACTACGAACCGAATTTCTGAATTAGGAGCAATTAGGAGCAAGGCGATAACATGCTGATAAATGCGGCATTCTCAGCTACGCTCTACATCCACAATCATTAGAAGCAACCGTAAATCAGTATGAACATAACGGAATCGCCACCTTGGTTTCCCATAAAACAACCCAAGGACAGTCTTAATGGACCGCGCGAGGCAACAAGATAAAAAATGACCGCAGGGCGAACCCTATGGCCTGAGATTGCGTTGTTCCATGCGGTTATTCCGCCGGAAGCACTTCGAACTCGTCACCGAACAGCCACTTCTCATGGAGATGGTAGCGCGTCTTGCACTCGCGGCACGTCGGATCAGCTGCCATCGGCATGGTCCAGCCGCCGAAGAGTTTCTGCTCGATTTCCCCGCCGCAGCGTGGGCACGGCTGGAAGTGATTGTTGCCGTCGACAACCATGTCGTAAGGAAATTTCGTCCGACTCCAGAGCCGTGCCGCCGCCATGGCCGCAAAAAGGATCGCGACGACAATTGCGGCACCTATCGCAATGACGATGCCTAGGCAGTACAAACGGAACGGCATTGTCTTGTGGTAGTGCAGGTACGCGAACGGCACGATGAATTCCGCGGTGAAACCGAGGATCGCGCCGCTCGTGAGAGCCGTCCACCTTGCGGTATTAAGCACATAGCGGCCCGCAAAAGCCCAAAAAACTTTTAAAGTCATATCTTGCTCCTACTGGCAGGAAATATAGCAAAATTCTTTGACAAAGTCAACGGAGCATGGTAGCGTATGCGCAGCTATCCGACACTTAGCCATATCAACGAGAGGTATCTTGCAATGAACAGAGCCAAAAGGCATCTCCGGGGTAGCATCATCACTGATGAAGCCCGGTTAGCGACGTGCAGAGCGTATTACGAGACCATCACCGCTTTCGACTACATCAAACGGCGTCCGCGCCATACTGCGCAGGAACGGGCGGATGCATTCGATAAGATCTGCGCAGCGTTCCAGATTACCGGCGAATCCTTCGCGCTCACGGAACACTTCCATTTTCTCCAGCAAATGATCTGGGCAAGCGAGAAGGCCATCGCGATCCAAGCGAAAGGGCTCATCATCGGGACGAGGGTATTAGCGAGGCAAACGAAGGCCCTCTCCGAGATCACCGGCGTTGAGTGGAATTACGATCTAAAAATCCGCTATCTCGATGATCCCGACCGCGTCAACCAGACGTCGAGTGTCTCTCCGTTCGAAGTCGAGAAGGTGGGGGATGTGACAATCGCCGTAAAGGTCCAACGCGATTTTGAGCAATTGATCCAAGGAACCGGAGAGGTCATTCTCTCCGTGTCTGCCACCCTTTATGGCCGCCTTAAGACCGGAGACAAGTTTATTCCTCTGAGTGGCGATGGCATCCGATCGAATATGCCACCCTCTGGATCATACGAACTTCTCCTGAAAACTGATAAAGGCGCCGTCGGTTTGAAGGCCGGCCAATCGATTGTGCTGATCGATGATTCGATCGTCATCAAAGTCGACGGCTAGTGGTATTAGCGAACCATCGGCGGCCTGCTCTCACCAGTGGGCCGCTTTTTGTATGACGGCATAGCTTCAGAACGACTTTCTTGGTTCACCGATATACTACTCACTATTCCCCGGCAGATTGCGCAGTTCCTCGAGCGCTGCCTTGAGCTCGGTTTCGTTGCCGTTGGCCTCGGCGTTCTTGACGGCTTGGGCGAGGATGCGACGGCGCTCTTTATAGTATACTTTCGCGAGCTCGGCTTTGAGCGCGGCGATCTCTTCTGCGGTCAGTTCATCGCCCGCGCGGAGGACGATGACGCCGATGGCCTCGTCGAGCGACGGGTCCTCGCTCTGCGTCTTGCCGCTTTTTAATATCCGGAATATCTCTTTCTGGGTCGGATTGAGGAATATCACGCACTCATCGAGCGCCGCGAGGTCGCTTTTGGCGAGCGCCGCGGAAAACAGTTTTTCGCAGATGAGCTCCTGCCGGGTGGCCTGGCGCTTCGGCACGCCATCCGCGCCGTCCTTATCATCCGCGGCCTTCATGAACGGCTGCGCGGAGCCACCGGCCTTCTCCATCTCCTCCTCGAGCGTCTTTTCCTTTATCCCCGTCCGTTTCGCGAGCTCCTTCATCCAGAAATCCCGCTCGACCGGGCTTGCGATGTGTTTCAGCTTCCCGAGGATCGCACGCAGGTTGCGCAGGCCCTCGCGCGTGGCGACCGCGGTCGCGTTCACGGCGCCGGTCACGGGATCACGGGGCAGGTATTTCGCGAAATAGAATTCCGGCGCGGGAATGGCGCTGTCCAAAACCTTCCGGATGTTCGCCGGGTCCGCGAGCGCGGCATCGGCGGCGTCCTTGACACCGGCGCCGAGCGATCCCCAGATGGCCACCTTCACGCCGAAATCCTGCGCCTCGGCGAGGTCGATCGCGCGCTCGGCCGCATCGGAACCGGCGGTATCGTTGTCGAAGCTCACTATTAAATTCTCCGCGAGCCGGTGCACCACGCGCAGGTAGTCCTCGGTCAGCGCCGTACCGGAGCTCGCGATGACGTTGCGCACACCGGACTGGTAGCTCATCAGGAAATCCATCTGCCCCTCAACGAGGAACGCCGATTTCTCCTCACGGATGGCCTCCTTGCTTTTCCAAAATCCGTAGATCAGTTTCGATTTCTGGAAGATCGGCGTTTCGGGGCTGTTCACATACTTGCCCATGTCGCCGCGGTCGAGCTGGGGCAGGATGCGGCCGGTGAAGCCGACCACTTTGCCCGTATGGTTATGGATCGGGAACATGATGCGCCCGCGGAACCGGTCGAGCATCAAACCGCGCTCGGTCTTGATCGAAAGTCCGGCCTGGACGAGGTCCTGCGGCGCGGAGCCGGAGTTCAGAAAATACATCGAGAGCCCCTCCGGCTCGTTCGGCGCCCAGCCGATCTCGAACTCTTCGACCGTCCGCGCCGCGAGACCGCGCTTCGCGAGATATTCGCGCGCGACCGGCGCCGCCGCAAGCGCTTTTTTGAAAAAGTTCTTCGCCGCGTCGTTCAGGTCGTAGAGCAAGCCGCTGTACCGGTACTCCGCCGGATTCTCGCGCCGCAGCTCGACGCCCGCTTTCTCCGCCAGCATCCGTAACGCCTCGCCGAACTCGATGTTATCGTACTTCATCACGAAATCGAACACGCTCCCGCCAGTGCCGCAACCGAAACAGTGCCACGACTGCCGGTCGGGCGACACCATGAAGGACGGCGACTTCTCCTTGTGGAACGGACAAAGCCCTTTGAAGTTCTTCCCCGCCGGCGCGAGCGCCACGTATCCGCGGATGAACTCCACGATGTCGAGCTTGCTCTTTATAAGGTCCGTGGTGGAGGATGCCATTTGTCCTCATATTCTATGTCCCCGCAGGCAGTTTGACAAACCAACCGCCCCCGATCACCACCGGATCTTTTTTATCTTTTCAAAAAGAGGCTGGTAAATATCTTCCCGGGGATCTATAAAAAGCTCACGTCGATCGATCGCATCCTTAAACTCCACCGGCGCTTTGGTAATGACGGCCAACGGCCGCCGCTCCGCCCCCTCGCCCATGAAGAGTACTGCCGCGGTCGCGAGACTGTCGGCGACGTCCGTCCGCGAAAGCTTCAGGGTTCTCCCGAAAATATCGGGCGTGCCGCGATAGTCCCGCACGCCGGAAAAACCGGCATACCCGAGGGCGATGCCGACAATGCCCGCACGAAGCGGCAGGAGGCGGCTGTCGCTCACGATGATGCCGAGTTTCCTGACCCGGTAATGTTTTTTTAATTTCTCACGGAGCTGCCGCGCCGCCTTGAAGCTGTCTTTCGGGAGAAGGATTATTTTCCCGTCAGCGTTTGATTCGTCCACGCCCACCGAACTGAGCACCATATTATCCTTGATGGTAAGCCAGGTATACTTTGTCCGCATCGCCCATTGGCTCTCCGACCTGATAAGGCGCTCCCGGGTCCGGGCATCAGTTATCTCGCGCACCCTCCCTTCCGACAACGCGACGATCTTCGAAGTAACCACGATGATCGAATTTTCCCCGATCCGTTTTAGATATCGGGTAATGAAAGGGACCAATTGTTCCCCCTCCCTGAAGATCCGCGTCCGGATGGTTCGAAGGTGCATCGTTCTACAAGATGGTCGCCCCGGCGAGGAGATGCTGGTTGAGGACGATGAAGAGGCCTGCGGCGAGGATGACCAGCATGCCGCCGAAGATGACCTGCGGGTGCTGGATGCGGATCTTCACGAAAACATTTATGCCGAGCGCGGCGGCGAAGAACAATATCACCGCAAGATAGATATCATCGAGCCACTGGCGCGAGTTGGCGGCGGCATCCTGGACGAAGTTGCCTTGCGGGACGGCGCTTCCTGCGGCAATCGGTGCGACCGCCGGAACCGTCGAAACCGTCACGGCCGCCGTCGCGGTCGCGGCTTGCGTTTCAACGCCTTTCACGGCGACGAACGCCGGCGTGGACGAAACGATGATCGGCGCGGGCTCCGCCGGTTTCGGCATGGCTGCGGCAGGTGGCACCGTTGCGGCGTTCGCAACGGCGATCGGCGCTTCCGCCGCCGGCGCTGCGGGAGCGGGCGTCCCGAAAAGTTCGACGACGTAGACCGCCGGATGGCCCTCGTAGGTGCCGGTCGCGGCAGCCATGCCGATCTGCGTGAAGTCCGCATCCAGAATGTTCGCGCGGTGTTCGGGCGAATTCATCCATGCGTCCGTCACGTCCTGCGAATCGGAAAAATTCACCGCGAGATTTTCTCCGGCATAGGTGAACCCGTAACCCACCTGCTCGAACCAGTACCACGGCGAGAGGCCCGACGGGCTCGTGTGCGCGAAGTAACCGTTCGCCACCATGTCATCCGCTTTCTCCTGCGCGGCGGCATCGAGCAGCGGACTTTCCTGGAGCGGCGGGACATCGTTCGCGGCGCGGCTCGCGTTCGTCTCGTCAACCAGCGCGTTCGTCAGAATGATGCCGAAAAGCCGCGAGTTCGGCACGACGACCGCCGTCCCGAGAAGAAACACCGACTCCACCGCGGCCGCGACCAGCAGCACGAACGCCACCGTCCGCGCGCGCAGAATATGCGGCCGATGGTCATTCCCCTCGTGCGGCACGAAATATTTCCTGAGCGCTCCGATAAACCGTTGCATATGCGAACATTATACCATCAAATGATCGTTTATGCAACAAAAATCCCCCTTCGGGGATTTTTGTTTTTACCGCGACCCGCTCAACCACTGCTGCCCGCGGAATACACCCGCAGAGCCGGCACCGGAAGGTCGAGCGGCGGACACATGATCAGATTGATCCACCGCTGCGTCGTCTGGTACACGAAATCCGTCGGCGTGAACTCCGTCGGCAGGCCGAGCGGGAGCCACGGCTTCAGGACCTCGTTATAGTACTTCACCTGGAACTGGTCCACGGCCTCGATGGTCGAGGGGCCGTAGTAACCGGTGATAGGCAAACCGCTTCCCAAATTCTGGTTCAGGAACAGCTGCAGCTTTTTCACTTCATTCGGATCATTGAGGTCCTTACGGATCGGGTGGATGTATTCATCGAGGTAGGGTCCGCAGCTCGTTGAAGCGCCGAGTACCTGGCCCGGGCCCGTTGAGGTCGCCGAGCCACCACCGCCGCCCGGAACACCAACCGAGCCACCGCCTCCCCCTCCACCGCCGCCACCGCCACCGCCTGAGGTTCCGCCAACCGTGATCGTCACGCTCGCGGTGTTGTTCGTCGTGAGCGGATCGTTCACTGAAGTGGACTCTCCGATGGTTGCCGTGTTCGTAATCGTCTGTCCGACCGTGTCGGAGGCGTTCACGAGCGCCGTGATGACGAGCGTCGGGTTCGAACCCGGAGAGACCGTACCAAGCGTCCACGTTCCCGTGGTGCTGTCATACGTTCCCGCCGAAGTGCTCGCCGAGACGAAGGTCAGGCCGGCCGGCAGCGTGTCGGTCGCCACCGCGCCGACGGAGGCCGAGGGGCCGATGATCTGCGCCGTCGCGGTATAGGTAATGGTCGCGCCCGGATCCGGGTCGGCATTATCCACCGCTTTCGTGATGCCGATCTCGGCGGTGGAAATTCCACCACCGCCGCCTCCCCCTCCCCCGCCGCCACCGCCGCCGCAATTGCTGGTGCAACCCGGCGACTGCACGGTGATAGAGACCGAGGAAGAATTATTGGCAAGGTCCGGGTCGACGAGCGAAGCGAGCTCGGCAACCGTCGCCGTGTTCGTGATCGTCTGGCCGCCCTCGTTCGAACCGACCACCGCCGCAATGGACAATGTGGCGGTCGCGTTCGGCGAAAGCGTGCCGACGTTCCAATCGATCGTGCCGCCATCCGTGGTCGAACCCTGGGATGCCGTCATCGACGCGATGCTCAGTCCGAGCGGAAAGATATCCGTCGCCTCGACGAAGGTCGAGGTCTCGGGGCCGAGCGCCTGGACGGTAATGGTGTAGTTCACCGTATCGCCCGGCGCCGGGTTCGCGTTGTCAACCGTCTTGAAGACCGCGATATCGGCGCCCGTGGATGTCGGGGTCGTCGTCGCAAGCGCGAACACGACGTTGCACGTCGCATCCGCCGCGAGCGTTCCCGCGCATCCCGTCGAGGTCGCGACCGAATAGCCCGGGACGGTCGTCGTCGCGCCAACCGCGTACTGGTCGTTCGTGGCAAGCATGAACGACGGGCTGCCGTTGCCGGTCGAGGTTGCCTGCGTCGTGGAGGCCGTCAGGTCGTCCACGACCAGCGACGCGGTGTCGCTTGCATTGAGGCCGCTCACGTTCACGGTGAGCGTGCTCGTCGAGCTTCCGCCGCCTCCGCCGCAGTTACTGGTGCAGACCGGAGGCTGCACGGTGATGGGCACCGAGGAAGAAGCGCCGCCGCTCACGACCACGGCATTCGTGATCACCTGTCCGACCGTGTCGGAGGCGTCCACGAGCGCCGAGATCCGGAGCGCCGCCGTCGAGCCCGGGCTCATCGTACCGATCATCCACGTCCCCGTGGAGCTGGCGTAAGTGCCGGCCGAGGTCGTCGCACTGACGAACGTCAGGCCGGACGGCAGCGTGTCGGTCGCAACGACGCCGGTCGAGCTCGCCGTGCCGAGCGCGGTCGCGGTGATCGTATAGTTCACCGTGTCGCCCGCCTGCGGCGCCGCGTTATCCACCGTTTTCACGATGGAAACATCGGGCGTGACCGGGGCCGTGCAGAGATTCCCGCCGGAGAACGCATAGGCCAGCACGAACGGCACATTGGGATATTGGTATGGGTTCGTATCCAGAAGTGTCGTTGGCGCCTCGCCATACCACGCGTCCACCTGGGTCGCGCAGGACGCGATGGGCACCGTGAAGGTCTGGGTCGAGCTGGCGGCCACCGAGGACGATGCCACGGCAATCAACTGCTGCGTCGAGAGCCAGCCCGGCGCGCCGCCGGCAACGAACATCTTATAAGAGGACAGGCTGATCGGAACGCTGCAATTGGCGTGATTGGTCAGCGTGAACGATGCCGTGCTCGAACCCACCGCGACGGAAGTGAAACTTATGAGCCCGTTGTGGAGGTCGGCCTCGAAATCGGATGCGCTTACCGTGCAGGCCGGCGTGTTGAGAACCTGGTTCACGACGATCAGCTGGCGGCTCGGGCGCGCGGCCGTGAGCTGGATGTCGCCATCCGCGTCCGTGTTGCGCGCGCCGTCGTTCGACGGGTCATTATCGAACAGCTGGCCGCTGTACGGAAACGTATCCGTCGCCGAAACCGCAACGCCCCCATCCTGGTCGTTATATTCCGGCATCGCCCACTGGCTCGAAGAGCTCGCAATGGACTCCTGCCCGTAATAATAATGGCCGATGGCGAGGTTGCTATAGGTCACGCACTGGGCGTTATCCGTCGCCGAACCGAAGAGGGCCGCGTTCAGCGTGAGCGGCGTCGAAAAGTCCGTTTCCGGAAGGACGCCGACCGGAGATGCCGTCGACGACGGAACCGAGGCGATCCCCGGCACCGCGAAAAGGTTGCCCGGAAACGCCGAACCATCCACGATCGTCCCGCTCGCGTTGATGACCACCTTGCAGACCGTGATCGAACCAACATTGATGGGCGGCGTGGAGGTCGCGGTGCAGTTCGAACCGCTGGCGCTCGCACCGGAGCTCGAACTCGAACCCGAGCTGAAGCTCGAACTGCTTGAGCTGTTCGTCGTCGAGCCCGAGCTTGAGGTCGAACTTGAGCTCGCGCTCGAACTGCAGCTGCCCGAAGCCGACGCCGAGCCGGATCCGGACCCGGAAGCGGAAGCGGAGCCCGAAGTGCTGCTGGAATTCGAACTTGAGCTCGCATTCGAACTGGAGTTCGCGGCGTCCATGATGAGATTACCGATGCTTTCGCCGGCGGTCGCCGACGCAAAGCTGTCCGTCGCCGTGGCAACGGCCGAAACCGTGCCGGACGCCGTATCGGCGTGCGCCGCCGCAGCCATGGATGACATCAAAATCACGCCAAACACCGCCAGGAAAGAAAACTTTCGGATTTTATTCATCCGTTTATAGGTATTATTTATTTTTTCGACTTTTTGAATATTAAATTGTCAAAAAGACGAAAAAATATGGTTGTCAAAGAGCGAAGATACCCCCTTCTTTTACAACAAATGCGGCCGAAAATCAAGAGGTTGCTAAAATCCCCGACGCCTAGTATAATGACCATCACATGGCAATAACCGAAGAAAAAACGGCCGCGCAGGATACCGGCCTGGTGCAGGTCCTGAAAACCGAACTTTCGACCGCCGATTGGCCGAAGGAGGGCAGCGTCGTCGAGGTCACGCTCATCAAGAAAGTGCCGCGCAAGGCGTACTTCGACCTGGGCCGTTTCGGCACCGGCATCGTCTACGGCATCGAGTTCCAGAATGCGCGGGAGGCCATCCGCAACGTCCAGGCCGGCGACAAGCTCCACGCGAAGATCGTCACGCTCGACGGCGAGGAGGGGCTCATCGAACTTTCGCTTTCCGAAGCCGGCCGCCAGAAGCTCTGGCAGCAGGCGAAGGAGCTCGCCGAGGCGGGCGAGGTCGTGAAGGCCAAGATCGTTGCCGCGAACGCGGGCGGCCTCATGGCATCCATCGGCACCGAGGACCTGAAGGCGTTCCTGCCCGTCTCCCAGCTCTCGCTCGAACACTATCCGAAGGTCCCGGACGGCGACCGCGTGAAGATCGCCGATGAGCTCAAGAAGTTCGTCGGCCAGGAGCTCTCCGTCAAGATCATCGACGTGAACCAGCGCACGAACAAGATCATCGTCTCCGAGCGCGAGGTGCTCTCCGCCAACGTGAAAGAACTGCTCGCCGCCTACGCGGTCGGCCAGGATGTGAACTGCATCGTTTCCGGCGTCGCCGACTTCGGCGTCTTCGTCCGCTTCGCCGACAACCCGGACATCGAGGGCATGATCCATATTTCCGAGCTCGACTACAAGCTCATCGACAACCCTAAGGAGCTCGTGAAGGTGAACGACGAGCTCACGGCGCGCATCATCGACATCAAGGAGGGCCGCGTCTTCCTCTCGCTCAAGGCGCTCAAGGAAGACCCGTGGCTCACGCTCGGCGACAGGTTCAAGGCCGGCGAAACCGTCCAGGGCCGCGTGTACAAGTTCAACCCGTTCGGCGCCGTGATCGCGCTCGAAGGCGAGTTCCAGGGCCTCGTCCACGTTTCCGAGTTCGGCGGACAGGACGAGATGAAGAAGGCCATCGCCGTCGGCCAGTCCTACCCGTTCGTCATCGACGCCGTGAAGCCCGAGGAACGCCGCATCATCTTGAAGGCGAAGAGATAAATCGCTATACTCTTTAGCGAAGCCGCAGTAGCTTAATGGTAAAGCACTCGCCTGAAGAGCGAATGAAGACAGTCCGATTCTGTCCTGCGGCACCAAACAAAGATCGCCACCGCTTGGCGATTTTTGTTTCCAGTCGGGCCGCTGGGAATCGAACCCAGTCTACCTGTACCCAAAACAGGCGTACTACCGGTATACGACGGCCCGCTCTCGCGTTCCTTCACGTTACCTTAATTTCATTACGGAATCAATATTATTAAATTTTAAAATCTTTTAATTTTCATCTGCTATGATTCTTGTATGGCACGCAAAGATAGAGAATTAGCATTACAACTTCGAAGAGATAAATCATGCAGAACTTTTAAGAGGCAGGGCACGATCTCGCTACATGGGAGCACGGAAACATAGAGAGATACGAGAAAGGATTACGGCCGATATTATATCTGCTGCCAAAAACGACTTTCCAAGATTAGCTCAAAATCCTTTATTTTTAAGTGGTCTATGCCTCTACTGGGCCGAAGGCGACAAAAACCAGCTAGAACGAGTGAAGTTCACCAACTCAGACGAAAGAATGATAGCTATCATGATGTTCTGGTTCAGAGAAATATGTTGCGTGCCCGAAGATAAATTCAGGATTGCTCTTCATATTCACACTCTTCAAATCTCTGATAACGTAGAGCAATTCTGGTCAAAGATCACTGGCATACCCATCAATCAGTTCCAGAAAACTTATGTCAAAGCGACCACATTGCATTATAGGAGAAATGCGCTGTACAATGGTACATGCGCAATCGTGGTAAGTGATCGAAGTTTGTTTAGAAAGATTTCCGGCTGGAAGCTTGGTTTGATAGATTATCTTAAAAATCGCCCTTGTAGTTCAATGGACAGAACGCCAGACTTCTAAGCTGGTTATGGGGGTTCGATTCCCTCCGAGGGCACAACGCAGTGAGATCGGACTGAGCCGGTTAGAGAGATAATGCTATGATTAATGCAATGAACAGAAAGGGTTCTGCGTTGCTGGTCGTCGTAGTTATTATCGTTCTGATTATTATTGCTGGCATAGCAGGCTATCTCATTTGGAAAAGATATTCGCAGGCACCGTCACTCTCGGCTTCCAGCACCCCCTTGAGCCTAACCGCTTCCACAACAGTTATTTCATTGAGTTCAACGGCTATTAGCAGTAACTATAATCTTTTTGAAATAACTCCTCAGGGCGAAAGCGACTGCGGCGGCTTCGCTAGCGCCAGCATCCAATATTACGATGGAGGCACGATAACGTCTGGCACATATGCTGGTTATCATCGTATCGTTGCGGGAGTGCCAGTCTGCGGGCCACCAGGCGGAGATTATGCGGTCACCTTTGCGACCCAAGATTATCAAACATTCATAGCGCAGGGCACATCATCGGACTACGTGGCCGCAAAGGAGAACTATGCGGCGCTGGTTTCCGCAACGTCAACGGCTGCCATTACCGTTGCCGGAAATGAAGCCGTTGATCTTGGCATCTATGATTTTGATTTCAACTATGACAAAGTAAGCGCCTTCGGCAATCTTCCTACCGGCGCTCCTCCCGTCAATATTCCTCTTGGCGATTTTGTGCTCGTGCAGAATGATTATTGGTACGGCGATACCCCAACGAGCACGCCGCTTAAAAGCTTGGCTTCGGGACTTACGTTCTATCCTGATACGAGCCGACTCTACACCGACGATAATACTAACGTCGCGATAGACACCACGTACCTCGGCAACGACAACGATGTTATCGTTAAAACCGATTCGGGGCCCCTCTTTGATTATTTCCTTATCCCCAAAGAGCAGTTCGGGAGTTCCGACGCTAGAAGCGGCGACAGCGAAATCTTTTATCAAAACAGCCAGATTTCTTCCAGTGTCCCTTTGTATAAGGATTACGGGCAGATCGCCCCCGGAGGATGCGGAGGATTGAGCGTGACATACCTTATTAACAATGTTTCGCCAAACGATCTTGCGCAGATAGGGACTACTTCAGGTGGCACCGCATTATTCATCTCCACCACTTCGAATGCATTTTACCAGCTTCAACAAGATGAATTTAATGCTAAGGTAGAACCTTTAATTCAGGCAGGCATTACTTCAACAGATGAGGACGGATTTTCGCCGCCATCTATTCCGTTGCCATCTTCTAGTGCTTATTTTGCAAAGAATCCTGTTTTACTCTTTCAGGATCCATGGGGACGTTGGACTGGGTTGGGAGAGCTTGATATCCCGACGATAGGGGGTTGCGGTGAGTGACCGAGATGCTTCATGCAAGAAGAAGGGTCCGGCTTTTAAAATCCTCAAAAACGCTTGCGGGGCTTGAATGGGGCGATCTCCCCAAAAGTTCGAGACCATGAGGGGGCACACCGTTTTTTTCTGTTAACCGAACATCATTGAAAATACCTTCCCCGCTCCCCATCCAAGATAGTAAATGACGATCGCGTTCAGTATGAGAAACAGGAAATACAACCCGTAGGGCACGGGCAGGTTATCGTACCCGAGAAAAGACAAGGGATTGTTGCCGTCTGCCAGCCATGCCCACGGATACGTGATGCAGCCGCCCATTTAAGCATGATTACATCATAACCAACGCCGCAAGCGCTAGAACAACCCCTGCTGTTTCGGTTTTTCGGGTTTCGCTTTGGCGGGCGCCTCCTTCATGGCCGGGGCCGTGACGAGGTTCTCCGCGAACTTTCCGGAAACGACGTCGGGTATTTTTCTGAAATCGGCGGCGAGCGTGTTCATCATCTCGGTCGAGCGGAGCGCGGCGGCGGGATGGTAGACCGGGAAGATGACGCGGCCGCCGACCCGGAGCACCCGGCCGTGGTCGCGCGTGATCTTCGCCTCGGGCAAAAAGTAGTTCATCGAAAAACGGCCGAGCGTGACGATCACTTTCGGCGCGACGATCGCGATCTGCCGCGTGAGGTACGGCTGGTATGCCTCGATCTCGGATGGGAGCGGGTCGCGGTTTTCCGGCGGCCGGCGCTTCACGATGTTCGTGATGTAAACGTCCGCGCGCTTCCAGCCGATGCTCGCGATCATTTTATCGAGCAGCTGCCCGCCGCGCCCGACAAACGGCCGCCTGAGCCGGTCCTCGTTCTGGCCCGGCGCCTCGCCGATCAACATCACGGCGCAGTCGAGGTTCCCTTCGCCGAAAACAAGATTCGCCGAATCGCGCAAAGGGAGCGCCGCATCGGCCGCCATCTCCGCCTCCAATGCCGCGAGTTCCCGCTGTTTATCCGCCATGCTACCATTATACAATGATTTCATTCTTCCAGGCCGCCGTGCTCGGCCTCTCGCAGGGCATCACGGAACTTTTTCCCATCTCCAGCCTCGGGCACAGCGTGCTCCTGCCGGGGCTGCTCGGCTGGAAGATCGACGAGAACGCGGACTATTTCCTGACCTTCCTCGTCGCGACGCATTTCGCGACCGCGCTTACGCTCTTCGCCATCTATTGGAAAGATTGGATGCGTATCGTAAAGGGCATCTTCCGTTCGCTCGCCGAACGGGAAATTGCCACCCCCGATGCGCGTCTCGGCTGGCTCCTGGTCGTGACCACCATCCCCGCCGGCCTCGCGGGCGTGCTCTTCGAAACCCAAGTACAAAACTTCTTCATCGCGCCGGCTTCCGCGGCATTCTTCCTGATCCTGAACGGCGGCCTGCTCTTCATGGCTGAACGCCTGCGCAAGCGCGCCAAGGCCAGCGACCAAAAGGTCCGCGACCCCGACCATCGGATCGCCGCCGAGCTTTCCTGGCGGCAATCGCTGAAGATCGGCCTCCTGCAGGTCATCGCGCTCATTCCCGGATTCTCGCGAACCGGATCGACGCTCGCCGGCGGGCTCATGGTCGGGCTCTCCCACGAGGACGCGCTCCGCTATTCCTTCCTGCTCGCCACGCCGATCATCGGCGCCGCCGCCATCCTGAAGCTTCCGCCGCTCCTCGCGTCGGGTAACGCGACGACCGTCGGGATCGCGCTCACGGGCGCCGTTGCCGCCGCCGTCGGCGCGTATTTCTCCGCCAGATTCCTCGCCCAGTACTTCAAGACCAGGACGCTCGCACCGTTCGCCGCCTATTGCATCGCGATCGGGACCCTGGGGCTGCTCATCCTCCGGTAGCCGGCGGTCAGATATTCCAGGAGCTCGCCTGCCGTGTCGACGATCGCGTCGGGCCGCGCTCCGGCGAGCCCTTCGCGCGAGTTCACTCCCCACGTCACGCCCACCGCCGCAAGCTTATTTTTCTTCGCGGCCTCGACATCCCGGATCTCATCGCCCACGAACGCAGTTTCATTAAATT
>DATKMM010000047.1:0-23827 GCA_035541855.1 Minisyncoccota bacterium | reverse complement strand
GTTTCTCTTAAATTTTCTGCGTCCTTTATCCAATCCCGCAGGGGTTCGAGCCAAGATATCGCCCCTTTGTTCAAATCGGCCATTTCCTCCTCCAACGACTTCTTGCGGGAGAGAAGGTCTGCCTTCTCTTGGCGATACACGTCGCGCTCTATGTCCTCGTCTAAATAGAGCCGATGAAGGCGTTGGAGCTTGTCCGTAATGGCCGCTATTTCCTCGCGCATGGCTTGGCTCGCCGAAGCCGAAGATCGGACGGCTTCCGCTTCGTCCTTGTCCGCCCGCTCGTAGAGATCGGCCGCCCATGCTTCGGGCAAGGCGTATGACTTGATGGCCTCGGCCAGTTGGACATTGAGCAATTCTTCTCGTATGAAGGGTTGCGAGCAAACGCCCGTTTTCTTGGTACAGCGATAGTAGGTGTAGGTATGGACGTTCCCGTTCTTGTGCCTCTTTATCTTCGTCTCGGCGGTTATCATCGCGCCGCACTCGCCGCACTTGATGAGGCCGCACAACGGGCGCGGATCGTTCTCCTTCCTGTCCTGCCAGCCCCGCCGCTTCATCACCGCTTGCACGTCGTCAAAAAGTTTCTTCGAGATGATGGGCTGATGTTTACCTTCGTGAAGCTCCTTATTGTAGCGAAACAGTCCGTAGTAGAAGGGGTTGGAAAGGATATATGTTACTCGTTGGCGGGTCATGGGCTTCCCGCACTCTGCCGCAAAGCCGTGCTTCGCAAAGAAGTTGGCTATATCCTCCAAGCGGGAATTGCCCTCGGCGTAGAGTTCAAACGCGGCCTTCACAACCTTCGCGCCCGCCTTATGGACGACGATGGTTTTCCTCGCTCGGTCATTCAAGTAACCGATGGGAGCAAGTGAAGGGTATTCTCCTCTCTTAACTTTCTCATCAAGGCCGCGCTTGGTGTTCGCGGCCAAATCTAGGATGAACTGGTTAGCCATGCCGAACTCTACGCTCATCAAGAGCATATTGTCGGCGGAATAGTAATCTCGTTCGTAGGTGCGGATGTGCTGAATAGTGCCGCGTTGGAGAAACCAACTTATCTGCCCGCCGTCCACGGGGTTGCGGGCGAGGCGATCCAACTTCCAACAGACGACACCCTTCGCTTCGCCACGTTCAATACGCGACAGCATCTCATTGAACACGGGGCGGCCAGGTATTTTAGCCGACTGCTTCTCGACAAACTCCGCCGTGATGTGAAGTCCTTGCTCTTTTGCCAAAATTCGTAATACAGCAAGCTGATCCTCAATCGAGCGGACTTGCTTGTCCTCGACATCGGTGCTTTTGCGGGCATAGAGGAAATAAGCGGACATAAAACCATCATAACCTATTTTGGGTTATCCCGCAATAGGTTATAGCATATAATCTATATGGGGAATCCTATGCACGCAAAAGAGTATCAAGTTACGATAAAACGCCTTAAGGAGGCGCGGCTTGCGTTGGGTTTGAAACAGGGCGATGTTGCCACAAAGATAGACAAGCCCCAATCTTACATATCGAAAATAGAGCGAGGAGAGCGTAGAATTGATGTTGCCGAACTCTCTATTTTGGCAAGGATTTACAAAAAAGACATAAACTATTTTATAAAATAAAACATGGCCAAATATTCTGACGACCCAAAAAACAGAGATTTAAGCGTAGTAAAGGTATGCGATTTCTGTAAGGAGGAGTACCATCCTCGAAAAAATAGCTATCAAATCACGAGCCGATTCTGTTCGGCCGAGTGCACCCGCAAAGGAATTCGAGGCGTTATGCAGAAACCCTACGGGAAATCAGTAAGCAAGGACTTTAAGGGCAAGAATAAGTCCTGACTTTTTATTCCGCCAAGGCTCTTAGAATCTTCTCCAAAATTTTTTCGGGATTCCTTTTTATGTCGTGCTCCCAAAATCGGAGGACCTTCCACCCCCTGCGTTTAAGTTCACGGTTTACTTTCCTATCGCGTTCGATATTCCTTTTTATTTTAGGAAGCCAGAATCTCCGAGGAAGTTTTCCTCCAACAATCTTGAAGTTGTAGCCATGCCAAAAGTCTCCGTCGGCGAAAATCGCTATCTTCTTGGAAACAATGGCGATGTCCGGTTTGCCAACGATCCGATTATAGTTTCGTCTGTACCTGTATCCCATTCGATACAGCTTTGAACCGATTAGCTTGGAAAGCCTCCGTTCGATGCTAGTATCTTTGGAACGTATCAAGGACATTATCCTGCTCCGCTCCTTTTTGCTAAAAATGTCCGCCACGTTCTATACTAAAAACTTTTAAACCAATCTTCGTCTATTTCGGGGATTTCTTTCGTTTTTATTTTCACACCCAATCCTAGCTCCCTCATCTTTGTTATCAATTCATCTCCGTCGATAAGATCAATCTGCAACGCACCTACCCTTGCCGCTTCGTTTCTGGCATCTCTTGTAAAAGAGCCTGTAGTAATAAAAAGTCCCTTCTCCGCCTTTCCCTGCATCGCGCCGCGAAAGTCCCTGATCTGCGATGCGGAGACGCTTCCGGCGTAACGCTTACATTGAAAAACTATATGAAAACTCAATAAACCATTAAGTCGCACTATCCCAACACCATCTATTCCTCCATCCCCAACTTTTCCAACCACCTCGACCTTAATGAATCCAGATTCTCTTAATATCCTCTGACAGAGCCTTTCAAAGGCTTCCGGTGATAAGGTTCGTAATTTATCCATCAATTTTTCCTCCCAAAGGTCTTCCTCCAACGGTGGGTTTTTTTCTTCAGAGGGCTTGCGTTTCCGTGCATCGGCTTCCCGTGGAATTTTGTGTACTTCCTTGTCTACCATGTCTTTGTCCACCGAAGCGGTCGCTCTGCCTTTAGCGGTCAACGCCCAAATTCCTCTCGCTGAATTTTCCAAAAGTCCGTAGCGTTTCAAATAATTCCTTGCCCAACCAAGACGATAACCCAATTTTGTAGTATTGCCGCGATGCATTTCTTCTGCATCCTTTTGCTCTAGTTTGATAATTTCAATCACGGTATCTTCTATTTCGGAGACCGATCCAGAACCCCCCAACTGACGGAGGGCTTCCAAAACCGGATTGAAAAGTTCATAGAATGATGGGACCGCCATAGATACATTGTACCTCATGGCTGTTAATTAGTAGACCCAGCTTTTTTTATATATCCTTGTTATAATTTAGGCTGATACCATGAAAAAGAAACCAACGGTCGTAGATTTATTTAGCGGTTGCGGCGGTCTGTCCAAGGGCTTTATTGACGCGGGATATGATGTAATTTTGGGCGTTGATAATGATGAGGTATCGTTAAAGACGTTCGCGCTAAATCATGGAAACGCCAAGACACTCCAACTCGATCTATCCAAGAACGAAAGTATCAAAGAAATTCGGAAAGCTCTTGGGCGTGAATCTCCCGATGTTATCATCGGTGGACCGCCTTGCCAGGGATTCTCTTTGACTGGAACAAGAAATTTCGATGATAAGCGAAATCGCCTTTACCTTGCCATGATCGAAGCGGTGAAGGAATTTCGCCCGAAGATGTTTTTAGTTGAAAACGTGCCCGGCCTTGCTCGCTTGTACGGAGGCGAAGTTAAGGATGAAATCATCAGACGCTTCACGGAGCTTGGTTACTCGGTCAGTATGCAGATACTTTGTGCCGCAGACTACGGAGTGCCGCAGGTACGGAAAAGGGTTGTGTTCGTAGGCACAAAAAAGGGAATGGGTAAATTCGCGTTCCCGAAGCCCATATTAGCACCCGCGCAATATGTAACTAGCCAAGAGGCCATCGGCGATCTACCAAGTAGAAATAAAAATCTTGGCAAGGAAGAAGATTCTTACGAATCCGCCCCGAAGACCCCTTATCAGAAAAAAATGCGCGGGACACAAAAGACGCTTTTTAATCACGTTGCCACGCAACATTCGGAGTTGGTGAAGTCCGTCATAAGACAGGTTCCCGAAGGCGGCAATTATAAAAACCTTCCTAGCGGCGTTGGGGAAAGCAGAAAGTTCCACGAGGCTTGGACAAGGTACCACAGTAAGAAGCCGTCGAGGACGATAGACACGGGCCACAGAAACCACTTCCATTACAAATACGACCGCATACCGACCGTAAGGGAAAACGCCCGCCTCCAGTCGTTTCCCGACAATTTCAGGTTTCTCGGCACGCGCACGGATCAGAACAGGCAGGTGGGGAATGCTGTTCCGCCGCTATTGGGTTATAATTTAGCTAAGGAGTTCCTAAAATATCTGGGGACATGAAAACAAGCAAGTTGGACAAGCTAAGGACAATCGACTTGTTCTCTGGATGCGGAGGCCTGACAGAAGGCTTCGAGATGTCTGGCCTTTTTTCCACCATCGGCGCGGTGGAGTGGGACAAGCCTTCATTGGATACTTTAGTAAACAGGCTCCAAAAAAAATGGGGCTATGCCGACGCGAAGTCTCTTGCTTTTCATTTCGACATGCAAAGGACGGAACAACTCATGGAAGGTTGGAATAACGATAGAGAGTATGGAAGCGGAGAGGGGCTAAAAAAACTCGTGAAGAAAGGAGGCGGTGATGTTGACCTAGTTGTAGGCGGCCCTCCATGCCAGGCGTACTCGATAGCGGGCCGCATCCGCGACACGAACGGAATGAGGAATGATTACCGAAACTATCTTTTCGAAACCTACCTTGAAGTTGTGCGCGAATTTAAACCAAAGGCGTTTGTATTTGAGAACGTACTGGGAATGTTAAGCGCGAAGCCCGATGGAATTTTAATTACAGAACTAATAAAAAAGGCTTTTCACGGCATAGGCTATGAGATTATCGAGGATTTAAAGGATGCCGCAGTAGACGCTTCGGACTACGGCGTTCCTCAATATAGAAAAAGATTGGTGATCGTCGGTCTTAGTCGTCGCTTCTTCGGGGCCGACGCTCAATCAATACTCGCCGATTTTTACTTCAACATCCTGCCTTCGCATAAAGCAAAAAGGCAAACGGTCGCCGATGCCCTGTCCGACCTTCCTAAAATGAAAGTGGTGCATGGCAAGAACAATTCCCACGAAGTGATTGGGGCTAGCTCGATTAAAAATCATGTACCTCGTTATCACTCGCCCCGTGATATTGAAATATTCAAAGAACTTGCGCGCGACCTCCAGAGAAAAAACAGGAAGTACGGCTCGGTTGAGGACTTAAAGAAACTCTACACTCAAAAAACAGGGAAAACGTCGAGCGTCCATAAGTATTATGTTTTACATCCAGACCAACCTAGCAATACGATAGTAGCTCACTTACACAAGGACGGCCTTCGCCACATTCATCCAGACCCGACGCAAGCAAGGTCAATAACCGTTAGAGAAGCGGCTCGCCTTCAGTCCTTTCCAGATGACTTTGAATTTCTCGGTAGTATGGGCGACCAGTATAAAATGATAGGAAACGCGGTCCCGCCTCTCTTGGCTAAAGCCGTCGCCCTTTCTATCGGCGAGATACTAGAAAAGTATCGTAAAACTGAAAAAGCTCCTATAATGAGCTTCTATGAGCATGGAATTGCTAAAGTTTGACGAGCAGGCTTATGTCCACAAACTAAACGCCCAGGAGCTTGGTTATCGCAACGGCAAGCCCCATGGCGCAGGGCGTTATTTTTACGTTTCCAAATCATGTATTAGCTATTTTCCGCCTCTTAGCGAGGTGGTTCTCAACGATCACGTACTGCTCGATTTGATTCCGCCTAACGCCGACCAAGTTGTACTTACCAAGTATGTTTACCATAACGACAAATTCGCCGCCGATGGGTCCAGGGATGAATACAGACTTTATTTGAATAGTGGCAACGACCCAGGACGGGACTACTACAAGCCCGATGACATAGTAGTCATAGTGAAAATATACGAAGGAAACGATTTCTTATATAAGGTCCTTCACGTAAAGCCCTCGACGGCAGATTACAAAAAACTGGAAGGGTTGCTTGCGGCAACCAGTACGGGGAGGCACAACACGACGCACGCACTCATTCCTTTGGCCGCCTTAACCTTCTTGGAAGGATTACGAAAAATTACAATCGGCAAAAAGATTATTCCAAAAGAAATAATCGCGGAGGCCCTGGCGGAACCGATTTCTCATTCGCTAGAAACCACCGAGGTTGAAAGCGACACAACGCGAATTGTACGCAGTAGATCGTTCAGGGATTTGGTGCTTTATTTTTATGGTTATCAATGCGCCATAACCCGCAAAACCTTTGTCATTGATCATAAAGATTTTATCAACCTTGAAGCTGCTCACTTATTAGCCAGAGCTTCTGGGGGAGGTAGCAATCCCTCCAACGGTATGGCCCTTGAAAGAAACTTGCATTGGGCTTTTGATAAAGGGTTCTTCACCGTAACCGATGAATATAAGGTGGAGGTTCATCCAAAGGCCATGAGGATAAATTATTTGAGGGAAAAACACGGCGCAGAGCTTGCCGTTCCAGAAGATAGCAGAACTAGGCCGAATAAAGATTCTCTAAAATGGCACAGAGAAAACGTTTTTGGTCTATTTCTAAAAACCGAAGAAGTAATTTAACAGGGAGTGCCGTGCTTCTGCATCGGCAAGAGTTATAACACGCGCACGGGTGGCGTGGGGCAAGTGTTATACCGAGATGTATCGTCGTTTCACCCTCTCTGCCCCCACAAAAATCTTCGGCGCAAAAAACCTTCGGCTCGAACCTTCTTCTCTCTAATCGTATTCTTCTCTCTACCCCCACCAAACCTTACGCTTCGCTCCGCGAAGCGGGCAAAAATTTTGGGGAAAATGACCTTTGTCTAAAACTGGAGCCGATGAGAGGAATCGGACCTCCGTCTTGGCTTTACGAAAGCCTTGCTCTGCCATTGAGCTACATCGGCAAATTTATTGCTATCATTTTAGCACCGAATGAGCGTGATTTGAAATAGTTAACGCTCTGCCTTCTTTTGCCCTCTTGCTCGTGATCCTGTCATTTCTGCCATGCCCTCGATTGAGCCCTGCGTAGGTTGGGCCTAAAGAGTCGCAGTTCGGGCAAATAAGTCGAAGATTGTTTTCGGTATTATTGCGCCAATTACCATCGATATGGTCAGCAACCAGAGGGACCAAGCCAGTCGTCGGATTCACTTTTGCCCATCCGCACAAACAACACTTATTTTCGAACTTTCTGCGAAGATATTTTTTAACATAATGCGAAACGAGACCCAGGCATTGCAGTCCGCTCTCTTTGCCGCACTGCAAGCAGTGATTTCTTGGTTTCTTTGGCGCTGGCATGGATTCGTGTGTGAAAGAACCACCGCGGTCGAAGCGCCGTTATTCTAGCTCGACCGGGGTATTTTTTCAATAGTTTCGACCTTTCATCCATTATGGGCCGCGCGCGAGGCCAAAAGCAAATTTCTTTTTAGAAAGATTTAATGCGAGGCCAAGGTCAGGATATTCCGGATGATCTTCTTCGTGTCCTCCGGACCGCGGACGGCGATGCACTGGACGCCGGTCCGCCGCGCGGCGTGGTCGTTGCCGCCGGGATAGAGCCCATCGCCGATAAAGACCATAGCTTTGATCGGGACCCCCAGTGTTTTCCCGATCTTCCGCACGCCGTATGCCTTATCGATGCCCTTGTGCGTCACGTCGATCGAGGTGTACGCCGAGGTTCGCACTTCGAATTTCGGCAGCCGCTTTTGAACGAGCTTCGCGATCTTTATCTTGAGCGGCGTATTTTCTTTTTTCCACTCTTCCTTCAGACGCAGCCCTTGCTTGCCAAGCGCGGCGACGACATCCTGCCCAAGCGCCGAGAAAGTGACCTGCGTGCCGCGATTCTCCAGGACCTTGCCGTACGTTTTTCGTGGCGGCACGTAGCGGACCTCTTTCAGTACGTCCGCGAATGCTTTTTTTATCGCTTTGACCTCGGTTTTTGAAAGCAGGAACTGGTAAACCGGTCTCCACCCGCCGCGATAGCGATAGAAGGTAGTCGCGGTCGTCGGGAAAAGGAACAAGTTGGCAAGGAGCGGTTTGGGGACCGCGAGCTCCGCGAGGAATTGTTCGCGGAACTGGTGGTATGCCCCGCCGCCGATGACGGCGACTTTCTTCCGTGCGAGAAGCGCCGCGAGCGCCCGCGCCATGTCCGGCCGCAGATTTGACTTGCTTTCGGTGAGCGTCCCGTCGAGGTCGAAGATGACGAGCTCTTTGTCCGGTAGTTTCATACTCTATATTGTACCAATCCGCGGAGAAATGCGGTAAAATACAACCATAATGGCAAAGCGGAACGGAAAGAACGGGAGGGGCAAGGCCCGGAACGGCGGCAATGGCAATGGCCATGACGGTGGCGGCGGCCGCGGGCCGGAGCCGCGCCTGCACCCTGATACCAAGAAGAGCATCTGGGCGATCGGTTTCATCTGTGTCGCGGTGATCCTGGTCCTGGCGGGGTTCGATGCCGCCGGCCCGGCGGGGGAGTCTATCTACCGCGGCCTTGACGCGCTTTTCGGCTGGGGCTATTTTATTTTGCCCGCGACATTGTTGTTCGCCGCAGCCGTCCTCATTCTTTCGCGCGAGCGGAAGGTGATCGGCACGACGATGATCGGCGGCTGCCTGCTCGTGCTCTCGTTTCTCGGCCTCATCGAGATCTTCTCGCCGACGAAAGGCGGCTGGCTGGGGCTGGTTTTGGGGTCGCTCCGGACGCCGTTCGGGCAGGTTGCCGCCGCGGTCATTGACGGGTTTATCTTTATCATTTCCATCCTGATCACGGCAAACGTGCCGCTCCGGATCAAATGGCCGGAACGGGGCGGGGCGGATGGGGAAGATGATGAAGCGGAGCTTGTGGTCACGGGCACGGAGGATGAGGGGCCGGAAAAAGGGATGGATGAAAATGAGGCGAAGGCGGCGAGATCAAAGAAGCCCGCGAAAGAAACCAAGGACCTGGAGGAGGTGGAGGTCGTGGAGCCGCACGGGGACGCCAAACCGCGGAAGATGAAGGCGCAGGTTTTCGCGAACTACGTCCCGCCGCCGTTATCGCTTTTGAAGTCCGATATGGGCAAGCCGACGACCGGCGATCTTCTGGCGAACGCGAACATCATCAAGCGGACGCTCGAAAGCTTCGGTATCACGGTGGATATGGGGGAGATCAACGTCGGCCCGGCTGTCACGCGGTACACGCTGAAGCCGGCGGAGGGCGTGAAGCTTTCGCGCATCACGGCCCTGAATCCCGACCTCGCGCTCTCGCTCGCGGCGCATCCGATCCGCATCGAGGCGCCGATCCCGGGCAAGTCGCTCGTCGGCATCGAGGTGCCGAACAAGGCGGCGGCGCTCGTCCGGCTGGGCAGTCTGATGCACTATCCGGAGTTCGAGAGGTCGGGGCCGCTCGGTTTCGTGCTGGGCCGCGACGTCTCCGGCGAGCCGATCTTCGCGAGCATCGAGAAGATGCCGCACATGCTCATTGCCGGTGCGACCGGTTCCGGGAAATCGATCCTCGTCCATTCGATCCTGACCTCGCTCCTCTATAAGAACTCGCCGCAGACGCTGAAGCTCATCCTGATCGACCCGAAGCGCGTCGAACTTTCCATCTACGACGGCATACCGCATCTCGTGAGCCCGGTCATCACGGAAAACAAAAAAGCGCTCGGCGTGTTCCGCTGGGCTATTTCCGAAATGGAGCGTCGGTACGAGGTCCTGCAGAAAGCGGGCAGCCGCGACGTCAAGAGCTACAACGCCAAACACGCCGGCGAGGACACCCTGCCGTACGTCGTGATCGCCATCGATGAGCTGGCGGACCTTATGAGCTCGTTCGGGCGCGACGTCGAGGGTTCGATCGTCCGCCTGGCGCAGATGGCGCGCGCGACCGGCATCCACCTGCTGCTCGCGACCCAGCGGCCGTCGGTGGAGGTCATCACGGGCCTTATCAAGGCGAACATCCCGGCGCGCGTGGCTCTGCAGGTTGCGAGCCAGATCGACTCGCGCACGATCCTCGACGGGCCGGGCGCGGAGAAACTGCTTGGCCATGGCGACCTGCTGTTCCTTTCCGCGGAGCTCTCCAAGCCAAAGCGCATCCAGGGCTCGTTCATCACCGAGGAGGAGATCAAGAGCGTTGCCGATTTTATCCGCGAGAACAACAAGCCGCAGGGAGGCGGGACGGAGGAGCCAGATTTTGCGAACGGGAACGGCGCCGGCGCGCCGGCGGCCGGCGGCATCGCGGCCCCGGGTGATTTCGATGAATATCTGGAGGACGAGGATAGCGACGAGATGCTCGACGAGGCGATCGCGGTGGTGGCCGAGGCGAAGAAGGCGTCCGCGTCGCTCCTCCAGCGCCGCCTGAAGGTGGGCTATGCCCGCGCCGCGCGCCTGCTCGACCTCATGGAGGCGCAGGGCCTCATCGGCCCGGGCGAGGGCGCGAAGCCGCGGGACGTGAATATCGAAAAAATCGAAGAAAGACTATCATAAGAACATGCCACCCGAAGAATCCAGTTTCCAGACGTTTTTCGCGGCCAAACTAAAAGAGCGGAACATTTCGCTTAAAAAGCTGGCCGAGGCGACGGGTATCGCGCAGGCGCATCTCGAGAGCCTTCTCCATGGACGGATCGAGGACCTGCCGTCCGCGCCCTATGTGCGCGGCTATCTGGTCCGCATCGGGAAAACGCTCGATTTCGACGGAGAGGCATGGTGGGAGCGGGTCAGGAAAGAAGGGCTCGTCCGGAATTCCGGTCCCGCCGACGCCCTGCCCAGTAACCGCTTCATAAAGCGATCGCCGGCGAAGTTTGTCTGGGTGGGCGTTTTGGCACTGGTTATCGTGGCGTATCTCGCGTTCCAGATCCCCATCATCTTCGGAAAGCCGTCGGTCAGGATCACGTTTCCGGCGCAGAACCCGTACCAGACGGCGTCGAACACCCTGGCGATCCAGGGTGTGGCGAGCGGCGCCGATTCACTGACTTTGAACGGCGACAGCGTCATGGTCGCGCAGGATGGTTCCTGGCAGAAAACGGTATTATTGCAGGATGGCATGAACACGTTCCAGATCGCGGCGAAGAAGCTGCTCGGCGGCGAAACCGACATTACCCAGCAGGTCTGGCTTCAGGAAACCAACCTTCCGCCTGCCGCCAGCTCGACGGCGACCTCGACAACCCCGTAAAACCCTGGTTTTTGCCTGTGGATAACTCGGGTTGACGGCCCTGACCAGGTTGCTATTATTAAATCAGATCTTCTTCATAGGGGCTCAATACTACTTTTACCGCTCAGCATTCGTGCCGAGCAAATGAAGCTGTAAACAGCAATTATCGCCCCAAACTTTTCCGAAAAAGGCGTCGTCCCCCTGGGAAGACGCCTTATTCTTTTGTTTCGATCTCAAGTATGAGCGGCAGATGGTCCGAGATCTCGCTATCCGGCACGGAGAAGCTTTTCAATTTCACCTCGGGGCTGATGAACGCATAGTCGGAAAAGTATTGTTTGCTGTCCGGGAATTTCGCCCAGGCGATCTCGTTCCGGGTTGTCGGGATGTGGAACTCCCTGATGAGGTCGCGGTAGCCGTTTTCCCCGAACATCAGCACGCTCCTCGTGTCGGGAAGCAGGTTGAAGTCTCCGCCGATAACCTTCGGTCCCGGTTTCCCTTTGAAAAAATCGATCAGTCGTTCGGATTGCCGCAGGCGCGCGGGGTCGTCCAGCTTGTCGACCGGGCGGGACATCCCGTGGAAGTTGCCGATATGCAGATGGCCGTCGCCCGAGGGGACCTTGGCATAGATGCCGAGCCCGATGCCGGGTTCGCCGTCGAACACGACCTTCGAATCCAGCAGGGGAACGCCCGGCCTGATATAGGTTGCCTGGGGAAAAGTATCGTCGTCGGTGACGTATTTGTATGCCGCGATCTCCCGGTGGCCCGGCAGCAGCTCTTTCATAAGCGCGCGCATGCCGTCGTATGCTTCCTGGAAGCAAAAAACGTCCGTGTCAGCGGACTGTTCTTCGATGAATCGCGTGAACGGCTCGCGCAGTTTGGCGCCCCATGCGTTCAGGAAGATGATCTTCATAATGAAATTATAACAGGAATATTTCAGTATAACGGGTTAGCCTTTTCATGGGGCGGAAAGGGGTGATACCGATGAGCGCGAACGGCGGGGAAACGGGTCCGGCGGACCTTGCCAAAAAGATCAACACGGCCATATGGGTCGTGGGAGATCTTTTCATGGCGGGGAGGCAGCCGAACCTTTCTCCGGAAAACCGGTTGCAGGATGCCGGGCAGAAGCTCGGACGCGCCGCAAAATTGCTGGCGGCGCGGAAACAGCATCCGGAGCTCGAAGGCCTGTTCGCCGAGCTCGCGGCGGTATGCCGCCGGGCGGAGGAGCGAATGGAGCGCTTCACGGACATACGGATGCGCGTGCGTGCGAAAGGAGCACCGGGAGGTGGCGTATAAAAAATGAGCGCCCCGCTTGGCAAAACAAGCCTGGGCGCTCTCTCTATTAGAGGTCGTCAAGTGGTGACCGGTGACGGATCCGGAGCGTATAGTAGTCCGGCCTCGCAAATCTTTGTTTATAGATCTTCTCCCACCGGGCATTCTCCACGCAGGTTTTGCACTTTCCGCACGTACAGGGTTGACGTTCCGCCTGCACCTTTTCCCGCGATAATTTCGACAGCCCGGTCCTCGTGGTGTTCGCGGCCACAGTCAGTCCTCCTCTATCAGCATGATATCAGAAATTTTTCCCGGTGCAAATTGCCGCGTATTGCATTGCGAAGATTTCTATAGTATAATATGGGTTGGTATAAGGGAGCGCCGGGCTTCGACAGGGCAGCGTCCTCCGAATTGCAAGCCGAGCCGGATACCTCGCAAAACTTTCCAAAACCTAAACTGCCAACGACAAAGTTGCAGCTCCGAGCTTCGCTTTCGCTTAGCCCGGCATCGGCCCTCGATATCTCATAGAGGATCGCCGGTGTAATAATGAGGCGCACCGCGGGGAAAGGTCCGCAGCCGCGGCAAGAACAGGACCAGATCCGTTTCCGAGATTCGTCTCCTAAACTAAGCTTGTAGAATGTTCGGATGATCCGCCCTGGACGGCGGTTCAACTCCGCCCGCTTCCACCGCAACCAGAAGAAACCCGGCCTTCGTGGCCATTCTTCAAGTTTAATGTCCCCGAAGACCGGGTTTCTTCTGGTTGCTCTGAAAACCTTGTGGATCAATAATATCAATTTATGTTTTTGGTATAATGAAAGCGATGAAAGAATCTTTGCCGACCGGATACGGCCCCGGGGAACACGAACCCATGGACCCGGCATTGGCGCCGGACGAACTTTTTGAAAAGGAGGAATTGCGGGCGCTCATCGAGAAACGCATCGGTCACTTTCACGGGAAGAACCAACAGGAGGTGGCCCGAAGGCTGTTTCTGGAAGGCGAATCGCCGAGAGAGGTGGCGGATGCCTTGGGTATCACTACCTCGCGCGTTTCGGATATCCAAAGGAAGCTGATCACGATGATCGGCAGGTTTCCGGGCGAGATCAAGCCGTATTTTCCAAAAGAGGAGGAAGGGGGATAGGAAGGGATCCGCCGGCGAGAACGGTTGTCCGGTTATTTCGCCGCCGAAGGGAGCGAGCCCAGGAATTCGTCCGTGTCCCGGTAGAAATGCTGGGCGATGAGGTAGAAGACCTCGGGCCGCTCGACGACGCCGATGACGATGATCTCTTTGCCCATGCCGTAGCCGATGCCGGCTTCGAGGAGGGAGGAACGGCCGGCGGGTTCGAGCAGGATGACGGCGTCGCTCTGCTTCAGGCCGTCAAGCTCGGAATCGAAGATCTTCTTGATGTTCTGGTCGTTTTCCCAGTTCACCATGGCGCTGCTGAACGTCTTGAGCTCCTCCTCGATGGAGATGCCGGTGGACAGGTTCGCGCCGCTCTGGAGGTAGGAGTAGGCGTCATAGCCGCGCTTGGTGAGCTCTTCGGTCAGCTGCTCGACGGCGGTCCGGTTGCGCCACGGGGATGCGATGAAAAATCTCATGTTTTTGCGGGGTTGTTATTGGTTTCTTCCACGACCTTTTGGACATTGGCGCGCTTCAGAAGTTCGCTTTGCATCCATTCGGCGAGGTCTTTGTCGAGCGCGGGAAGGACGCCCTCGGATTCGCCGGATTCGACGCTCGGTTTTTCGTCTTCGTGGCCGGCGGTGAGGATCACGATGCGGCTGACGCCTATCATGCGGAAGGAGAGGTCGCGGTCGATGTCGACGTCCTGGATCTGGCGGTAGGGGATAGCGATCTCTTCTTTATTGAGGATGCCGCGCCTTATCTTCAGCGAATCCTCGCCGAGGCAGAATCTGTAATTGACGTAGATGAGCCACGCGATGAAGAAGGACAGCAGGAAGAAGATGGCGAAAAGCAGGAAGCAGCCCCACGCGGCGAGGAGGAGGTATTGCCGGAACCGGGGGATGGGGACCTGCGCCACGAAGCTTTGCGCCTGGATGACGAAGAGGCCGACGGAAACGAGCAGGAGGACGAACGACGCCTGGATGCGCTGGAGCACGAAGATCATCAGGGTCTTCCGGCCGAGCGTGCGGTATTGTTCTTCCATTGGTTTTCATTATACAATAGAGCTATTCCGAAGCCCAGAATCAACAGCCAAATAACGGCGCCGGAGCTGCGCGTCATCGGCGAGACCGGCGAGAACCTCGGCGTGCTTCCGCGCGAAAAGGCGCTGGCTTTGGCGCGCCCGGAGGATAGTGTTGACCTGATCGAGATATCGCCGAACGCGAAGCCGCCGGTGGCGCGCCTGATGAGCTACGACAAGTTCCGCTACGAGGAGGAAAAGCGCGTGAAAAAAGAGCGGCTGGCGCAGAAGAGCGCGGGGATGAAGCATGTGCAGATCACGGCGCGGGCGGCGCAGAACGATCTGATGATCAAGGTGCGCGCGGTGGAGAAGTTCTTCGGCGAGGGCCATCCGGTCGAGGTCAACCTGCGCCTGCGCGGACGCGAGAAGCGGAACAAGGACTGGGCGATGGAGAAGCTGAAGGAGTTCCTGAAGCTGATCCCGGTGGAGTACAAAATGCTTACCCAGCCGAAGTTCGGCGGGAACGGCCCGGGCGTCCAGATCGCGAAGAAATAGCAAGCCAGAAGCTGCTTTGGGGGCATTAAACTTGAAGAATGACCACAAAGCAGCTTCTGGTTTGCTATTTTCGGGGGGGTGGCGTATACTGTTTTCCATTGAGCGGACCATGGCTATGGCATCAAAGAGCATCACGAAACGGATCAGGATCACGAAGAACGGGAAGGTCGTGCGGCGCCCGATGGCGGTGAACCATTTTCGCACCCGCGCGAACGCGAAGGGCATCCGCAATAAGCGCAAGACGCTGTCGCTCGGTTTGTCCATGAAGAAGATAACGAATTATTAAAAAACATGCCGAGGGTCAAACGGGGTACCATCGCGAACAAGCGCCGCCGCAACGTATTGAAAAATACGAAGGGTTTCCGCTGGTCGCGCAAATCGAAGGAACGCGCGGCGAAGGAGGCCCTGCTCCACGCATGGACGCATGCGTTCCGCGGCCGCAAGGAGAAGAAGCGGAACTTCCGGGCGCTGTGGACCGTGAAGATCGGCGCGGCGGTCCGCGAAGAGGGCCTGAACTACAGCCGTTTCATCGCGGCGTTAAAGAAGAACAAGATCGAGCTTGACCGGAAGGTCCTGGCGGACCTCGCCGAGCACGAGCCGGAGGTCTTCAGGCAGGTGGTCGCCAAGGTGAAATAAAATCCCCGCCGCGCGGGGATTTTATTTCGCGTGCGGCTGGGGGCGGTGCGTCCGGGCGTTCGGCGCCGCCGGCGGGCGGCGGCGCGGCTGGAGGAAATCGGAAGCCTGCTTCAGGACCTTGCGCGTGTCGCCGTATTTTTTGCCGATGACGTTCAGGGCGTCGTGGTAGAGGAACCAGCCGAAGCCGCTGTGTTCGCGCGGGATGATGCTTATTTCGGCCTTATGAGTTTCGGCGAGAAAGAGAATGACGGTATCATAGATGCCCTGGTTGCCGATCTTGAAATAAAAGCGTTCGTAGGTGCGGAAGTTGGGGACGATCCGCAGTTCCGATTTTTTTATCCCGGTCTCCTCCTCGAGCTCGCGGAGGGCGGTGTCGATGCTGCGCTCCCCGGGTTCGAAATGCCCCTTGGGGAAATTCCAATAATTCCCGCGCCGGTAGAGGAGCAGGAACTTAATGCCGTCGCTGGTACGGCGGTAAACGATAAAGCCCGCCACGACCTGTTTTTTGGTCGGCGGTTTTTCATGTTCATCGGGCGCGTGGTGGAGCGGGGGCATGGGAAAGATTGTAGCAGGTTTAATGTTTTTTTAACATCGAGAGCATTTTCGCGGCGGGCCAGGCGTTTATGACGTCCCCGCGTTCCGCCCAGCCGCGCCTTGCCTGCGCGATGCCGTATTCGAGGTTGAGGTAATGGTGCGGGTTGTGCGCGTCGGAATCGATGGCGAGCTTTACGCCGGCGTCCACGCATTTGCGGATGTACTCGTCCTTGAGGTCGGCCCGTTCCGGGAAAGCGTTGACCTCCATGATCGTGCCGGTCCTCTTCGCGGCGAGTATGATCCCGTCCATGTCGAGATCTATGGGTTCGCGGCGGTTGATGACGCGTCCGGTCGGATGGAACAGGATGTCCGCGTTCGGATTTTCGATGGCGCGGCGTACGCGGGCGGTCTGGTCGGCGCGCGAAAGAGTGAAATGCGAATGGACGGAAACGCCGACGACGTCGAGCTTGGCCAGGATCCCGTCGGGCAGGTCGAGCGTGCCGTCTTTCAGGATATCGCACTCGCTGCCCTTCAGCACGCGGAAGGTCCCGCCGAACTTTTTGTTCACCTTATCTATCTCGGCCCACTGCTTCACGATGCGTTTCCCGTCGAGGCCGTGCGTCATGGCGAGCCGCTTGGTGTGGTCGGTGATCACGATGTATTCCAGCCCGCGCTCCCTGGCCTTCCGCGCCATCGCCTCGATGGACTCGGCGCCGTCGGTCCAATCGGTCTGGACCTGGAGGTCGCCCCGGAGGTCGTCGTAGCCGATGAGCTTCGGGAGCTTGTGCGCGCGGGCGGCTTCCAGTTCGCCGGTGTTCTCGCGCAGCTCCGGTTCGATGTAGTCCATGCCGAACGCCGCGTAGAGTTCGCGTTCGGTCCTGCCGGCTATCATTTTCCCGGCCTGCCGGCCCTTGCCGCCGGCCTCTTTGAACAGCCCGTATTCGTTCAGGCGCCATCCCTTCGCGACGGCGATCCTGCGCAGGGCGACGTTGTGGTCCTTCGATCCGGTGAAATAATTGAGCGCCGCGCCGTAGGATCCGGCGGGTACGACGCGCAGGTCGACGTTGAGGCCGGACCGGAGCTTGATGGACGATTTGGTTTCGCCACGGGCGATGATGTTCACGACGCCGGGCGTGCCTATGAACGCCGCCATGACGTCCGCCGGTTTTTTCGCGACGGCGAGAATGTCCGCGTCGCCGATGGTCTCCTTGCGGCGGCGCGCGGAGCCGGCGATGGTCACCTGGCCCGCGCCGGGCACGGCCTCGAGCCGCTGCTGGATCGCGCGGATCTGCGGCATGGTATATCCCAAAATGAAGCGTTGCCCGCCGCCGGCTCCGCCGGTCGCATTGGTTTTCGCGAATCCAACCGACTTCAGTATTTTTTCCTCGCTTTTCGCGCCGAATCCGGCGAGCTTCGCGACCTTCCCGGCTTTCGCGGCTTTCTCGAGGTCGGCGAGCGTGCGTACGCCCAGGGCCAGATACAGTTTTTTCACCGACTTCGGGCCGAGCCCTTCGACGCGCGAGAGGTCCGAAAGGTCGACCGGGGTCTTCTTTTTGAGCTCTTCGTAATATTTCACGCGGCCGGTTTTCACGAGCTCCTCTATCTTTTCCGCGATGGAAACGCCGACGCCGGGGATCTCCTCGAGCGCTTTGATGCCGCCCTTCCGGTATATTTCAGCTGCTTCTTCCTCGAGCCCATCGATCACAAGCGCGGCCTTCCCGTAGGCGCGCGGTTTGAACGGCACGTCCTGCATCGCGAGATACTCGCCGATGCCGCGAAGCATTTCCGAGATGGCTTGGTTGGAGGTGTCGGCCATGCTCATTACTACACTCCCATTTGCGGTTCCTTTTGGACGGGTGCCGCCGGCGGCGTGCCGCGGTTCGGTTTGGGAAGGATGAGATCGGGCGCCACCAGCAGAACGAGGGCTGCCGTGAAGGAGAGCAGGCCGGTCGCGATGAAGACGGCGGCGTAGCCCCATACGGCGGCAACGATGCCGCCGAGGAGCCCGGTGACGCCGGAGGCGATGCCGATGGCGACGCTGTCGAGCGACCAGTCGAAGGCGAAGCGGTCCTTGTCGAGGTGGCGCGAGAAGATGGCGGGCCACGATGCGGAATAGAGCGCGAAGGCGACAGCGTGGACGGCCTGCACGACGTAGACGCCGGCGATGGTCCTAACGAAGCCGAATGCCATCGCGGATATGCCGGCGAGGACGAGGCCGCCGATGAGCGTTATGAAGTCGTCCTTTTCCCCTTCCGTCCGGTCCAGATATTTCGCGACCGGTATCTGGAGAACGGACTTCGTGATCCAGTAGATAGCCGCTGTCCATCCGACCGTGATGAGCGACGCGCCGGGGATGGTCGCGACGACGAACACGGCGAAGATCGGATCGAGAAATCCCCAGCCGGCGAGCAGGAAGAAGTCCGAGAGCACGAAGTATTTCACGAGCCGTCCAACCCTGATGTCTATGCTCACCCGGATTTTCATAATTTCAGTATATCATTTATAGTGATGGCAATGCCGCGGCCGGCGGAAGGCTGAGGTGGCGGAACTGGCAGACGCGCAGGGCTTAGGACCCTGTGGGATTCAACCCCCGTGAGAGTTCAAGTCTCTCCCTCAGCACAAGGCATGGAGCGCACGCGCCGCTATTTGTGCCCGTTGTAAAGGGCGGCGATCTGCGCCGCGGTCAGCGCGCGATCATAGACGCGTACATCGTCGATGATGCCGCCGAATTTCAGCTGGGCATCGTTCGCCCGCGCCCCGATCCGGAATTTCGGGGCGCCGCTCGTTATGGCGCCCGTTGCCGCCGTGCTGTTGACCGGTTGGCCGTCGACGTACAGGACGAGATCGGAGCCGTCGTAAGTTCCCGCGAAGAAATGCCAGGCGCCTGCGGATGGCGTTGGCGTCGTCAAGAGCGTGCTGTTGGTCTCGAAAGTAAGATAGGTTACGCCAACCTGCATCATCCATGCCTGCGGTGAGCCGCCCCACTGGTCCGCGATCAGCTCCTGCGAAACCACGGTGTTCATGTCGACCCATGCGCAGACGGTGATCGCCGATTGGCCGCCCATGTCGAAGTTCGTCGTGATGTAATCGGAGGTTCCGTCGAAGTCGCCGGCATACTGGCCGACTGCCGAATTCGACGTGTAGTATCCGGTCGGTCCGCCGATCTGGTTCCCGATCCAGCTTCCGGTCGCATTGGTGCCGGAGTCGTCGTAAGCAACCTGTCCTCCGCCCTCGTTCAGCGTCCAATAACCGAGGAGCGACGGGTCGCCGTAGTCCAACGGTTCGAGGCCGAGCTGGCTTCCCTTTTCGTATACCGACGCCAGCGTCCCCCCGTCGGAAGCGACAGCATCGTTCGAACCGCCGAGCGCGTATTTCTGCGATTCCATGACCGATGTCACCTCGTATTGCGTTCCGTTGGTGGTGTAAGCATAGTAGAGCCGTGACGAGGATTGGTTGATGGGGTCGACGGGGAGCGCGCTGAACGGCGCCTTCGCGGCGAGTGTCGTGAAGTTTATCGGGATCCAGCCGGCGCCGTTCACGTTGCGGTAGCTTGAGCTCGCCGCGCAGTGGTAGGCGTATGTCGCCGGCAGGGCGGGCAGGCCGAGTCCCTGGCATTGGTCGCCCAGTGTCGATGTCGCGAGCGGGTCGGGGATCGAGACGTACACCAGGTTGGCGGTTCCGAGGGAATTTCCGCCCTGCGCCTGGTAGAGGCCGATAGCCGTCGACAGCGTGTTCATGTCGGAGAGGCGGTTGGAGTCGCGATTCTGCATCAGGATCTGGGCCGGATTGAGTATGAGGACGACGACAATAGAGAGGATCGCGATGACCGCGATAACAATGAGGAGCTCGATAAGCGTGAACGCCAGCCGTGACCTATATCTCATTTTCCTATTATAATACCCTGGCGGGAGCATGTCGCGGCAGGAAAATGGAAAGGCCACCCAAAAAAAACCGGACGGCGGAAGCAGTGGTTGCGGCGGGTATTTTGGTCGCCCTGGGATTGCTCATCGCGGTCGGTGTCGCGAGCGGTTCCGCGGGCGCAAACCTTGGCGCATGGGCGGATTATTACGGCCGCACGTTCGCCGGGTCCTTCACGGGATTCGTATATGTGACCATCGTCTACCTGTGCCTCGTCGCCATGATGCTCGTTATCTGGAGCCTGGGGAAGAGCTTCCTGATGGTCATGTTCCCGGCGTTGCGCAAGGGAAGGAAGGATGACCCGCTGGCAACGTTGCTCGCCGTCGTCCGGCGGTCGCGCGAGGTGTGGCTCATCATCCCCGCCATTCTCTTTATCATCGTCATGGCGCTCGCGATGGGGGAGGCGAACGAATTCGCCCGTGCGCGGCTCGCGGACGCGGCGGTCATCGGCATCGAACATGCGATCTTCGGCAATTATGTTTTCGCGGCGCTCGGCGCGGTCCGCTATCCGCACTGGCTCATCGAATTCATAATCGGGTCGTTCGAGAACATGAGCGTCATCCTGATCGGCGCCGGCATGGTGCTCGCATACCTCGCGCCGCGCCGGTTCCGCGAGCTGATCGTCGCGTTCTGCCTCGGACTCCTCATTATGTTCCCCATCTGGCTCGCCGTGCCGGTGCTGTCGCCGCAGGACCGGTATATCGACAATGTGTACGGCCTGCCGGACCCGCCCCGGATCGCGATCGCGGTGGCGGACTACCATCCCCAGCCGGAGATCGCGGATTTCCTGGCCGGCGTCCGCGCGCAAAAGGCAGGCCTGCCGGCCCTGCCAACCTCCACCATGCCATCCGCGCATATTTTCTGGGCGGCGCTCGCCGGGTATTACCTGTTCCGCGCGAAGAAATGGCTGGGGTGGGTCGCGCTGCCGTTCCTGGCCGCCTCCAGTTTCGGAACGGTCCTGCTCGCCCAGCATTATTTCGCGGACATCCCCGCCGGCCTTGCCGTGGCGGCGCTCGCCATCTGGCTCGCGTCTATTTCCTCCGCTTCCCGTGAAACGCCTCGTGCACTTCCCTGAGCTGTTTGTCGGTGAGGTGCGTGTAGATCTGCGTGGTGGAAATGTTCGAATGGCCGAGAAGCGACTGCACGGAGCGGATGTCGGCGCCGTTCATCAGGAGGTCGGTCGCGAAGGAGTGGCGCAGCTGGTGCGGGTGTATCTTCCCGGCGATGCCCGCTTCCTTCGCGCGCCGTTCGACGACGCGTTCCACCGATCGCGGCGTGACGGGGCCGATCACCTTGCCGGATTTGTCTATGCTCACGAAAAGCTTCTCTTCCGCGTCGCCGCGCTTGGCCAGGTAGTCCCCGATCGCTTTCCTGGCGGAGCCGGAAATGAAGACAACGCGCAGTTTGTCGCCCTTGCCGCGGACGGATATCTCGCCGCGCTTCCAATCGGCATAGCGCGGGAGGTCGCAAAGCTCCGCGAGGCGAAGGCCGGTTGAAAAAAAGGTTTCGAGGATGGCGCGGTCGCGGAGCGCGCGCAGACTGTCGCCCTTCGGCGCCGCGAGCAGGCGTTCAAGGTCTTGGTATGCGAGCGTTTCTATCTGCCGCGACGGCGCTTTTGGAAGCTCTATCTTTTCCGGTGACAGCGCTTCGATGTCGCGCTTCGCGAGGTATTTCAAAAAGTTCCGGATCGCGATGACGTAGTAGCTCTGCGTGATCTTCTTGATCTCCCTGCCGTTCGGCGATACCCTGCGCGAAAGCGCGATCCGGAATCTGCGCACGGCTTCGTCCGTGATGTCGGCGGGGGATGCCGCCTTCGTGAATCCGAGGAACTCGAGCAGGTAGCGCCGGTAGTTCTCGCTCGTCTTCGGCGACCGGTTTTTCTCTATCTCAAGATAGTTCAGGTAATCGTCCAGCAGTTTTTCGATCTCGGATCCCGGCATGTCTTTATCATAATCATACCAAATCTGTCGCAAAATATATATTGACAATTTTATATTTCGATGTAAAATATTATCAAATTTATAAAGTATCCAAAGGCATGGATTTGATCATTGATGCTTACGGAACTTATATCGGCGCTTCCGGTGAGCGGATCGTATTGGGACTGCCGGTGAAACCTGGCCAAAACGTGTCAAAGCGAAAACGCCGGAAGCGTGGGGAAGGGAGAGCGCCTTTAAAGCGCGTCAAAAAAGAATATCCGATACGGCGGTTGGAAAAGATAATTATCCTGCGTCCGGCGTCCATATCGACGCACGCGGTGAAGCTGGCGATTGAAAACGACGTCGATATCGTTTATCTTGGCGCGTTCGGCAAGCCGATCGGGCGGATTTTCGGCAGTGATGCGCGAGGGATCGCGACGGTGCGGAGGGCGCAGCTCGAGGCCGCTACCGATCCCGCACAGGCATTATTCCTAGCGAAGAGATTCGTCGCGGCGAAATGCCGGAATCAGATCGCATATATGGCATTTTTAATGGCGAAATACGGATCGAATTTCGAGCGGGAAATTTTGCAGGCGGAGACGTTGCTGAAAACGATCAATCTGCTTCCGCCCGGAGAGAAAGCCAGGGAGCAACTGCTCGGCATCGAAGGATACATCGCGGATCGGTATTGGCGGGCGATCGGCCAACTCCATCGTTTCCCCGGCCGAATTCCGCAGGGGCGCGACAAGTTCAACAGCGCCATCAACTATGGCTACGGCATTTTATATAACGAGGTCGAGCGGGTTTGCCTGTACGTCGGCCTCGACCCGTATCTCGGCCTCTATCATTCCGAGCGCTATGGCAAGCCTTCGCTGGTTTTGGATCTTGTTGAAGAGTTCCGGGTACCGGTTGTCGATTCGGCCGTCATACCGCTTTTTATCGAGAAAAAGATCGGCAAGGCGGGGGATTTCATCGAGATCGCGAAGGGCCAGTATCAGCTTTCTCCCGAGGGCAAGGCGAAGATCGTAAAAGCGGTATTTGATAATTTGAACAAAAAAGTTTCATGGAAACGTAAGCAACGTTCGCTGAAGGATATCATCAAGGAGCAAAGCCGCTCGCTGAGCCGTTATTTCTTACAGAAGGATCCCTCCTATCAAGGATTTGATTATCCGAGGATGCTCTAACATTAATGGTCGCTATGAATCGCCTACTCTTCACCGTGATGATTTCCTGGCAGACGAGGAACCGGCGGCGTGCTGGGCGCGCGGAGAGGTGGTGCAGGGATTATGGCCTCATTCAGCTCCACAAAAGACTCTATAGCGGCAAGCTCTACCCAGCCGAGCGGAAGAAGCTCGATCGCAAAATGCTAGGCCTCTTTACTGGGCGATATGATCGATACTGCTCCTTCGTCATGTGTTCGTCGTGCGCTCCAAACAGTTTGGCAAGTTTCGAAATTCACAACCCGCCGTGGCTTGATTCCCAGTATGAAATAGTCCACAATGAAGATAGTTCGAAAGAGATCTGATTTACAGGCTCCTGCACACATATGTCGCGAAAAGGATGTTGTGCAACCAAAATACCCGAGTTCAATTAACCCATGAATTTCATTCGCAAACACTATAAAGCCCTCCTCGCGATTGCCATCACGGTAGTGGTGATGAACGTGATTTCATCCGTGATATTTGCGGCAGATTCGTTTGATGGTTTTTGTTATGACCTGCCTGTCATGGGCGGCGTTATACGATGTAGCTTTCTGCAATACTACGCAATCACGATCACCGCAAACCCTTTTGTGAACCCGTTCCGGTTATTCATTGATG
>DATKMM010000046.1:0-5578 GCA_035541855.1 Minisyncoccota bacterium | reverse complement strand
CGGGCCGGCGCCGGCGGCGACGAAGCCGCCATTTTCGCGGGCGACCTGGCGCGCATGTACCAGCGCTACGCCGCGAAACGGGGCTGGACCTGGAGCACGCTTGACGCCAACCAGACGACGCTTGACGGCTACAAGTCGCTGGTTGCCGAAATGCGGGGCGAGGGGTGCTATGAAGCCTTCCGGCACGAGTCCGGCGTCCACCGCGTCCAGCGCATCCCGAAAACGGAAAGGTCCGGGCGCGTGCACACTTCGACTGCCTCGGTCGCCGTCCTGCCGATCGTGGAAGCGAAGGAAGTGAACATCAGCCCGAACGACCTCGAAGTGACGTTCTCGCGCGCCGGCGGGCCGGGCGGCCAGAACGTGAACAAAGTGGAAACGGCGGTGCGGATCCTCCACAGGCCGACCGGCATCGTGGTCTCGTCGCGCGAGGAGCGCTCCCAGCACGCGAACCGCGAGAAAGCGATGGACGTTCTGCGGGCGAAACTGTACGAGATCGAACAGACGCGGGCGACCGGCTCGGTGACGGACCTGCGGCGGGAACAGGTCGGCACGGCGGACCGTTCGGAGAAGATCCGCACCTACAACTTCCCGGATGACCGCATCACGGACCACCGCATCGGCAGGAAATGGCACAACATCGAAAAGATCATGGAGGGCGATATGGACCCCATCGTCAAAGCTTTCGAAACCCGCTGATCTTCTTGTGGTCGCCGGAGAGCAGCACTTTCGGCACGGGCCACCTTTTCCTTTTTTTCGGCGCGAAGATCTCCGGCCGCGTATAGGTCGGGAACGAGCCGTTGATCTCCTCGAGCGATTCCTCTTTGCCCAAAAATCCGGGCACGAACCGGCTCACGGATTCCATGAGCACGAGCGCCGGCAGTTCCCCGCCGGAGAGGATATAGTCGCCGATCGAGATCTCTTCGTCGGCCACGTGCCGGGCCACGCGCTCATCCACGCCCTCGTACCGGCCGCAGATCAATATCAGGTCGTCATATTTCGCGAGCCGTTTGGCCATGCCCGCATCGAGCTTTTTTCCGCGCGTGGAGAACAAAATAACCCGGCTCTTTCCTTCCGGGTTTCGTTTTCCAATCTTCGATCTCACGAATTCCACCGCGCGATAGACCGGCTCCACCTTGAACACCATCCCCGGTCCCCCGCCGAACGGCCGGTCGTCAACCTTCCGGTGACGGTCGGTCGAAAAATCGCGCAGGTCGTACGTTTTTACATCGGTCAGCTTATTTTCCCGGGCGCGCTTGAAGAGCGATTCGCCAAGGTACGAATCGAAAATTTCCGGGAAGATGGTTATAACATGGAACCGCTTCACGGCTGGGGGTTTCCCTCGTTTTTATCTTCGTTCTGGTCCCGACTGCCGCCAGCCTGTTTCTTCAGCGATTCGCTGATGGCGCGGCGGAGCGCGTCGATATCAACCTGCACCCGCTGGAATGGCGGCTTTTTCGGCACCGCGGCCACCGGTTCAGCCGCCGGTTCTGCGGATGCCGGCTCCGGCGCCGTCCGGGGCGCCGCCCCGGGTGTCGCCCGGACTTCCGGCGGCGTTGCCTGTTCCGGCTGCGTAACCGGCTCTACGGGAAGCGTCGCCGGAACTGCCGGAGCTGCGGCGTTCCTGGCCGGAGCCGCCATCGGCGGACGGGGACTGTCAAACCGGCGGGGCGGGCGGGGACGGGACGGGACGGGCCCCGAACTTAGCACGTCGCCCAGCCGGCGTTCGCCGCGCCGTTCTATCTTTTCGCCGACGACCGCATCGGTCGGCGCGGCCCATTCGCTCGCGATGCGGTCCTCCACCACCCGGCGCGGCGTGCCGTACCGCTCCTGCCCGTTCCGGATGATCACGTCGCGGTGCGTGACGAGCGGCATCGGCTGGGGCGGCAGCGTCTCCGCCGAAAACGGACGGGAAGCCACGCCGTCGATCATTAATTTTATATAAACGTTCGCCTTCGCGAGGTTGACCAGGTCCTGTTCGGTGAACTCCGGCAAAAATTCCTTTTCGAGAAACTCGGCATCCGCGGCGCCGATGCGGAACGTCACGATCGTGCCCACGTTGCCGAACACCGCGTCGCGAACCTTCGTATTGCCGTCGCTCGTCACGAGCTGGCCGATGTACTGGTGCGCCAGCGTGAGCGACAGGTGGTACTTGCGCGCCTCGGACAGGATGCTCGCGAACGATTCCGTCGCGAAGTTCTGGAACTCGTCGACATACATGAAAAAGTCGGGCCGTTTCTCTTCCGGCACGTCCACGCGCGACATCGCCGCGAGCTGGAGCCGCGTGATGATCATGGCGCCGAGCAGGGTCGAATTGTCCTCGCCCATCTTGCCCTTCGAAAGGTTCACGATGAATATCTTCCCCTGGTCCATGATCTGCCGCATGTTCAGGGTCGAACGCGGCTGGCCGAGGATGTTGCGGATGAGCGGATTCGACACGAACTGGCCGACTTTGTTCTGGATGGCTGCCAGCGCTTCCGTTTCGAGCCGCTGGGAATACCGGGCGAACTCGTTCTGCCAGAACGCCTTGATGACCGGGTCCTGGAGGTTGGACACGATCTTCTTGCGATACTCCGGCTCCGCGAACATGCGCAGGATGCCAAGCAGGGTCGAGTCGGGATATTCGAGCAGGGCGAGCAGGGTGTTGTTCAGAATATATTCCATGCGCGCCGACCAGGCGTCGATCCAGATCTTCTTGAAAACGCTCATGATGCCGGATGCCACGAGATGCCGGAACTCGGTGCCCACCTGCTCCATCGGATTGAAAGCGAACGGGTGCTCCATGTCCGACGGATCGAAGTAGATCACGTCGCCGAGGCGCTCCTCCGGCACGAAATCCAGCATCTTTTCCGCAAGCTCGCCGTGCGGATCGATGATGGCGACGCCTTTGCCCGCCCGGATGTCGGCGATGGCCATGTTCTCGAGCAGGGTCGACTTGCCGACGCCCGTTTTACCGACCACGTAAATATGCCGGCGGCGGTCGTCGATCTTGATGCCGAACTTCCGGTCGCGGTTCCCGCGGAAATTATAGAAACCAATCGGGGTGATATCGTTCTGGTTCATAGTTCTAAGCTCATATCTCTAAGCTCATATCTCCAAGCTCTGCCTCATGTTTCATCGTTCTCCGCTTCCTCGACCACCGGAAGCGCCGCCGGCGGCGCGCCCTTCTTCGATTCTATCTTCTCAAGCTCCGTCGTCGAAACGGTCGTGATCGGGAAGTGGTACAGCGTCGCGAGCTCCTCGATGTTCAGGATCGGCGAGTGGTGGCTGTGGGAAAGATGCTGGTACCGCTCGTAGATGATGCGCTTCCGCCAGCGCAGGCGCGTCTTCTTGAACATGCCGCGCACGGAGTACGACGCCGATGTGGTCGTCCCGTCCGGCCGGAGCGCGTTCATGTTCTGCGTATTGAACTGCCGGATATAGCTGTGCGCCAGCATCATGTTCCGGTCGACGCCGCCCTGGGTATCGCCGCGGCGCTCCAGGAACATGAAGCGGACCGTGGTCTCGAAACCGAACTTCGATATTTTCCGGGCGATGCCCTCGGTGAGCTCCTTGTCGGCCGGCGAAAGCAGCAGGCGCGGGAATTTTTCCTGCTTCGCTTCCTTTTTCGCCGACGCGCCGCCGGGATGCTCGAAGGGCGCGCGGAGCGCCTCGCCGAACGTGAAGCCCATATCGAAGCCCGGCAAAAGGCCCTTTTTCTTCTTCTTTTCCTCTTCGATGCCGTACTTCTTCTTTATCTCTTCCTCCCCTTTCTTCACCCAATCCTCGCCGGTCGGGATGATGACGAGCTGGAACCAGAACTGCTGGTCGCCGCGCATCTTCGACATGCCTTCGATGAGCGGGGCGATCGTGTCGAGCCGGTGCTCCTCCGTGGGGTCTTCGAACGCTTCATAAGTGCGGAGCGGGTACCAGGTCGGCTTGCCGAAGATCTCCTCGAACCCCGCCACGTCGAGGTCCGCGTTCGGCAGCGCGTGCGGCATCTCTTTCAGATAATCCTCCACTTCGACGATCTCCGCTTCCGGATACTGGCCGAAGATGGCCGATTCCATCATGTTGCGGAGCCGGTCCGGCACGCGGAGGTAGAAATGCGTCTCGCCCGCCCGGCCAACCAGTTCGAAGCACATGAAAAGCTCCTCCACGCCCTTCACGTATTTATCATACTTCTTGATGCCGTAGGAATACGGCGCGTGGGCGGCGGCGAAAATCTGTTCCATCGCCTTGGGGGTTTTCAGGATATTCTTCGGCACCTTGATCTCGAGCAGTTCCCACTTGATGTTCTTCAGGAACCGGATATGGAGATATTGCCGCCAAAAGTCCCACAGGACGATCGCGGCGATGAGCGGCAGGAAAAACCACCAGGTGGCGGCCCAGACCTGGCCGATGCTCGTGAATACCGGCCCCAAAAAACCCGCGCCCGTGCCGGGGAGGGTGAAAAGGGATGAAAGGAACTGGCCAAAGCTCATATATTCATTATAAAACAACCTGGATCCGCAGTTCCGCGATCGTCGATCGGCAATTGCAAGTTGCGACTACGCCTCCCGAACCCGATATCTCCCGTCCGGCAGGCGCTCGAACGCGCTCTTGTTCTGGAGGTTGATGAGAATGGTGTTTTCCTTGAAGAAACGCTGCTCGTTCACCCGGGAAACGACATCCGTCGCCTTGAGCGGGCCGTTCCCCTTCAAAACCTTCGCGATCACCTCACGCGCCGTACCCGGCTCGTAGCCATGCTCCTTCAGCCCGTACATGCCGCGGCCGACCAGGACGAAGCGCTCGTCCTTGATCAGTTCGTTATGCACGGTCGGCGCCAAGGCCACCTGCCCGTCGAACTTCACTTCGTTGATCTTTTTGGCGATGTCCTCGAAATGGAGCGGCTCGCCGCCTTTCTTCAGGACCAGGTATATCTTATCGCGGATCGTGTTCGGATTGATCTCCGGCCACTCGCGGAGGCCGACGTCGCCGTAACGGTTCGCGGAGATCAGCTTCGTCACCGAAAGATAGCTTTCCGCGGCGGAGCTTTCAAGGGACTTCGCCTTCGAGAAGCTCGCGAGCTCCGTCCGGTACGCCGCACCCGGGAGCGCGGCCTCCTTCTTCGATTTCAGGAAGTTCGCCCAGCCCTCGACGAACGCCTGCGCGTTCCTGAGGTCGCGGTCGGTCACGTAATAGAACGGATGGTAATCCTCGTCCTCGCGGTAGACATTGAACGCGGCCGAGGCCTCGCTCAGGAAGTCGATCTGGTTCTCGCCGATGCCCTTCGCGATCGAATCGGCGAACTCCACAACCTCGGTCTTTTTGGCGACGCCGCCGCGGCCCGTGATATACTGCTTGACCCGGTCCAGCAAAACCAGCGCCTCTTCGTCCTTGCTGATGTTCGTTTTGGCGACGGCCAGGGCGGCATTTTCGATCTGGCGGACCCGTTCGCGGGTGATGTTCATACGTTCGCCGATAGCCGCGAGGGTCTCCCCTTCGCCGCCCTTCAGGCCAAAGCGGTTTTCCAAAACCTCGCGCTGGCGCGCGGAAAGCCCGGTCAATGCGGTATTGATGATTTTAGCGGTGGAAGCCATATTTTTAAGCTATGGAAGTA
>DATKMM010000045.1:0-5102 GCA_035541855.1 Minisyncoccota bacterium | reverse complement strand
CGGCGTCACGACGTATGCGCGCGTGCGGGCGTTCGATTACATGGATGCCATGGACCGCGCGGATTCCATCAGCACCGCCCCGGTGCGCAACAACGCCGACGAGCTGAGCCTGACGTTCGCTTCCACCACCTATATAGATGTTTCGCCGTCGCTTGTTTCGACCGTCCTTTCGCCGGTCGAGCCAGCCGTGCTCGTAGATCCCCCCGCGAACGCGACGACGACGTTTTTCATCAGCTTCCCGGACGCGCAATCCATCAATGACGAGATAACGCTGGCGAAGAAATATAAATTGCGGGGAGCCATGCTTTTCAAGGCGGACGGCGACATCGATCCGATGACATGGCAGTACATGAAGTGATCGGCGTCGACGAGGTCGGGCGCGGGGCGCTGGCGGGACCGGTCGTCGTCGCGGCGGCGGCCGTGCGGCCGGGTTCGCGATTCCGCGGCGGCCCCGGAAAATTAAAAGATTCCAAAAAACTGAGTCCGGCCCGGCGCGAGGACTGGTACGCCTACCTTTCAAAACATCCCGGCGTCCGGTTCGCCGCCGCACGGGTCTATCCGCGGGGGATCGAGCGGCTGAACATCTCCGGCGCCGCGAACCTGGCCGCCCTGCGGGCTGTCAGGAAGCTGGCACCCGCCGCCATCAGCCGCCGGAACCGCGGGGTTTTCAGGGTCTGTCTCGATGGCGGCCTGTTCCTGAAGGGCCGAAAATGGCAGGAAGAACGCGTCCCGCGCGCCAAAACGATCGTAAAAGCCGATGAAAAGATCGCTGCGGTGAAAATCGCTTCTATTATCGCCAAGGTCGAGCGCGACCGGTTCATGTGCCAGCTTGCCAAGCGCCATCCCGGCTACGGCTTCGAGGTGCACAAAGGATATGGCACCAGCCGGCATCTCGACGCGCTCGCCAAGCTCGGCCCCTGCGCTATGCACCGCTTGACCTTTATCCCGGATTAAAATATCATATCTTCTATGGGCGGCGTACCAACCAAACATCATACCAAAGGGAAAACCGGCCGGCGGCGGTCCCATTTGGCTATGAAAAAGGAACGCCTGCTGGTCTGCAAAAACTGCGGCGCGCCAAAGATGGCCCACCGCGTTTGTCCGCAATGCGGGAAGAAATAACACTCCCGCTGGCGCTTATGGGTTCATTGGTTGTAGATTAACAATTCATGGCGACCAGGCACTTAATCAGGACCGTTGTTCTTCAATCGTTATACGAGTGGGATTTTTACGACAAGAAACGGGATATCACCGATATCCTCGAACGGAACATGGCCGAGTTCGCTCCGGGCGTTGATGAGCCGGAGTTCGGATGGCGCATCCTGCAGGGTGTCGCCTCCCATTTTACCGAGATCGACAACATCATCCGCAAGGCCGCGCCGGAATGGCCGCTCGAAAAGATCGCCATCATCGACCGCAATATCCTGCGCATCGGTCTTTACGAGCTCCTCTTCGCGGACCACAACGAAGTGCCGCCGAAGGTCGCCATCAACGAGGCCATCGAGCTCGCCAAGAACTACGGCGGGCCGAACGCGGCGCGCTTCGTGAACGGCGTGCTGGGAACGATCTATCGCGAAATGAACCACGGCGGCGGGGAAGAAAAATAAGCGCCGCACCCTGTTATCATGGATACGTCCGCATTGGAAAAAAAACTCGGCGCCAAATTCAGGAACGGGGACCTGCTGGTCGAGGCCCTGACGCACCGCTCGTACCTCAACGAATATCCGCGGTGGCGCCTGCCGCACAACGAGCGCCTGGAATATCTCGGCGACGCCGTTTTGGAGCTCCTCGTGAGCGAGGAGCTTTTTGATAGATTCCCGGAACAGCCGGAAGGCCAGCTCACCGTCCTGCGGGCGGCGCTCGTGAACTACCAGATCCTCGCGCGGGTGGCCGAGCGCATCGGCCTGCAGGATTTCATCATGATGTCGCGCGGCGAACGGAAGGACACCGGCCGCGCGCGGGAGGTCATCCTGGCGAACGCCATCGAGGCGGTCATCGGCGCGATGTACGTCGACCAGGGGCTTGAGAAGGTCCGCGTTTTCGTGAAGAAAAACGTCATGAACAACCTCGATGAAGTGCTCAAAACAAAAAGTTACAAAGATGCCAAGAGCGAGCTCCAGGAGGTGGTGCAGGAAAAACTGAAGCTGACCCCGACCTATGCAGTGCTCGATGAATCCGGTCCGGCGCACCAGCGCACGTTCAAGATGGGAGTGTATTTTAACGGCAAACTGATCGCTTCGGGCAACGGCCCGTCGAAACAAGAGGCCGAAGTCGAAGCGGCGAAGAACGCGCTCGCGAAATACCGGTAGCATGGCCCATTTCCTGAAGCGGCTCGAACTGAACGGTTTCAAATCTTTCGCCGGGAAGACGGTCCTGGAATTTCCGGCGGGCATCGTGGCCATCGTGGGCCCGAACGGATCCGGAAAATCCAACATTGTAGACTCGATCCGGTGGCTGCTCGGCGAGCGCGACGCGAAGAACCTGCGGGGCGGAAAGGTGGAGGACCTGATCTTCGCCGGTACGCCGAAGCGGGCGCGGGTCGGCGCGGCCTCGGCCAGCCTTCATTTCGAGAACAAGAACAAGTTCTTTCCGGTGGATTTCGAAGAAGTGGTGGTCACGCGCCAGATCACGCGCGGCGGCGACAGTAAGTATCTCCTGAACCAGTCCGAGGTGCTCCTGCGTGACCTCGTCGATTTTTTCGCGAAAGCGCGCCTCGGCAGCCGGGGCATGATCATCATCGGCCAGGGCGACAGCGACCTCTTCATCCGGTCGTCGCCGATGGAGCGCCGCGAAATGATCGAAGAGATCCTCGGTCTGCGCGAATACCAGCTGAAGAAGGCCGACGCCGAACGCCGGCTGAAGAACAGCCGCATCAACCTCGACAAGACGAAGGCGCTCATCGAGGAGATCCTGCCGCACCTGCGCTCGCTGAAGCGACAGACGAACCGGTGGGAGCGGCGCGGGGCGCTCGAGGAGGAATTGCGCTCGCTTGAAAACCGGTTTTTCGGGTCTCAATTGCGCGATCTGGGCGTCAAGGGGAAAGTGGTCGCGGAAGCGATCGCGGCCGATGATGCCCGGCTGGCGGGCCTTAAAAAATCATTAAGCGAAGCCGAAGAGCGCCAGGCCAAGGTGGAGGCGGGCCAGCCGGAGGAAAAAAAGGAACTCGCGAAAATAAAAGACGAAATCCGGGCGCTTACCGAACGTCGCAGTGCGTTGCAAAAGGACCTCGGCCGGCTTGAGGCGCAGATCGAGATCGCGGCGACCCAGCCGGCCGCCGGCGACCGGCATGGCGCGGCCGCCGCGGGAAACGCCGAGCTCGAGCGGCTGGTTGACCTCGTCAGGAAAATGAAGTCGGAGCTCGAGCTCGCGCTCGAAGAGGATCCGCGCGAGCTGCAGGCGGTCGTGGAAAACATCCTCGAGGAGATCGGCATTGCGCTCGAAGAGGCGGAGCATCCCGCGGGTCCCGCCGCCGGGGGCAGCCGCGGGAAGGCAGTCGTGCCCGACGGCCTGAAGCGCGAACTGCAAACCCTGACGGACAACCTGCGGTCGCTCGAAAAAGAGATCTCGTCGCTCCATGCGCGCGAAAGATCGCTTGAGGACGGCCAGGAAGGATTTTATAAAGTTTTTAAGACCGCCGTGGCCGAAGTGCAGGCGGCGAAGGACAAAATTGGGGATTGGGAGAACCAAAACCGCGAACGCGTGCTCGAGAAGGAACGCCTCGACCTGCGCCGCGATGAGGTCCTGCGCCAGATCGGACAGGCCGGACGCCGGGCGGAGGAGTTCGCCGATTTCCGCGAGGAGGCCGGCCTTTCGGGCACCGAACTCGCCGAGGCGGAGCGGCGCATCTTCCGCCTGCGCGGCGACCTGGCGTCCATCGGCGAAGTGGACCACGCGCTCATGAAGGAGGCCGAGGACACGGAAGCGCGTTATGAATTTTTAACGAAGGAATCGCAGGACCTCGAGAAGGCCGCGGCTGACCTCGCGGAGCTGATGCAGGAGCTTTCGGAAAAGATCAAAACGGAGTTCGAAAGGTCCCTGCATAAGATCAATGAAGAGTTCGATAAATTTTTCGGCCTGATGTTCGGCGGCGGCGGCGCGAAGTTGAAGGTGCGGAAACCGAAGGAGCCGGCGGCCGCCGAAGAGCCGGAAGACGGCGAACCGGTCATCGCGGACGAGATCGATCCGCTCGCCGAACGCGACGGCGGCGTGGAGATCGAACTGAAGCTCGCCCGCAAGCGCATCACGTCGCTCGATTCGCTTTCCGGCGGCGAACGGTCGCTCGTCGGCATCGCCGCGCTTTTCGCGATGGTGTCCGTCAGCCCGCCGCCGTTCCTCGTGCTCGACGAGATCGACGCGCCGCTCGACGAACGCAACGCGCGCCGCTTCAGCGAGATGCTCCGCGAGTTTTCGAAACACACGCAGTTCATCGTCGTCACGCACAACCGCGCCACCATGGAGGCCGCCGAGATCCTCTACGGCATCACGCTCGACGAGGACGGCAGTTCGAAGGTGGTGTCGTTGAAACTGGAGCCGTAATCCGCTATAATCGTCTCAATACCGGGCCCATAGTAAAGTGGTATTACGCCGCATTCGCATTGCGGAGGCGGGAGTCCGATTCTCCCTGGGTCCACCCGAAAACTCCGGCCCCTGTTTTTTCAGCTCCCGCAGGCCTGGCCGGTGAGGAACGGGCTGCTGGTCGCGTAGGGGTTGTACCCGCCGACGGGGACGGTGCACGACCAGTTTATCTGCGGCGTTGCCATCCGCACTGATACGCCGCTGCCAGCGCCGACGTTCACGCCGCGGAGCGTGACTATGATCGCCGGGCTCGTTCCGTCCACCTGCAAGATGTTCACGCCGAGAGCCTGCACGGGAAGCATCTTCTGGATGCCGGGCGCGATCGTGAAGGAAAGCGGGATGGAAACGCCCGCCGCCGAGCCGCCGGGCAGCGTTTCCATATGATAATCGTAGAGCGATGAGCCGGTCGCGGGGTCTTCGAACCGGAGGAGGAGCGGCCTGGTCGAAGTGTTCAGTCCGTTGAAGGACGCGTCGATCGTCAGGCCGGTTATCGTGACGGGCTCGCTGTCCTGGTTATCGAACGTGAA
>DATKMM010000044.1:0-3880 GCA_035541855.1 Minisyncoccota bacterium | reverse complement strand
CGCGACGACCGGAAGGGCGCCCGTGCCGCCCTTCGAAAAAATGATATCAGGCATGATCCAATAGAGCTTCCACAATGCCTGGATGAAGCCGATAAAAAATTTCGGGATGTCCGTGAAGTTCCGCACCGAGGCGTACTGCCGCATCTTGCCGGCGGCGATCGGCGTGATCGCGATATCGCGCGCCTCGAAGAGCGGCGCATAGCCGTCCTTCGGGCCGAGATAGCTGAGCTCTTCATAAAAGCCGAGCGCGGCCGATTTTTTTTGCAGGGCGTCGGCGACGGCGAGCAGCGGATAAATGTGCCCCCCGCTCCCGCCGCCGGTGAGCACCACGCGAAAGGTCTGGTCCATGGAAATTTAAGGTTTCTTTAAGTATACCGCGAAACGTTCAGCGCGATGCCGCTCATGGTGAGAAAGATCGCGAGCGCGGTCCCGCCGTAGCTTACGAACGGGAGCGGCACGCCGGTCAGCGGGATGACGCCGGAAATGGACGCCATGTTGACGAAAGCCTGGAGCGCGACGACGGTACCGAAGCCGATCAGAAGCAAACGCCCGAACCGGTCGCCGGTTTCGCGCGCGAGCCAGTACAGCCGGAAGGTATACATGCCGAAAAGCGCGATGAGGGTCCCGGCGCCGATGAACCCGAGCTCCTCGCCCACGACCGCGAAGATGGAATCGTTGATCGGATCGGGCAGATAGCTTGCCTTGGTCGCCGACTGCCCGTAGCCCTGGCCGGTCAGGCCGCCGGAGCCGATCGCGATGAGCGCCTGGTTCAATTGGTAGTTCTGCCCCTGCGTGTTGGCGTTCTGGTTCAGGAATCCCGTGATGCGCGCCAGGCGGTATGGGGTGACGAGGATCAGGAGCCCGACCGCGACCGCGCCGACCGCGACGAAACCGGCGATATACCGCACCGGCGCGCCGCTCACGAAATACACCGCAAGGCCGGAGGCGAGCAGGATGGCGACCGTGCTCGTCGCCGGCTGGAGCAAAAGCAGGACGGCGATCAGGCCGGAAACAAGCGCGAACGGCAGGAGCCCGCTCTGGAAATCGGATGTCCGTTTGAGCTTCGTGCTGGAAAGCCAGGCGGCGAGGTAAATAAGATAGGTCAGCTTCATCAGCTCCGCCGGCTGGAAGCTCAGCGGGCCGAACCGGAGCCAGCGGTTCGTCTCGTTGATGGTCGAACCGAATTTCGTGAACACGAGCGCGAGGCACGCGATGCTTACGATGAGCAGCGGGAAGGCGAACTTTTTGAACTTCTGGTACGGGATGAAGTAGCCAAGCGCGAAGCCGGCCGCGCCGAGCGAAACGCCATAGAGCAACTGGTGCTCGAGATAATAGTAGCTGTTGTTGAACTGCGTCTTGCCGAGGTCCGACGAAGCGGAAGCGAGCATCGCGAGGCCGAACACCAGGAGCGACACGACGACCGCCAAAAAGAAATAGTCCGGAGCGTGGCCTGCCGTGCGGGATGAGCGTGCCATGCGTTTGCGGCTATACGTGGCGGAGCGCCTTGCCGGGGAACCGGTCCAGGAACTCCCCATCCTTCACGACGACCTTGCCGTTCACGACCGTGAACTTCACCTCGCCGTTCTTAAAGCATGCGAGGTCCGCGTAGTTCCCTTCCTTTATCTCGCCCCGCCCGATGAGCCCGAACTTCACCGCCGGCTCGAGCGTGATCTTCCGGATCGCGTCCGCGAGCGGCATGAAATTTTCATCCTCGGCCATTTTTAAAAATTTAACGAAGGTCGAGGTCGTCCGCTCCGATTTCAGCTGGCGCCCGACACTCCCCTTCACGCCGAAACTTGCCGCATTCGACGCGATGAACGCCCGCTTCGAGGCCATGGCCCGTTTGATGAGGTCCCCGTCCAGGTTTCGGTAGAACGCCACGCCACGCATCTTCGTCGTTACCATCAGTTTCAGGAGCGCCTCGCGGCCGTCCTTCACGCCGTACATCCCGCAGAGATCGGCCAGCGTTTTCCCTACCAGAAAATCGTTGCCCGGCGCCTGCGCGATGCTCAAACGGTCCGCCTCGATGGGTTGCATCTCCTTCAATATTTTCGGCACCAGCCATTCTTCCCGGATGTTCGCCAGCATGACCTCGAACCCGCCGCCGCGGACCCATTCCGGCAGGAAGGTATAGAACGGCGACAGCATGGCGTCGAACGGATAGATATCGAAACGGACATCAACCTCCGCCGGCAGCATCTCGATCGCTTCGAACGCTTTTTCGTAGTCCTTCTCCGCGCCGCGAACGGGGACGAAATGGTTCACGAGCGCCTTCACGCCGGTATCCCTGGCCAATCTGATCGTTTCCTCGACCGAGCCGTCCATCCCCGCTCCCGGCCTGCGGAGATGCGTCGCATAAATGCCGCCGCGGTCCTTCACGATCTGCGCGAGCGACCTGATCTCCGGGTAGGACGCTTTCTGCGCGTGCACCGCGCCAAGGTTGGTCGAGAGGCCGAAGGCGCCCTCTTCCATCGCCTTCCGGAGCATGCCGGAGAGAACGGCAAGCTCGTTCTGGGTCAGGGCGCGGATGTCGTCGCCGACGATCGCGCGGCGCATGGTGCCGTGTCCGGCGAGCGTGCCGAAATTCACCGCGAACGGACGCTGGTCGACGGCTGCGAGAAATTCCGCCATGGTGTGCCAATCAACGTTGATCGTGTCTTCGGAACCGCCCCATTTGCGGACCGACTCGAGCGTGCCGTAGAGCAATGGCGCGAGCGAGGCGCCGCACATGCCGCCGAAAATGGTCGTCACGCCCTGCCTGAGGAAGTCCTCCTGGCCCGGATGGTCGAACAGCGTGAGATAGTGGTCGGAATCGGTGTTGACGTCGATGAAGCCCGGGCTGAGGTAGGCACCCTGGCCGTCGAGCGCTTCGTCTGCTTTTTTATCGGGGAAACTGCCGATCGCGGAGATCTTTTCACCGCTCACAAAAACGTCGCAGGGTCCGGGATGTTCGCCCGCCCCGCCTAAGATCCGAACGTTCCTGATGAGAAGCGTCATTTTTTTTCGATCGCGAGCAGCCGGTTATATTTGGCGACGCGTTCGCCGCGGGCGGGGGCGCCGAGCTTGAGGCCGTCCGCCCCGATGCCATAGGCGAGGTCCGCGATAAAGTCATCGTTTGTTTCGCCGCTGCGGTGCGAGACCACCACCGCCCAGCCGTACTTCCGCGCCGCACGCACCGCGTCAAGCGCCTCCGTCACGCTGCCGATCTGGTTCGGTTTTATGATCACTGCATTCACGCTCCGCTCGGCGTGCGCAAGCTCCATCCGCCGGACATTCGTCGTGGTAAGGTCGTCGCCCGCGATCCAAAGCGGCTTGCCGCCGGTACCGCCATTACCGCCGAACCGCGCCGTGAAGAGCGCGAACGCGCCAAAAGCATTTTCGGCGAACGGATCCTCGAGATAGATAAATCCATCTTCCCGCGCAAGTTTTACGTATACGTCCGCCAGTTCGTCCGGCTTCAGCCCCTTGATGTCGGTCGCCGCCGCATCCATGCCAAAATCAACCTTTTCCGATAGTTTTAATTTCCTGGTGACCGCGCGCAAAATACGGAACGGCTCGAGATCGTCTTTGAAGTTCGGCGCATAGCCGCCCTCGTCGCCAAGATTCCTCGCTCCCCGCCCCTTCGCCCGCGCGAGGGCGTCGCCCAGTGCGCGATACACCGCCGTCCCGATCTCCACGGACTCCCGGAACGTGCCCGCTTTCGGGATTATTAAATATTCCTGAAAATCCAGATCGTTGCCTGCGTGCAGGCCCCCGTTCACGACGTTCATGAACAACCGCGGATGGACGACCGCGCGCGAATGCGGTACGGGCATCCCGAACCCGCCGCGGATATGCTTCCAGAGCGGCTCGCCCTTCGCCATTGCGGACGCACGCAGAA
>DATKMM010000043.1:0-6127 GCA_035541855.1 Minisyncoccota bacterium | reverse complement strand
GCAGAATGTGAAGGGGTACGAGCACCGCGGGCATCCGTTCTCGAGCTGGCTGTACCAGATCGCACGGAACCAGATCGTCGACCACTACCGCGCAAAGAAGGCGACGGTGGCGATCGAGGCGGTGGATCCGGAGATATTTGCCGCTGCGGCGTCGGTCGAGTCGGCGCTTCCGGCGAAACTGGCGATGGAAACGGTCGGGCGGGCGATCCGCCAGCTGAAGCCGGATTACCAGGACGTGGTCATCCTGCGGTACGTCGAAGACATTTCACTGAAGGAGACGGCGGCGGCGCTCGGCAAAACGGAAGGGGCCGTCAAGCTGATGCAGCACCGCGCCATCCAGGAGCTAAAACGTTTATTAAAAGATGAATCTTTTTGAAACCCTCGAACAATTGAAGACCATCCAGCCGGATCCCGCGTTCAGGGAAAGTTCCAAGCGGGCGATTTTGGCGACCGCGCCGCGCGAGCCGTGGCGGTTCTGGCGGAGGGCGGTGGCGGTTTTCGAAACGGGAGCCGCGGTGGCGCTCACCGTGTTCTTCGTGCTGGTGCTGACGGGCCAATTTCCAAATTCTTCTTCGCCCATCGCGCCGGTCCAGTTTTCCGTGATCGATCCGGCGACGCTCCGCGCGGAGGCGCAGGCGGTCGATATCCAGATCCAGCTGGCGGATGTCGCGTACGACGAATCGAGCACGGCGGCGGGCGCATCCACCGCGGTCGCCGCGAGCGGGCAGATCTTCAAGCCGCTCGCCGCGTCGCTGGCGGCGGCCAGCTCCACGGGCAGCGCTTCGTCTTCGACCTCCGGCTCGGCGGCGGCTGCGAGTTCGACCGCTTCCTCGACGCCGATCTCCGTTGACCAGGCGCTGCAGCAGCTCGCGCAGTAACGCGCGGCGATATATATGAAAAAAATCGCAACCATATTCCTGGCGGGATCCGTCTTCGCATCCGCTTTCGCGGGGAGCGCGGCGCATGCGCAGACCGCGCCGCCGGCGCAGGCTTCCGGCGGCGATGATTGCACGCCCTCCGCGGCTGACTTCGCGGCGCTCCAGGCCATCCAGACGAATCCCGACCTGACCCCCGCGCAGGAGCTGGGCCAGGAGCTCGCGCTCCGGAAGCAGCTGCTCGGCGAGACGCTGGCGTGCGCCATAAGCGATGCCCAGGCGCTGCAGCAGTCGCTCAACGGGACGGCGATGACGGGCGCGGCGGCGACGGTCCAGTCGCAGGTTTCGGACAAACTGGACGACGCGGTGAATTTTTACAATACGGAATCCGGCAAGCTGGCCGATGCCGGTATCAGCGGCACGGAAGCGGTCGCCCGCGACGTGCTGGCCTGGCGCGCGGCGAACTACGCGCCCCTCGAAGGGGAGGCGAACAACCTTATCCTGTGGTCCGAAAACCAGCCGCTCTTTGAAACGGCGCAAAACCGCCTGACCCAGACCGGGCGCGTGGTGGACCTCATCGAGACCGCTTCGCAGAACAACGAGCTCCAGGCGAGCTACAGCGCCGCCCAGGCCTCGCTCGAACAGGCCGGGAACGGGAATGCCGCCGCGTTCGCGGCGCTCCAGCAGTTCCAGGCGCCCAACCAGTCGCTCACGCTCATCCGGCAGTCCCTCCAGACGCTCGCCGGAACCTATCAGAAGTTCTCCGACCTGAACGGCCTCATCCAGACGCTCCTGCCGGCCGCGGGGCAGTAGACACGCAAATTGCTAGAAAAACCCCGCCGGGGATGGCGGGGTTTTTCGGTAAGAAAAGGATCCTTTTCCTGCTTACAGCACGGCTTCCTTCAGAAGCTTTCCGGCGCGGAACTTCGGCTTGATGGACGCTTTGATCTGTATCTTTTCGCCCGTCTTCGGGTTCCGGCCCTCGCGCGCGGCGCGCTTGGCGACGCGGAACGTGCCGAATCCCGTGACCGCGACCTCCTCGCCGTGGCCCATCGTCTTCACGATCGTGTCGAAAACGGCATCAACCGCCCGCTCTGCCGCTGCTTTCGTATCGATCTCCGCGGCCTTCATGACCGCTTCGATCAATCCCTTTTTGTTCATAGCAATTTCGTAAAATTTTCCGACCTTTGGTTTCCTTTCATTAAGTATAGCAAAAACAAGGGTTATTCCAAGGCGTTGACTGATTTCCTTGTTTTTGGTCCGAGCGTTCCCCAGCCGGTCGCGGCGGGGCTGCCCGAGCAGACGATGTCCTCCGCGCACTGGAACTTCTGGACGGCGGCCTGGGTGAGCGAACCGAAATATCCGGTCGCGTAGGCCGGGCCGAGGTCTCCCTGGGCGATCAGGAAGGTTTGGAGCGCCTGCACGGCGGTGCCGGTCGAACCGATGGAGAGGGTGGCAGTGAAGGTATAGGGAGGGGTGCTCACCGGCGCCGGCGCCGGAGCGCCCGACGGTGTTGCCGGTGCCGGCGTCGTGGTCGGTGCTGTGGTTGGCGCGGCAGGTGCTGCCGGAGCTGCCGGTATGGCCGCCGCGTTCGCGGGGGTGGTGACCCAGTGGCCGGCGATGGGCGAGATATTGTTCGAGGTATCGTACGCGGCGACGGTGTAAAGATAGGCCGTGCCGGTCGCGAGGCCGGAATCCTGGTAGTTCAACGTGCTAGAGGGGAGGGTCGCGATCTCGGAACTGTCGCGGTAGACGTAGTATCCGGCGACGGCGACGTTGTCCGTGGACGGCTGCCACGCGATCGTCACGGCGGTGGGCGAGGTCGCGGTCACCGTGACGCCCGGCGGCGTCGAGGGCGGCGTGAAGTCCTGCGGCATGGTCGTCGCCGAGACCGGCGGCAGGCTTTGCGCGGACGCATTCCCGACCTCGTCATACGCGGCGACGCGGTAGGAATAGGTTGTCTGCGGCGTGAGGCCGGTGTCGGAGTACGAGGTCGAAGTGGTGTTCGTGTCTGTGACCAGCGTGCTGTTACGGTAGATGGCGTAGCCGCTGACCTGGACATTGTCGTACGACGGCTGCCAGGTAAGGTTGATCTGGGTGGGGGAAGCGGCCGCCGCCATGACGCCGGCCGGTACGCTCGGCGGCTGGGTGTCGAGCAGGGTGGTCGCGGAGATGTTCACCGGCGCGGAGGTGTTCCTCGCCGCGTCATAGGCGATCACGCTGTAGGTGTACGCCACGCCGGTCGCGAGGCCGGTGTCGGTGTAGGTTGTCCCGGAGATGGGGTTCGTGGTCTGTATCCGGATGCCGTTGCGGGAAATATAGTAGCCGACCACGCCGACGTTGTCGGTCGAAGCGCCCCAGGAGAGCTGGATGGAGGATGAGGACGGGGTGGCGACAAGGTCGGTTGGTGCGGTCGGCGGTATGGTGTCGCCGACGACGGAGAGCGCCGCCGTGGGGGTGGTTTGGGGCGAGATGTTCCCGTAAATGTCATACGAGGAAACGGTATAGGAATAGACGCCGCTTGCCGGCGCGTCGATGTAATAGGTATAGCCGGGGATGCTCGCGATGAAGGCGCCGTTCCGGTAGAGGTAGTAGCCGGCGAGCGCCGTATCGGTGGCCTGGGCCCATGAAACGTTGACCGTCCCGTTCGCGAGGGCCGACGCGCTGATGCTGGCCGGCGCCGCCGGAAGGACCGCCGCCGTCTGCGCCCTGGCCTGCCGCGCCGCGACCAGGCACGCGAAGCCGACGGCTAAAACCGCCCCGAGATATTTGGTTTTCATGAATTTATTATACCAAAGGGCGCGGCGTCAGAAGCTGTTCGGCGTCAGGTGGAAAATGCCGCCGATGACGTTGCCGAGCAGGAAGGTCGCGAGCGCGGTGCCGAGCATGAGCGATGCGGATTCGGCGAACTCGTGCGGGAACTTCCGGTCGAAGAGGACGGCGCCGTAGAACGTGAAGGTCGCGAGGAGCACGAGGCCGGCCGACGTGGAGACGGCGAACGCGGTGAGCATGGTGCGGATGAGGAAGTAGGGGAGCGCCAGGACGACGACCGAGCAGAGGTAGGAGATGCCGGTGACGAAGGCGGAAGTGATGGCGGAACGCCCGGCGTCCTGCTTCGCCTGGAGGTAGGCGGCCGAGCCCATGGAGATCGCCGCCGCGAAGCCGACGATGACGCCGGAAATGCCGGCGATGAGCGTGGAACCGGTGACGCCGAGGAAGCCGGCGTGGACGCCGGTGATCTCGACGATGGCGTCGGCGAGGCCGAGCGCGATGAAGCCGACGTATGCGACGCGTTTTTCCGCGAGCCCGCTGATGAGCGACCGTTCGTGGTTCCGTTCGTCCTCGATGATCTCGCGGAGGCGCGGACGGTGTTCTTCGGGGATCTCGCCAAGCATCCGTTCGTAGGTCGCGACCGAATCCTCCTCGTGCGATTCGAGGAATTTCGTGATGAAGGTGACGCCAAAGACGGTCCGGAGAAGCGGGACGCCGTACCGGCTCGCGGCGTACGGCCTGACCTCGCCGCCGCCGGCGAGCTTTTTCCAGAACTCGTAATGCGACTTTTCCTGCGCGGAGAGGTGTTCGAGCAGCGCCCGGTTTTCCGGGTTCTTTTCGCGCAAAGCGAGCTGGTGGTAGACCAGGTGTTCGGTCAGTTCGTTTTTGGCGCGGGCGAGGTATTCCGTCGGCATGGTAGCAGGGTGATAAGGGTTAATCTATGGCGACCGTGGCCAGCGCGGCCGGCGTGCTGGTCACTATTATATTAAACCTTAATTGCCCGATAAGCTCGCCCCGGGAAGTTTCGACGTTCACGCGCCATGGGCCGGCCGCGGGCGCCGGTTCTTCGGAAAAGGTGCGCCATCCGCCGTCGCGGCCGCCGGTCACCGCGAGCGTGATGCGCTCGCGCGTCGTCCATCCGCCCTGCGCGGCGTCATAGTATTGCCATTCATGGATGATGTTCGTGCTGAGCGCGGTCGGCGCGAAGATGGCGGTGTAGGCATAGACCGGCGCGCCGGGGGCGACGTGCAGGGTCTCGCTCCAGGCGAAGAATGCGAGCGGGCCCTGGTCCTCCGCCTGGACGGTATAGTTCCCCGGACTGTTCACGACGAGCGACTGGTAGACGCCGGCGTCCTTGAGCGAAAGCGGCAGGGGCGGGATGAGGTTCAGGAAATAGAGCGCGTTCACCGCGATGGTGATGGCGGCGATGGAGCCCCGGAGGTACCATTTGCTGCCGGCGAAACGCTCGCGCGAGAATATCCGCAGGACGACGATGAAGATGCCGATGGCCGCGATGCTCACGGCGCCGGAAAGCAGGAATACGGCGGTGCTGATCTCGTGCAGGAGGATCGGCATCAGATAGATGGCGAAGGCGTAGAAGGAGAGGAAGATGAGCGAAACCTGGAACGTCAGGCGGGCATAGTGCCGCTTGAGGCGCTCGTTCGCGATGAATGCGGCGGCAAGGATGACGAGGAACGGCCAGCTCGCGACGATGGTGCCGCTCCGGAAATAGAAGACGAGGAAGGTGGAGAAAATGCCGCCGAAGAAGAACTGCATGACGTTCACGAGCCAGAAATGGAGCTTTTCCGGGTTCTCCTCGTCGCTGCCGGCGTTGTCCATCAGGTTGATGAGCAGGGCGCACGTGACGACGATCGCGAGGTGGACGACGACCCAGAAGTTCTCCCAGAACTCGTCGACGCGCTGGAGGGCGATGGCGTCGAACACGAAACCGGCGATGAGCGAGATGGACGAGAACGGCTTTTCGATGCGGGCGTACCAGCGGCGCGCGCGGGCCAGGAGCTCCTTGCGGGATGGCATACGTTAAGTATACCGTGCGTCCGGCATTTGCTATAATAGGAGTATGTTCGAGAGATTTTTTCCGAGCCGCGAGCAGATCGGCGATGAACCTGATGTTTTAAGGTTGAAATTGGAAAAGCTCAGGGAGAACCGGAAGAGGTTGGAGATGGAGCTGGGGAATCTCGGTAACGGCGGCGTCTACGGCGAAGGCGCCCCGGGGGATAGCGGCGAACATGACAGGATCCAGGCGACGCTTGAGAGGGTAGATGCCGAAATAGCGGAATGCGAACGGAAATTAGGGGATCAGTGACCAGGACGTGATAGGGTTCACGATCTTGAAGCGGTCGCGGCGGAGCAGGGCGCGCTTGGGAGTTTTGAGGACGCCGCACGGCGAGGTGCTGACGCCGTCCCTCGTGCCCGTCGCGACGAACGCGACGGTCAAGGCGTTGCGCAGCGACGAAGTG
>DATKMM010000042.1:0-5584 GCA_035541855.1 Minisyncoccota bacterium | reverse complement strand
CGGTTTCGCGCCCAAAGTTGGATAAGAAAAACGAAGGAAATATATCGGGTTTTTGTCGCAAAGCGGAATTTATTGCCGCGCCCTCATGCAAAACTGGCTCCATGGAGCAATTCAGCGATACCTTGACGCAGGAGATGATCGACTATGCGTGGGAACATTACCGCACCCGCATCACGCCCGATCAGGCGCAGGAATATCTGCGGTCGCTCGCCGCCATCTTTCTCACGCTTCAAAAAATAGAAACGAGAAGGCGCGGCAAGAAAACGAAACGGCCATGAAGGGATATACCAGATTCCCGCATGAATTATTGGAGGCGATTATTTCTGGCGGGTTTTCCGCTAGGGAAATGAAAGTGCTCCTTGTCATCGTCCGCACATCCTACGGATTTCACCATCGGTACGCCAACTTGAGAAATCTTGATTTTCGGATGGCGAAGCTCTGGCCAAGCGGAATTGCGCTTGCATTGAGAAAATTATATATAAAGAAAGTGATCGATGTTCGGATTGAAGGCAAGGAACGGCTGATCGGCATAAACGATCCCGCTGGATGGCGCGGTTACCAAAACAGTACCGCAGATTCTGAAAAAATTACCAAAATGGTAACGAGTGCGTTATCAAAACAGTTCAAGGCGAAAACCGTTTCGGTAATGCCGCCGCGAGAAAGACCGCGCCAATCCTCGACTGGTTTCCAACCAGCGTTCCCGCCAAATATTATTTCAAAAAATATCTCTCTTAAAAATAATGACTTCTCTGAAGTGCTGGAAACCCTCGAAGAGATTAAGAAAATGCGGCTCTGAAAATTGACTGCGGCTCAAAATAACCCTATAACCTTAATAACCATGAAATACGTCGCCTACTGCCGGAAATCGACCGAAGCCGAGGATCGGCAGGTGCTTTCGATCGATTCTCAAGAATCGGAACTCAAACGCCTTGCCGAGCGCGACGGCTTCACGATAACCAAGGTTTTCAAGGAATCGAAGTCGGCAAAATCGTCCGGCCGGCCGATCTTCGGCGAGGTGCTGAGATACATCCAGAAATCCGGCGAGTGCATCCTCCTCGTGTGGAAGCCCGACCGCATCGCCCGCAACATGGTGGATGGCGGCCTCGTGATCGAGCTTATGGACAAGGGCTTCATCAAGGAAATCCGCACGCCGGAAAAGTCGTTCCGCAATTCGAGCGACGACAAGTTTATGATGACGCTCGACTTCGGCATCGCCAAGAAGTATGTCGATGACCTCTCGGCGAACGTGAAGCGCGGCAACCGCGCGAAGTTGGAGCGTGGCGGCTGGCCGAACCACGCCCCGTTCGGCTATGTGAACGAAAAGGCGACGAAAACGCTCTATCTCGACGAGAAAGTCGCCCCGTTCATCCCCCGCATCTTTGAACTTTATGCGAAAGGCGGAAGAGGGTTGCAGGAAATCGTGAACACGATGTACGCCGAGGGGCTACGCTCACGCTCCGGCACGAAGGTGCGCAAGGGGCACATCCACCGCATCATCCGCGACCCGTTCTACATGGGCGTGATGTTCCGCAACGGGAAATATTATCAGGGCAACCATACGCCGCTCATCTCGAAGGAACTCTACGACACCGCGAACGCCGTATTGGACGGGAAGCAGCACGGGCGGCAGCAAAAAAGATTTTTCCATTTGCGCGGATTCCTGAAATGCGCGAAGTGCGGGTGCGCGATCACGGCGAGCAAGCGCAAAGGCCACGATTATTATTTCTGCACGAACGGGAAGCGCGTATGCGACCAGCACCATGTCTACATGCGCTCCGAATACCTCGACGGGATCATCGGCGAGAAGCTCGGAAAACTGCAATGCGACACCGAATTGGTTGAACTGGCGTATCGTGCGGCGAAGGAACGGCTTGCCCACGAAAACCATTACGCATCCTCGTCCGTGGAAACGCTCGAAAAACGCCTCCAACAGATCGAGACGGCACAATCCAAGCTGGCGGACAGTTTCGCCGCCGAAATCACGCCGGAGGCCATCTACACGCCCAAGATGAAGGCATTGGCGAACGAAATGGTTGCCGTAAAAGCCGAGATCAAGAAAATGAAAAACAAGGCCGACGACCAGTTCTCAACTCTGGAACCGGTCAAAAATCACTTTTTACAGGGCATTTCCGCGCGAAACGACTATCTCGAAGCAGAACCGGAGGAAAAAAGAATCTTGCTCCAAGAGTTACTCTGGAACCTTTCGCTCAACAACCGAATCGTACAGGATTTACAATACAAACCCGTCTATGCGCTCATCGCAAAAGAGCCGAAACCGACCGATTTTGAAACAATGTTGCGGGGGCAGGACTCGGACCTGCTTCGGGAGCTTATGGGGCTCCCCGGAAAACCTTTCCCAACCCTCCCGCGCCGCGGCGCACGCCGTGCCGTGCGAACCTGAACAGTATACTTAAAATCGGCGCGGAATGCAAAAACATGCGCGCGCTTTGACATCCGACGCATGATGGGGTACGTTTGATTAAAGTGGTTGTTTTTATATCATCCATGAGGTTGAAAGAGTGAATCGAATCGAACTCTACGAGCTTCCGGCAGCACCCGGTACCACCCCTCGCGGTACGCTCCTGGTGCTTCCGGGATTGGCGGTTGGAAATTTCTGTTATGCGGCCTTCAGACTCCTGCACGAACTTGCGGCGGCAAACTTCTGCGTCGTAACGCTGCCGCGATATCGCGACGATGACGAGACGGGACAGATCGAGCATATAAAAAGCGTCATCATCGATGAAATACTGATGGGCGGCATGGTTAACCGCGAACAGCCGCTTTCCCTGCTTGGATTCGGTCGGGGAAATCATGTCGCCGCCCTCGCCGCAGCCGGGCTGCCGGCCACGACGCAGCTCAGGCGTTTTTTCTGGGTCACGCCGGATTCTCCCGGGGCTCCCGCGATAGCGATGCTCCGGGCATCGAAGGACCTGCCCGGCGACGCCCTGTTCGTACACTTCCGGCGCCAGCCCGCTCCGCCGGAGGTTACCGACCGCTATCGCCGCTTTTTCCAAAGGGCGCGCCCGGCGGCCTGGCGAACGGAGTACGTCCAGTTTCCGGGCGACTCCACGCAGTTGCTGTCCGACCCGCAAACGATCTCGGCATTTGTCGGCGCGGTTAAAAAATTCGTGCCGTGCTGACGCCGCCCGCCCCTCGCTCTTGACTTCCCCTTCCCGCCGTGCGTGCGCAATCCCCGCGCCGCACGGCTTTTTTTATTCCCTGTCTGCGGCTACTATATAAGGCATGGACTTCCGCGGCAAAAAAATAACCCTGATGGGACTCGGTCTCCTCGGACGCGGCATCGGCGACGCGCGATTCCTGGCGGCGGCGGGCGCCGACCTCATCGTGACCGACCTCAAGACGGAGGCCGAGCTCGCGCCGGCGATGGAACAGCTCCGGGAGTTTCCGGACATCGTCTACCATCTCGGCGGGCATCGGCTCGAGGACTTCGAGGGCCGGGACATGATCCTGCGCGCGCCGAACGCGCCGCTCGATTCCCCCTTCCTCGCCCGCGCGCGCAAGCTCGGCATTCCCGTCGAAATGGACGCCTCGCTCTTCGTCCGCCTTGCTTTCGGATCCGCCCCATCCGCCAGGCCGGCCATCGTCGGCATCACCGGGACGCGCGGAAAATCCACGACGACCCACCTGATTTACGAAATGCTCCGCGCGGCGGGCAAACGGACGCATCTCGGCGGGAACGAACGCGACACGGCGACGCTCCCGTTGATCGACCAGGTCGGCCGTGGCGATCTCGTGGTCCTGGAGCTCGACTCGTGGCAGCTCCAGGGATTCGAAGAGGACAGGATCAGCCCGAACCTCGCCGTCTGGACGAATTTCCTCCCCGACCACATGAACTACTACCACGGCGACATGGACCGCTACTTCCGGGACAAAGCAGCCATCGCGCGGTTCCAGAAGGCCGGCGACGCCTTCATCGCGCCGCGCGGGATCAGGGAAAAAATAGAGGCCCGGTTCGGACCGCTCGCGGGACGGTACGCCGAACCCGCCGCGCCTGACGCGGACTGGGAGATCGCCCTGCCCGGCGACCATAACCGCGCGAACGCCGCCTGCGCCGTTGCCGCCGCGCGCGAGTTCGGCGTGCCGGAAGCGGCCATGAAAACCGTCTTAAGGACCTTCGCCGGATTGCCAGGACGGCTGGAACCGCTCGGCGAAAAACGGAACATTGAATTTTACAACGACTCGAACGCGACCACGCCCGAAGCAGCCGTCGCCGCGCTCCGGGCGCTCGCCGCGAAACACAAACCGATCGTGCTCATCGCCGGCGGCAATGATAAAGAACTTGAGTTTGCCGCATTCGCCCGCGAGGTCCAAAGATCGGTGAAGTATCTCGTCCTCTTCGAAGGAAAAGCGAGCGAAAAGATAAAGGCCCTTTTGCCGGAAGATTTCCCCGTTGCCATGGCGCCCAGCATGAGGACGGCTTTGGATGCCGCGCTCGCGGCGGGCATCGGCGGCCCGTCGGCGCCCGGCATCATCCTCCTCTCCCCCGGCGCGACGAGCTTCGGCATCTTCAGGAACGAATACGACCGCGGCGACCAGTTCCGCGCGCTCGTTGCCGCGGAACGTTGAAAAGGCGCGGGATCTGGGCTACTATAAGGGATAATGTCCTCCACGATCGGCAAACGGGAACTGGAACATCTGGCGGATCTGGCGCGCATCGAGCTCGACCCGAAAGAAGAAGAGAAATTACTGAAAGACCTCGGCAATATTTTAGAACGTTTTAACGAACTGAAAGAGCTCGATACCTCCGCGGTCGCTCCGATGACGGGCGGCACGGACCTCGTAAATTCCCTCCGCGAGGACGGCGAACGCGAGAACACGAACCGGGGTGCCGGAACCGAAGCGTTCCCGGAAACGAAAGCGGGATTCCTGAAGATCCCGCCGGTCTTTGAATAACCCGCACGCCAACCACCGCCAACCATGGAATCGCTCCGCGACCTTACGATCAAAAAGTTCCACGACGGTCTCCTGAACAGGGAGTTTTCCGCGCTGGAGGTAGCGCAGGAATCCTTCCGGCATATCAAAGAGCGCGACGGCGGGATCGGCGCGTTCCTGAGCCTGGCCGAGGAATCGGCCGCGCGCGAGGCGGAAGCGGTCGACCTCGCGGTCGCGCGGGATGAAACGCTCCCCGACCTCGCCGGCGTGCCGCTTGCGATCAAGGACAACATCCTCATCCAGGGCCTGCCCGCGACCGCGGCGTCGAAGATCCTCGAACGCTACGTCGCGAGCTACGATGCCGGCGTCATTAAAAAATTAAAGAACCATAAAGCCGTGTTCCTCGGCAAAACGAACCTCGACGAGTTCGCGATGGGTTCGTCCACGGAAAATTCGGCGTTCAAGACGACCCGGAACCCGCACGACCTTTCGCGCGTCGCGGGCGGTTCGTCCGGCGGTTCGGCGGCGGCCGTCGCGGCGCATTTCGCGCTGGGCGCGCTCGGCTCCGATACCGGCGGCTCCATCCGCCTGCCCGCGAGCTTCTGCGGCGTGGTCGGCATGAGCCCGACCTACGGCGCGGTCTCCCGTTCCGGCGTCATCGCCATGGCCTCGTCGCTCGACCAGGTCGGCC
>DATKMM010000041.1:0-9290 GCA_035541855.1 Minisyncoccota bacterium | reverse complement strand
AAAGATTGGTGTCAAATTTGATTTAATCTTTTCTTAATTTTCTTCCAAAATCTTCTGCAGTTCATCCACGGTATCAACCATGGCAAAGGGATGGCCTTGGCTGAGATTTTGCCGCGACTGGTAGCCCTAGGTTACCGCTATGGTTTTCACACCGGCATGATGCGCTTCCTTGATATCCCCTAAGGTGTCCGTCACGAACCAGCAATCGCCGGATGCAATCTCATATTTTTCCATCGCCATTTCGATCTTTTTGATCTTGCTCGTATGGACGTCATTGCCCATGATCTCCGAGAAGCACTGCTCGATATCATGGAGCTCCAGATATTCCGCGATCAAATTGGTTATCGTTGAAGAAACAATGACCAGGGTAAATTCCCCGGCTAATTTCTTTATCACCTCCGGCACGTCCGGAAATATCCGGCTTTTCAGAAGCAAAGGCCTATATTCCCTGAAAAAGTCTATGTCGGTCCGCGGTTCCTCCTTGGCCGGGACATTCGCCGCACTTTCATTGATATTGCCATCAAACCTTTTGCGATAGTCATCTTCACTGACTGATGGAGACATCATTTTGTTTACTCCGAAGGCCGCGGAAAAAGAATCCGCGATCACCCCATCGAAATCGAAGAAGATCAACTTCCTTTTGTTTTTCATCTGATTATTGTATTTTTTTCTTGCTCAGTTCCTTTATCTCGTCCCGCAGGATCGCCGCGAGCTCGAAGTCCAGGCGCTTCGACGCCTCCTTCATCTCGCGCTCCTTCTCGGCGATGAGCTTCGCGAACGCGGTCTTCGATCTCGGCACCGGCTTCGTCTCGAGCGCGAGCACCTTCTCGACGGCGGCCTCGGACGGCAGGATGTCCGTGATGGCCTTTTGGATCGTGCGCGGCGTGATGTGGTGCTCCTCGTTGTAGGCGAGCTGGATCACGCGGCGGCGTTCGGTCTCCTTCACCGCGCGCTCGATGGAACCGGTGACGGTGTCAGCGTACATCAGGACCTCGCCCTCCACGTTGCGCGCGGCGCGGCCGATCGTCTGGATGAGCGACACCTCGCTCCGCAGGAATCCTTCCTTGTCCGCGTCGAGGATCGCGACGAGCGAAACCTCCGGCAGGTCAAGGCCTTCGCGCAGGAGGTTCACGCCGACGAGCACTTCTATTTTTCCGCGCCGCAGGTCGGTCAGGATCCTGATGCGGTCGAGCGTCTTCACGTCGCTGTGCAGATAGTTCACCTTCACCTTACGCTCCTCGAGATACGCCGCAAGGTCCTCGGCCATGCGCTTCGTGAGCGTCGTCACGAGCACGCGCTCTTTCCTCGCCACGCGCTCCTCGATGCGCGGGATGAGGTCTTCCACCTGGCCGCGCGCCGGGCGGATCGTTATCTTCGGGTCCACCAAGCCCGTCGGGCGGATGATCTGCTCCACGGTCTGTTCGCTCTCGGCCTTCTCGTACGGGCCCGGCGTCGCGGACGTAAAGATGGTCTGCCCGATGCGGTTCACGAACTCATCGAAGCGGAGCGGCCGGTTGTCCTTCGCGGACGGCAGGCGGAAGCCGTATTCGACGAGCGTTGCCTTGCGTGCCGCATCGCCATTGAACATGCCCTGGAGCTGGGGCACGGTCATGTGCGATTCGTCGATCACCGTCAAAAAATCCGGCTTGCCGTCGGGCGTGTGCGGGAAATAATCGAGCAGCGTGTCCGGCGGCGCGCCCGCGGCCCGGCCGGAAAGATGGCGCGAATAGTTCTCGATACCATGGCAGTAACCCACCTCGCGCATCATGGCGAGATCGAACTTCGTCCGGCGCTCGAGCCGTTCGGCCTCCAGGAATTTTTTCTCCTGTTCGAAATATTTCAGCTGTCCCTTCAACTCCTCCTGGATCAGCTTGATGGCCCGCTCGCGGGCCGGCGCCTCGGTGATGAAATGTTTTGCCGGCGCGAAGATGACATCCGCCACCGCGGGCGTTTTGCTGGGACGGAAACCGGCCACCGGGTCCACTTCATAGATCGCGCGGATGACGCCGCCCGCGACCTCGAAATTGTAGATGACCTCGCGGTCGGCCGGCATGATCTCCCAGTTCTCGCCGCGCAGGCGGTACGTGGCGCGCGTGAGGTTGGCGTTCGTCCGGTTGAACTGGAGCTCGACGAGCTTGCGGGAAAAGTCCTTGCGGTCGATGCGGTCGCCTACCTTGAAATGGAAAATGTTCGCGCGGTATACGTCCGGCGCGCCAAGGCCGTAGATGCAGGACACCGAGGCGACCACGATCACGTCGCGGCGCGTGAGGAGCGCGGTCGTGGCGGCGTGGCGAAGCTTGTCGATCTCCTCGTTGATGAGCGCCTCCTTGTCGATGAATGTATCACTCGACGGGATGTATGCTTCCGGCTGGTAGTAATCATAGTACGAAACGAAGTAGTTCACCGAGTTGCGCGGGAACAGTTCGCGGAACTCGTTCGCCAGCTGGGCGGCCAGGGTCTTGTTGTGCGCGATGACGAGCGTCGGCCGGTTGGTCTCCGCGATGACGTTCGCGATGGAAAAAGTTTTCCCGGACCCCGTCACGCCAAGCAGCGTCTGGTCGCGGTATCCCTTCTCCAGACCCGAAACGAGCGATGCGATCGCCTTCGGCTGGTCCCCCGCCGGCCGGTTGTTTGAAACCAGTTCAAAATGGTCCATACTGCTAGCTCGTGATCTCCGCGATGTCGCTCGCGAAGCCCTGCGCGCGGTCAACGACCGCTTCGCCATAGGTCCACAGGTAGTTCTTCCAATGGCTGCCGGCGTAATATTTCGCCGCCGTGCAGCGCTCGATGTCCACCTGCGCGCTGTAGACCGCCTGGCATCCGGTCATGGCGTCCTTCAAGTAAAGCGCCGTCGCGGTGAACGCATCCGAGTTCTTCCACGGCGAGGGAGGGTTGTCGCCCGTGATCGAACTTACCGCCGAAGCGTAAAGGTTCCACGTCGAAGGCACGAACTGCGCCGGTCCCATCGCGCCGCCGTAGGCACCGTCGGAGTTCGGGCAGGAAACGAGCATGGTGTTCGGATCGAGGCCGAGCTGCTGCGTGAGCGCCAGGAAAAGCGGGATGTTCGACGGGCTCATGGCGGTTTTATAAGTGCACTGCCCGACGTTCTGGCCAAGCGCCGACTCGCGGTCAAGCACGGCGAGGATGAGCGACGGGTCGACGCCGGTCGCGCTCGAAGCGAACGAGGCGTACTGGTACGCCTGCTGGAAGGTAAGCTGGCCGCCGCCGATCAACTGGAAGATGCGGTCCCGGATCTGCGCCGCCGAGGCCTGGGTCTGCGTCAGGAGCGCCTGGTATTTCGACTCCTGCCCCTTCGTCTGCGCGAGGAGCTGGTTCTTCGCCTGCTGGGTCGCCGAGATCTGCGCGGCCTGCGCCTGCTGGTATTCCTGGGCGCTCGCCGCATCCGTACGCGACGCCGCGAGGTCCTGCTGCTTGCCCTGCAACTGGGTTTCCAGGTCCGTCGTCTGCTGGACAGCCACGCGCAGATTGTCCTGGAGCAAGGCGATGTTCTCCGCGTCGCTCCAGAAATCGGAAAGCTGGGGATTTTTCAGGAACGTCTCGAGAAGGCTCGTCTGGTCGGTCTCGTAAACGTTCTGCAGAAGCGCGCCGATCGCGGTCTTCTTGCTGTCGATATCCGACTGCGTCACGGCGATCTCGGACTGCGTCTCCGACATCTGCTGGTCGATCTGCGTGAGCGTCAGGTTGATCGCCTGGATCTGCAGGTTGAGCTTGGAGATCTGAGCGTTGAGGGATGAGATCTGGCCCTTCAGCGTACTGCCCTGTTTTTGGTAGCTCGTGATCTGGCTCTGATATTGGTCGATCTGCGCGTTCAACTGGTTCAGCTGGTCCTGGAGCGCGGCCTGTTCGGCGGCGATGTCCGAGCTCGAAGCAACCGTGGTCGCAAGCGTCGTCGCGCCGGAGGTATCGCCGGCCGCCTTCGTGAAGAGCGCGGTCGTCGGCGCCGCGGCGGAGCCGAACATCATGAAAACCGCGGCGGCGGCCACGATGGCGTACTTCAGGAACTTCGTCGCCGGCACATGGAACACTTTCCGCTCATCCAGGTTGATCCGGCCGGGCAGCGGGCCGAACGCGTCAAAACGCTTCGCGCCGTTGCCGCGCGGGGAGATGTCACCCAAAACCCTGGGCCGTAAAGGTCTGTCCATTTCCCTTATTATAACACCGGCAGGCCCAAGCGGGTTACTCCTCCTTCTTGTCCGATTTTTCCGCGGCCCGTTCGGCCTTCTTTTCCTCGCTTTCCACCTTCACATCGGCGACATCAACCGGCGCCTCGACGACCTCCTCCTCCGCCGCCGGCGGCGTCGCGGTGGCGACGGCCGTTTCGGGGTCGATCATGATCTTCACGCCTTTTGGCGCGGCGATGTCGCGGACGTAAACGCTCTGGTTCAGTTCCGTGAGCACGGAAAGGTCGACGGTCAGCTTATGCGGAAGGTTCTGCGGCAGGGCTTCGACTTCGATCTCGGACATCGTCTTGTTGACCGCCGCGCCGAGCGCCTTCACGGCCGGCGCCTCGCCCGTGAACTCGAGCGGCACTTTCGCCGTGATCTTCTCGTCCATGCGTACCTGGTAAAAATCAACATGCTCAAGGTCGCCCGTCAGGTAATCGCGGCGTACGTCGTAAATGAGCGCCGGCACCTTCTGCGCGTTCAAGGCGAGCGTGACGACCGTCGTGCTGCCCGCTTCCTTAAAAATCTTATTAAAATCCTTCACCGCGACGGCGAGGTGCTGGTTCCTGATCCCGTGGCCGTAGAGCTCGGCCGGAACCATGCCCTCGCGCCGGAGCGCGCGCACTTTTTTGCCCGTTATTTCGCGCGATGTGACCGTCAAGTCCATAGGCACGATGGTAGCATTTCGCAGAAGAAAATGCAAATTCAAAAAAGCGCCCCGCCGACAACAAAGCCGGCAAGGCGCGCATCCGCCAGGCTTTGGGAACTAGGAACCTGATGCCTGCATCTCTTCAACGATCTTCCGAGCGGTGTCCGCGGAGATGCCGATCTGTTTCGCAAAAACAGGATTGCCAACCGACGCCATGGCAAACAGCAGCATCTGGGACCGCGCATCCTCGGGAGACGCAAAATTTATTCCTGCCAACGCCAGTTCCGTACGGCTGGTCACGCCGAGCTTCCGGAAGATATGGTACAGGTACTCCTTGATGGTTCCCTCCGTGAGCCTCAATTCGTAAGCAATTTCCTTGTTCGCCTTGGCTTGGCCGATGAGCCTGACGATCTGTATTTCGCGCGGAGAGAGAGATTTCCCCCTCAATCCTTCTCGGGAACCGGCCGGCTGTTTGCGGCAGGCGGCGCAAAGATACTCTTTGCCGCAAGTACAAAAGCTGCTCCCGCAATGAGCGCACGTTCTCGGGGCAGCACTAGCTGAAATCGACACCACCGCGTTTCCTCTTGCGACGGTCATTGCATTACCCTCCTTAACAACGAGCTGGGATCCCAGATGTATCCATGCTATGGCTCTTGCCCGGCAAGGTACATCTGGTTCAGTTTGGTCCGCGTGGCGGCATCCACTACCCCGTAATCCGTGGCGGGGATCGATAAACTTTCCTTCAGCTGGAATTTTTGGACCGCCTGCTGGGTGTCCAGGCCAAAATATCCTGTCACCGCGCCCGAGGGATACAGCAGGGCATCTTCGGCCAGGAAGCGCTGAAGCGTGGAAACCTGCGAACCCGACATACCAAAGGAAAGTTCCTCCGTGAACGGCGCCGTGGCTGCGGGTGCCGCAGGAGCGGCAGGAGCAACGGGAACCGCCGGAGCCACAGGAACGACCGGAGCGACCGTTATCGGCGTCGAAGTGCCGATGAGGGAGTATAAAAGATCGTGCGTCAGCGGCCCGAGGAAACCGGTCGCCGGGAGCCCGTTGGCCCGCTGGAACGCCTCGAGGGCCGCCGAAGTTTTCGCGCCGAAATAAGTGGATTCATTACCCGGAGAACCCGGCCCCGAGGACGCGATGGGATAGCCGTTCGTGTTCAGGAAGGTCTGCAGAGCTTTCACGTTGTCCCCCGAGCTCCCGACCGTGAGGTCTCCCGTGATCTGCGGGATCGTGATCGCGTTCAGCTGGGCGATCAGCGATTGCAGCTCGGCGAGCAGGGACTGCAGGACGGCAGCGAGGTCGCTGCTGCCGGAGGTTGAAGTGCCGGTGCCGCCGGTCGTGGTGGCCGGCGGTTCATAAAAACCGCCACCACCGCCACCACCACCTCCTCCACCTCCACCGCCACCGCCTCCCCCGCCGCTCCCGCCACTTGGCGCGGCCTGCGTGGTCGCATTCGTCGAAGAGCTCTCCGAGGAAACATTCCCGGCGGTATCGTACGCGGCAACGGCATAGTAATACGTGGTCGCGGCCGAGAGGCCGGTGTCCGCATAGGACAGGGACGTTGTCGTCGCGATCTCGGCAAGGGTGTCCGCGGAAGATCCCCGATAGACAACGTATCCGGCAAGCGAGATATTGTCGGTCGAAGATGCCCAGGACAGGTCTATTTCGGAAGCGGAAACACCGGCAGCCGCGAGGCCGGCGGGGATGGATGGCTGTGTTCCGTCAACCGTAACGGTCGTCTGGGCGGTCGAGGTGCCGCTCGGATTCGAAGCCGAAAGAACATACACGGTTGTCGAGGTTGGGCCGACCGCCAGGGAACCGGCCAGGGTGCTCGTATTGAACGACCCCGGCGTTATCGCGACCGATGAGGCGTTGGCAACCGACCAAGTGAGCGTGGTCGAAACTCCCGGCATGATGTCGGACAGGGACGCGGAGAAGGCGTTCACGGTCGGCGCCGCTCCGGTCGGCGTGACGCCGGATGACGGCGAGGACGATGCCGATGTGCCGGCGGCGTTCGTCGCGGTAACCGTGAAAGTATACGCCTGTCCGTTCGTGAGGCCGGATACCACGATGGGACTTCCTGTGGAGGAAGCGGAAAGATTGCCGGGACTGGAAGCTGCCGTGTAATACAAGATGGCGGAACCGCCGTTCGAGCCGGGAGTAAAGGAAACGGATGCCTGGGCATTTCCGGGCATGGCGGAAACCCCGGTCGGCGCGCCCGGCACGGTGAACGGCGTTGACGAAACCACGTTCGACGGCGTCGATGTTCCGGCCGCACTCTGGGCGATCGCTTCGAAATCATAGCTCTTGCCGTTCGTCAGCGAACCGATCGTCGAGGTCGTGACCGAAGGCGACGTCGTCGCGGCGAGCGCGAACGTCGAAGATCCGGTGAAGCGGTCATAGACCAGGTATTGCGTGAGCGACGAGCTTCCGCTCGAAAGCGGCGGGAGCCACGAAAGCGACACGGCGGCATTGCCCGGAACGGCCGCGAGCGAGCGCGGCGCGGAAGGGACGGCCGGGGCGGGAGCGACCGTGATGGAGGTCGTCGCCGTAGAGGTGCCGTTCACATTGTGGGCTGCAAGGGTATACACGATGGTACCCGTGGCGTTCGGGACGACCGAGGTCGTACCGGATGCCGTGGAGGTCGAAAGATCGAGGTTATTGCCGGAGAGGAGGATCGATAAGGCACTTGCGACATTCCAGGAGAGGATAGACGAGGAGCCGATGCTGATGGTGGAAGATGAAAAGGCAAACGAAGTGATGGAGGGCAGGGCGGAGGAGAGCGTCGTGCCCGAGGCGTTCGTTGAAGAGGCGGAGACGTTGCCGACGCTGTCCCTTGCTGTGACGTCATACCAATAGGTGGTGGAGGCCACGAGGCCGGTGTTCACATAGGAGAGACTGGTCGTCGTGGCGACGAAGGTGCTGATGGTGGTGCTGGAGAGGCCGCGATAGATGGAGTAGAAAGAAATGGTCGCCCCGTTGTTGGGAGCGCTCGACGCCCAGGCGAGGGAGAGGGTCGAGGTCGTGGGGCTGCCGACCGTGAACGAGCCGGGTGCCGTGGGTGCCGTCGCCACCTGAACGCTCGTCGTCGCGGTCGACGTGCCGTTGCCATTCGTGGCAGTGAGGGTGTAGAGGGTGGTCGAGGTCGGGTGTATCGTAATCGTGCCCGAGGCGGTCGAGGTCGAAAGATTCCCCGGATTGATCGCGATGTTCGTGATCGTACCTGTGGCATTCCAGGACAGGGTGCTCGTTCCTGCGGAAGCGACGACGGAAGGCGAGGCGGAGAAGGCGGTGATGGAAGGGAGAGCGGAGGAGAGAATAGTCACTATCGCCCCCGAAACCTGGGTGGGCTGATAATCCCCGGTGTTGACAGCGACCGATATGGCTCCGGCGAGGGTAGGAGCAGTCGAGGTAGCCGATGTCGTGGTGGCAATGGTGAAACCGACCGTGCCGAGCGTGGTGAGCGTGCTCGTCATCGCACTGAAGCCGTATGGCAGTTCGCACTTGAAGTCATTACCGGCGGCATCCCAGCACTGAACGTAAGCGCCGGCATTATCGATGTTCGGATTATCGGTAAAAGTAACCGATGATGACGGGATGACATTAGGATCGAACACGATGTCCCAGAAAAATCCATCCGGAACTTCCGCCGTACCCGCATCATTGACCGACAAGTTCGCGTTGACCGTGCCGCCTGGATTGCCCGTGCTGGACGCCAAGGAAAACTGTACCGGAACAGCCGTCGAATCCACCGTGATGACGCCGTTGGTTGGCGTTACCGGGACACTGTCATTGCCCGGCGTAACGCCGGTCGCGATGATATTGCTCAGCGAAACATTGCTCGAGCCGTTAGACAAGCCCGATTTCATCTGAAAATCAAAGACGGCGACCTGGCCATCGCCGATGGTATCAGCCGTGTCGCCGGAGATCTGGCAGTTCTCTACGCCAGCCGATACCGCCGTACAGGAAACTGTCTTCAATGGCGTTCCAGCCAGTGATGCGCCGGGTAAAATACTGAAAGCTGACACCGAAGATGTCGCGTAGGTTACCGTGAACGAATAGGTCGCCGGAGATTCCGGCGCGTTGTCGGTATATGAATCCTGGGTCAGGGTCAGAGTTGCTTCCTGGCCGGCGCGGGTCGAAATATCGTTAAATTCGAGCAGTACGGTACCATCGGCATAGGCATGGAACCCCGCAAAATCGGCCGTGGCAGCAGCTATAACAACAAGAACGACGGCCAGAAGGGTCTGTCTTGTCTTCATATTTTGATATTCTACCATGTCCGCCATCTGTGCGCAAGGTGGCGTATTGGGGCATCCCTACCCTGTTGGCACAAGCGACAGTGATTTTGATAGGTAGTATCTAGGATTTTCGAACAATTCGGGTGAGGAAAATCTGAAGCAGAATTCCCTCACGTATTCCTCGAGATTTTCTGACCAGTGATGATGATA
>DATKMM010000040.1:0-14470 GCA_035541855.1 Minisyncoccota bacterium | reverse complement strand
ACATTTTTGCCGAATACAGCGCGGCGAAGATATTTTCTCGCCTGTGCTTCCGACGGAATTTGTTTGAGTTGGTACATGGCTTTATGATAGCGCCGCTGTACCAACAGGGTGGGATTACCCGCGTATTGTATTGCCACCCGTAACCCCTAAAAAAACGGGTGCGGCTGCCATTACGGCGCCACACCCGGCATATTATCGGATCAGAGGAACCCAGACGGTCGTCGCCAGGGAATCCCCCTCCTTCATGGAAACCCCGACCACCACCGGAACGTGAACAATCTCCGGCGAAGGATCCAAGGAGGGTTTGGCTTTAAAATACAGCACGACCTCCTTCGCCGCCGGATTAAACCTGACGTCTCCCGGCGGTTCCAGCACCGAAGGGTCCGAGCTGGAAGTGAGCAATGTGAAGAACTCGGGAGTCGCGACAATGGCATCCGTCAGGTGAAGTGTGAGTACGCACCTGAGCGTGCCATCCGAATCGGGATCCGGATCACAGCTCCATCTCTGGAGCAACCCTTCTCCCTTTCGTTTCGGAACCACACCACCCGGCGGTACTGGCAATTTCGGTTTGCCCTCATGCCGGTTCGCCTCCTGCTGTGCTTGCGAGGTTAGGATCGTCAGCTTACCGCCCGCAGTTGCAAGTGTCATTACATCACCCGGGATGGATGATGCATCGCCTGAAACCAAACCGATGTTCGCCGACCCCGTCATGGTCGAAGGAATCGGCACATTAACGGTTGCAATCGTAGCACCAGTTGGAATGGCATTCAGCGTCGAGTCAGCCATGGCGCACATCAGTGTATCTATCGTCGGCGCGGTTTTCATGGTGCACGCAACCGGTTTTCCACTGGTCGCGGTCACGGTCGCTTTCGACGCCCAGGTAGGCACCGTCACGCTGAACCGCATCGTTCCAACGTTTTCGGTGCTGCTTGTGATCGACAACGGCATCTGCGCCGTCGTCCCCCGGAGCGCCGAGGTCGGCGTAATGGCGGCGGCAGCCGATCCGGAAACCGGAGCAGGTATCGCCGCCATCACTTCATTCGAAAACCCACTCACGTTATCGCTGGTATCCGTGGCAGTTGCTTCATAATAGACGCTCACAGGCCCAACCTGCGTCGTATCTACGCAGGAACAGCTCGTGCCGCTGCACACAACCGTCGCCGGAAGAGGTGTCGCATAGAGCGGGCTCCCCAACGCCTCTCCGCCGGATGTGGAACTTGGATACAGGTTATAGGTTGAAACGGTAGGCGACGTGGAGGGTGTCCACGACAATTGAACCGTATTGTGAAGCGTCCCCGTTCCTATCAGACAGCCCCCTCCGGGAAACGCCGCAATGACAACCCGTTGATACATCGCCGAATTGCATGTCCCGGTAATACTCTGAGCCTGGGACGCGCAATACAGCGAATTGGTCGGATTGATCAATGCCGACAGAGCTGAAGAAACGTCAGCTGCGTCATTGGATCCATCCGCATTCAGATCGCATGGATTTATCTGGCCGAAAACCGCGATTGCACTCAAAAACAGCGTGAAAAGCGCGGCTATGCGTCTTCTCATGACTTTCCTCCTTTATTTCGATTTAGAGCAGACGAAATCAGCGCAAACGGCACCCTGATCCTCTGCGGCTGGTTTTAATGGTATTTCAACCCAAGCAGAGAGTCAATTGAACAGTTTCAGGCGGTCTGCAACCACTGATCTCACGCCTTCCACGGACGGCGCCATAAGCTTGTACGGCGCGATCTCATTGGGGTCCCGGAGGCCCTGCTCGACGCCGCGGCGCCAGGCCAGGCGGAGCTCGCTCGAAACGTGCACGATCGTCATGCCGGCCTTCACGGCCGCCACGAAGTCCCCGTCCGCCGTGCCGGAACCGCCGTGCAGGGTCATGAACCGGCAACCGGCCGCCGCGATCGCCTGTTTGATCTCCCCGATCCGCGCGATGTCGAGCCGCTTGCGCTCCGTGCCCGCCGCCATGCCCGCGAGCAGCCCGTGCATATTTCCCACCGCCGGCGCGAGGACGTCCACGCCCGTTTCCGCTACGAACCGCGCCGCCTCTTCCGGCGTCGAAAGCACGAGGTCCGGTTTCCTGTCCAGGATCTCCGACCCGGCGCCGATGAACCCTATTTCGCCTTCGAAAACGATGTCCCGGCCCGCAGCCGCCGCCACGGCCTTCACGATCGCGACCGCCTCTTTCGTCTGCTTGATATTCTCTTCGAAAGGCAGCGCCGAGCCGTCGAACAGGATCTCATCGAACCCCGCCTCGGCCGCTTCCTTCACCTTGTCGGGCGAGTGCGTGTGGTCGGCATTCAGATAGATCGGGTAATCGTACTCATCGCGCAGGCTCTTCACGAGCAGCGCCGCCTGCTTCACGCCGATGAACTCCCGCTCGCCCTCCGAAACGCCGATGAGGATTGGAACCGGCGCTCCGGCCGTTTTCGAAAACTCCTGCGCCGCGGCAAAGATCCCCTTGAGCGTCCCGAGCTCGGAAATATTAAAATGTCCGACCGCCACATGGCGCGCATCCGCATCTGCCAGAATTTCCCGGAGGGATTTCATGAAACGAAGATCAAATCGCTTTCGCCTGATATTTTTTCGGCGCTTTTTTGAGCAGCTGCGTGAGCTTGGGCCTGGAAAGCAGCCCGGTCTGGGCGCCGAAGAACTGGACGACATGCATGGACTCGATGGGCGCCCAGCGCAGGGCCTCCGGCACCGGCTTGCCGTAAATGAGCGCGCAGAGGAACCCGGTCGAGAAGGCATCGCCGGCACCGGTGCGCGAGACGGGCGGCTTCGGATCAGGGTACGGCGGCATGAACCAGCGCGAAACGCCGTCGGACGCGTATGCGCCTTTCGGGCCGTCAGTGACAACCACGATCTTCGGGCCAAGCTTGTGCAAAGCGCCCATCAGCTCCGGCAGCGGCGTGCCCTCCTTCTTGTGCGCGACCATCTCCCCTTCCTCGCGGTTCAGGAAAAGGACATAGGTATGCTTATAGACCTGCTTCAGCCGCTCCGGGCCGAACTTCAGCTGGAACGTGCCCGGGTTGAAACCCATGCGCACGCCGGGATGCTTCTTCAGATACTCCGCGACCTTGTCGTGGATGGAAAGCGCGTGTTCGCCGATGGACGAGAAATAGAGCCAATCGGCACGCGTGTCGAGCTTCCGCGGGTCGTAATAATCGTAATCCTGGTGCTTGATGAGGATCGTGCGCTCCGCCTCGTAGGTTAAAACGAAATGATAGTTGGTCGGACGCTCGCGGTCCACGCGGACGAACTCCTCGCTGATCTTCTCCTTGCGGTACCAGTCGATGATCTCCCGGCCGTACATGTCGCGGCCGACCGACGTGATGATGCCGGTCCGGAGACCGAGCCGCGCGGCGCCGACCGCCACGTTCGAGGAATTCCCCACCGCGGTCGCGACCGTGAGCGATTCGTACGGAATTTTCGTCGCGAACGGCATCCGGAGCTCCGGGTTTTCGTGCTGCGCGTCCCAATGCACCGACGCCTGGTCGCGCTCGAGCGTGATGAACGCGTCCATCACCACGTCTCCGATGCAGACCAGATCATATTTCCTTTTCATGGTTTCAATTATATCACACGGCAAAAGAGAATCCGGATTCTCTTTTGCCGTGCGTGCTATCCCCGCCGCAGGACGCGCTTCACTGCGCGCCTGATCTCGTCTTCGCCCATGCCGTATTTTTCAATCAGTTTTTCCGGAGCGCCGGATTCGCCGAAGGTATCCTGCATCCCGATGAATTCGATCGGCGTCGGCGCGTATTTCGCCAGACACTCCGCGACCGCGCCGCCGAGGCCGCCCTGGACCTGATGCTCTTCCACCGTGACGACCGCGCCGGTCTTTTTCGCGAGCTCCACGATCTTCTTCCCGTCGAGCGGCTTCACGGTGTGGCAGTTGAGGACGATCGCGCCGATCTTTTCCTTTTCAAGCTCGCGTGCGGCGAGCAGGGCATTATAGAGCAGGCCGCCCATGCCGATGATCAGGACATCCGCCTTTCCCGCGCGCCCGTTGCCCGGCATCCAGAAAACCTCCGCCTTCCCGGGCGTATAGGGCGTTTCCGGCGTCGTCATGACGGGCGTCTTTTCGCGCTGGAACCGCAGGTAGATCGGGCCGACCACTCGCGCCGCCGCGAGCGTCGCCTTCTCCGCCTCGACCGCGTCGCACGGCACGAACACTTTCATGTTCGGCATCGCGCGCATGATCGCGACATCCTCCGTCGCCTGGTGCGTCGCGCCGTCCGGCCCCACCGAGATCCCCGCGTGGTGCCCGGCGATCTTCACGTTCGCATGGTTATAAGCGATGGTCGTCCGGATCTGCTCCCAGTTCCGGCCCGGCGAGAACGTCGCGTAGGAAGCGATGAACGGGACCTTGCCCGAAACGCCCATCCCCGCCGCGACCGTCGCCATGTTCTGCTCCGCGACGCCAAGCTCGACGTACCGCTCCGGAAATTTCTTCGCGAATGCCTCCGTGCGCGTGGATTCCGCGAGGTCCGCGCAAAGCGCCACCACGTTCTTATCCGCCTCTCCAGCGAGGACGAGTCCCGTGCCATAACCGTCCCGCGTCGGCCTCTGCTCGACGTCCTCGTCAAATAGTTTCGGATTCAATTTTGCCGCCGGGTTCAGCATTCTTTTATTATAGCACTGCGGTACGAAAACAGCCGCTCGCGCGGCTGTTTCTGGTTTACTTCCGTTTGGCTGCTGTCCGTTTTACGGTTTTCCTCTTCTTCGCTCCGCCAGCCCGGCGCGCGGCGATCGCCTGCGCCTGCTTTTGGATCCGCTTCCACTCCGCTTTCAAGTTCGCGGCGGTCTTCGCAAGCTCGGCCTGGTTCACGTGGTGCAGGGCGGCGTAGTGCGACGTCACGCGGTCAACGATCTGCTTATAGTCGCCTTCGCTCATCCGCTTCGCGCGCGCGAACTCCCGGATGGCGTCCTTGCGCGCCTTCACCGCCCAGGTCTTCAGTTTCGCACGCTTCCCTTTGTCCATGTTCTCCCAGAGGACGTACCCGCCGGCGGCCGCAAGCGCCGCGGCGGCGAGCGCGCCCGCGCCGATCTTCAGGCCAAGGTTTTTGTTGGTTGCTTTTGCTTTCGGCATGATTTTATTCACGTTTATTCCGTCTTTTTCGACCTTTTCGCCTGATGCTTCGGGACGAGCGACGAAAAGAAACCGAGCAGGCTCCGGAATTTGAACCCCTCCCGGCGCACGCTGTCGCGCAACCCGTGGATGTCCTCGCGGAACAATATCGTCTCCTCGCGCACCTGCTCGGCAATGTCCTTGATGCGGTTCAAAACTTTAATTAAATAGATCAGCACGATTGCCACGAGCAATGCCACGACGATGACCGCGATGGTCGTCACGAAAAAGAAAATATCCGCATGAATGAGCGTGTCCATCCTCTTTATAGTACCATATGGCGCCGGTCAATCATTCATGAGGCTTTAAACAGCCGCCCGAGCGCGCGGCGCTTCTCGTCCGGCGGGATCCGCGTCCGTTCGACCGCGCGGCCGAGGATCCGGATCGTCTGGTCGTAGGTGCGCCGGTCCACGGCGTAGGGCGTCGCATCCTTGCCGCCGTGCGCGAAGCTGTACCGCGCCGGGTCTTCGTAGGACGGGTTCGCTCCGTAAATGACCTCGCCCACGAGCGCGAGCGCGCGGACCGTCTTCGGCCCCACGCCCTCCATCGCCACGAGCGCCTCGTAGTTCTCCGGTTTGCGGTCCGTAACCTTCGCCAATATTTTCTCGAGATATTTGCTCCGCGAAAAATCCTCGTGCACGACCGGATGGTATTTGAACTCGCGCGATTCGAGGTTCAGCAGGGTCAGCTGCCTTTGGTTTTGCCCGACCTTGACCATCTGCGACAGCCGCGAGGAATATTTCCGCAGGAGCTGGATGTCCTTCATCAAGGTAAAATACCCCGCCTGCACGAGCTCGGTCGAAAGCTCGCGCGTCGGTTCGCTTTTCTTCGCCGTAAGGTCGAGCACGCGGTTCATCACCACCGGCGACGAGATCGCGGCGTGCGGCTCGGCAACCAGGTCGTTGATGTTTTCCGAGAACCAGTGGTAGCGCCGCGCCTTCGCCGTGTCCTGGTTCATCCCCTGCTGGACGACCGCCCACGCGCCGTTCCGCGAAAAGAAAAAAGCGTGGTGATACAGCTGGAACCCGTCCTGCACGAGCGCGCTGTCCACCTTCGCGCTCATCTTCGAGTTGTAGACCAGGTTCTCCGCCTGCGCCGGCGCCAGCGAGAGGCGTTCGCCCCACGCGCGGATCTCATCCGGCGTCTTGCGCGAGGTGGCGCCCTTGCCGCCGCAGATGAAAATGCCGAGGTCGCGCTCCTCGCCGCGGATCGCCTCCTTGAGCGCCGCCGTCAGGATCGTCGTGAGGCCACTCGCGTTCCAGTCGAACGCGAGCACCGTGCCGAGCGACTGGAACCAGACCGGGTCCGCGATGCGCCTGATGAACTCGTCGGGGCCGTACTCCGCGACGAGCACGCGCGCCATCTCGCGGCCGAGCGCCGTCATACGCCGGAAAAGCCACGGCGGGCAATGGCCGGTATCGAGCCCAAAGGAAGCAATACCCCGCTGGATCATATATACATTATATACAATCCAACCGAAAATGCTCAGGATGCCTTCTCGAATCGATCAAATCTTTTAAAGATCTTCTCGAAATTCCCATCATATTGCTCAAATTTTTTGAAAATCCCGGCGAATCCCAGGTCATGCTGCTCAAATCTTTTAAAAACCTCCACGAATTTCGCCTCGAACCCCTCCCTCATCGCCCGCATTTCCCCGAGAACCTTCTGGTGGTCTCCGATCAAGACCTCGAATTTCCAATTCGTCTCCTCCCGAAAGTCCTCTAATTTCGCATCGACGGCGTCGATCTTTTTATCAAGCCGGGCGCTTTCTTCCATGGTGAGATCGATCTTGCCCTCGATCCGCTCAAAAAGAATACCCGCATACCGGTCCCCGTCCTCGATGGCCTTCATGATCTCTGCACGCGACATAGTTTCATTCTCCATACTTCAATCTTAGCCATCGCGAAAGGGAATGCAAACATCTTTTTATAATTTTTTAATCTTTCTTTTCCAGCTCAAGACAGACCGAGTTGATACAGTACCGCTTACCGCCCTTCCCGGCCGGCCCATCGTCGAAAACGTGCCCGAGATGCGCGCCGCAGTTCTTGCAGACGACCTCCGTGCGATGCATGCCGCCGCTGTCATCCGCGCGAAGCTCGACGTGCGCCGCGTTCGCGGGTTCCGTGAAGCTCGGCCAGCCAGTGCCGGAATCGAACTTCGTGTCGGACGAAAAAAGCTCTGCGCCGCACGCCGCGCACCGGTACATCCCCTTCGAATGGTCATTCCAATATTTCCCCGTGAACGCCGCCTCCGTCCCGCCCTCGCGCATAATGCGGTATTGCTCCGGCGTCAGCTCCTTTTTCCAATCGTCGTTCGTTTTGTCCATAAAATTTTTATTTAGATCAATCCTCCGACATCCCTTACGGTAAGCGCCACCATAAGCAAAATAAGCAGCGCGAAGCCGATGCCGTTCACCCAGGCCTCGAACTTCTCCGGCACCGCCGAGCCCTTGATCTTCTCGATGAGGACCATCAGGAACCGGCCGCCGTCGAGCGCCGGGAACGGAATGAGGTTCACGACCGTCAGGTTGATGGAGATGAGGCCGATGAACTGGATGAGATACGTAAGCCCGATCTTACCCGCCTCCTCCGCGACGCTCACGATACCCACCGGTCCCACGACGCCCGGCAGAAGCGACCCGTGCGTGAACAACTGGGCCACCAGCTGGCCGAACGCGGCGAGCGTCAGCCAGAAAAGCAGGCCGGCGCTCAAGAGCCCATCCCACAGCGCCGGCAGCGGCGCCTCGCGCGGCGCGCCCGCGTCCTCGAGCTCGACGCCCACCGCACCCTGGTCCGGCGCCGTCACGGCGCGCGGCGTCACCGTAAAATCGATCTCCTTATCGTTGCGGAGCACGGCGATCGCCGTCGGCTCGCCGCGGTGCGCATTGATGTAATCGATAAAACTTTGCGAAGTGGCATAACCTTTCACGACATCCCCCGCCATGATGCCCGCCTGCGCCGCCGGCGAATCCGGCTGGATACCCGATATGATGAGCGCCTGCGGCGTGCCGATCATGAGCACCGCCGAGATCAGGAGCCATCCGATGATGAAATTGACGAATACGCCGGCGAGGACGATGACGCTCTTCTTCCACGCGGGCTGGCTGAAGAACAGACGCTTCCTCTCCGCCTCGCTCCGCGGCGCATCCCCGGCACCGTTCCAAACGGCCGTTTCCCCGCGCTCGCCCGAAATGCGCACGAACCCGCCGAAGGGCAGCCAGTTCACGCTGTACTCCGTCTCACCGCGCTTCCATGCTTTGATCCGCGGCGGAAATCCGAAACCGAACTCGTCCACCTTCAACCCGCAAAGCTTCGCGACCCAAAAGTGCCCCGCCTCATGGGTCAGGATCAAAAGCGAAAGCCCGACGATGACGATAATAATGATCAGCATCGTTCCCTAATTCTTACATTCTATACGGGTTAAATCAAACGATGGGTACGCCCCTCCTCCACGGGACATCCATTCTCGGGGACGGTGTCTCGCCGTACTCGGCTCGCACCTCGCTCTCGGCGCTTACCAACCATTTCACCAAAAACTATGCCTTCCTGGGCGCCTCCGAGATGCCCCTCGAACGGCCGTCCCGCGGATGAGGGGCGCCGCATATCTTTCGTATTTCTGACTGTTTAAGATGTGATATATAATGGCGGATATGGACCTCAGGGAAACGTATGACCGCATCGCGGATGACTGGCACAAAGACCATCTCAAGGATGACTGGTGGATCGCCGCAACTGACCATTTCATTTCCCTTTTCAAACCGGGAGCATGGATACTGGACGTAGGGTGCGGGTCCGGGTTGAAATCAAAATATCTCGTCCAGCACGGATTGAACGTGGTAGGCATCGATCTGTCCGACAAGATGATCCAGATCGCAAAACGCGAGGCCCCATCTGCCAAATTCTTCGTGATGGATATGTCCGATTCCCCGGAACTTCAACGAAAGATCAATAAGAAGTTCGATGGCGTCTTCATACAGGCAGCCCTCCTCCACATCTCAAAAGACAAGGCGTTCGCGGTGCTCGCCGGCCTCGTTACCATATTAAAACCAGGCGGTTACCTGTACGTCGCCGTAAAAGGATCGCACCCTGGCGAAAAAGACGAAGCAATCGTAAAAGAAAACGACTATGGCTACGAGTACGAACGCTTCTTCAGCTATTTCACCAAAGAAGAGATCGAGAAATATTTCGACGACCTGAAATTCGGGATCTGCTACGAATCGCCCGCCGGCCCCGGCAAAACAAAATGGATCCAGATAATAGGAAGATCATCGTAGAAGAACGGCCTGCAAGGCCTGGCGCCCCATGCCTCTGCCCCACCGCCGCGCTTCTTAAGGATGGAAAGTAATTTCCGTGACGAGGGCGAAACTCTCGGCCAAACGTTCCGCAGGGAATTTAAAGAAAAATCAACGTTACGGATTTCCGTGTTGCGCCGAGTGAAACTGGCAGCGGCCGAGGATGACGCCCGAAGGCGCAATGGAGGTCGAGGAACCGGCGCGGGAGCGGCTGAGGGCGCCGGCTAATCCATCACGATCACGCGCTCGTGCTTCTCTTTGGCCTTCGCCAACTCGTTCGGAATAATGATCAGGAATGCCGAAAACGCCCCAATGATAACCGTCCACGCCGCGATCTCGAAGACCACCGCATAGCCGGTCACCTGCGCCTTCAGCTCAACCAGCATAATGAACTGCTGGAGCAGCTGGGGCGTCGGCAGCGCCTGGAGCCGGCTTGCCTGGGAAATAGCCAACACGCTCCCGTCCACCGCGTTCGTGAGGATCGTACTGAAGATCGCGACGCCAAAAGCGCCCGCGATGTTCCTCGCAAGGGCAAGGATGGCGGACGCTTCCCCCACCTCCTCCTTCGGGACGATGCTCGCGATGATGTTCGTGCGCTGGGCCATGCCGAAACCGAGCCCGAACGCCATGATGCCGAGCGGGACGATGATGGCCCAGGCCGTCGAACGCGGATCGAGGAACGCGAAGAGATACATCCCGGCGCCCGCGACGAGCATCCCGGTGAAGATCACGTAGCGCGACTGCACCTTGCCCACCAGGCGGCCGCCGAGCGGCGCCGCGATCATGAGAAGCGCCGCCATCGGGATGAAAAGATATCCCGTCTGCGTCGCGTCGTATCCGAGGAAGGTCTGCGCGAAGATCGGCACGAGGAAGATCGCTCCGATGAGCGCCATGAACACGATGAAACTGTTGATGAGCGTATACACGAACGCGCCGATCCTGAAGAACTTCAGGTCCACGATCGGCTCGGTCTCCCGGCTCTCGATCACGAAGAAAAGCAGGGCGAAAACGACGGTCGCGATATACGACGCGACGCTTGCCGCCGAAAGCCATCCCCAGGTCTGCCCGCGGTCGAGGACAAGCGTGAGCGCGAAGAGCGCGCCGGCCAGCGAGAGCGACCCCCACCAGTCGAAGTGCGCGTCGCGCTTCTCGCCGACCGATTCGCTGATGATCGTGAACGCGAGAACGAGCCCGATGATGCCGAGCGGGACGTTCACGAAGAAGATCGACCGCCAGTTGAAGTTATCGATCAGCGGACCGCCGATCAGCGGACCAAAGACCGACGCCACGGCGAAGGACGCCGACCAGAGCCCGAGCGCCTGGGTGCGCTCCTTCACGTCCGTGAACGTCACCGCGAGGATCGCCATCGCCGTCGGATAATCCGCCGAAACCGCGAAACCCTGTATGACGCGGAAGACGATCATCGAGGTCAGGTTCCACGCGATGCCGCAAAGGCCCGAAGCGATCGTAAATCCGACAAAACCGATGAGATATATCTTTTTTCGGCCCGCCGTATCGCCGAGCTTGCCCCAGATCGGCACGAAAATGGCGTTCGCCAGGATGTACGCCGTCGAGATCCACGCCGCGTCCGTCACGCTGATGCCGAAGTCGCTGATGATCTTCGGGAGCGCGAGGTTCACCACCGTCTGGTCGAGGCGGCCAAGGAAGGTCCCGAAAATGACCGTCGCCAGCACCCACCAGCGCCACTGGTTGCTTCGATCAGTTGATTCCATAATTGAAAACTTACTTGGTGTATACCCAGATGCGGGCTGACATCCCGTTCTTCAGTTCCGGATATTTCGCCGGGTCGAAGCGGACATACACGTCGAACTGGTTTGTCGGGCGCTGGTCGGAGATATTGAACACCACGCTCCCCGACTCGGCCGTCGGCGCCACTTCATCCACCACGCCCTGGTATTGCTTCGAACCGAACGCATCCACCGTGAACGTCGCCGCGTCGCCGACCGCCACGTTCGCCAGCCCCGCGTTCTCGTCAAGATGTCCCACGACGCGCAACTGGGTCGGGTCCACCATCGTCGCCACGACCGCCTGGCCGGTGAGCGGATTCTCGAACTCGCCGATGTTCTGGTCCACCGAAACGATCTGGCCAGCCGTCTGCGCCTCCACGATCTGGTCGCCCACGCGCGCGACGGGCTCGTTGGCCGTCACCAGGTCACCCACGTTCACGAACACCGCCTGGAGCGGCCCCGCGTTCGCCGGCGACAGATTGATGAGCGGAGCCTGCACCACGGACTGGTCGATGTAGACCGTCTTCGAGGAAACATACCAATACGCCCCGCCGCCGATCGCGCCCGCGACGGCGAGCGCGCCGAGGATCGAAAACATTAACGGACGCCTGCTGCTCTTTTTTTCTTCCATGTTAAAAATTGGCCAGTTGGTCTCCTTCGTTTATTCCCGACGTTATCTCCGTCATGCCATCGTCGCCGGTGAGCCCGACCTCGACCGGACGCTCCACCGTTCCCGTCGCCGTCGCCACCAGCACGAAATACTGGTTGCCGTCGCTGATCACCAACCGGCTCGGCACCGCGACGACGCCGTCATGTTCCGCGAGGATGATCTTCGCGTTGCCCGTCATGCCGTCCTTCACCTGCGGCTGGGACTGGGTGAAATGGAGGGTCACGAGATAGGACGGCGTGCCGTCCACCTGCGTCTCCGCGTTCGCGACGGTCGTCACGGTCGCCGCGAAGTCCGTACCCGTGCCGAACGCGTCGAGCGTCACCTGCGCCGCCTGCCCGGTCCTTATCTTCGCCACGTCCGCCTCCGAAACATAGGCCTGGAGCTTCAGCCCGCTGTTGTTCACGAGCGAAAGCACCGGGACGCCCGGCGAGACCACCTGGCCGACCTGGGCCGTCACGTCCTGCACGGTACCCGGGAAGGGCGCCGCGAGCGTCGCGTTCCGGAGCGCCACCTGCGCCGAGGCCGCCGCTGCCTGCGCCTGCGCGACCGCCGCCTGCTGGGCCTCGATATCCTGCTCCTGCGAACCCGCCTGCGCGAGCGTGAGAGCGCTCTGCGCCGCGGTCAGGCCGGACTCGGCGCCCGTGAGCGCCGTGATGGCCGCGCCAACCTCCGTCCGCGCCGTCGAAATGTCCACTTTATACCCCGAGAGCGTCGCGGCGTTCACCGAGCCCGGCGTCGCATCGTTGACCGCGAGCGCGAGCAGGTCAAGATAGGATTGCACCTGGCTTAAAGCGCCGTCCGCCATGCCGGCAAGCGAGGAAGAGGCCGTGCTCGAACCGTTCAGGGCCGCATACCATCCGTCGAGCGTCGCCTCGATGGCGACGCGCCCGCTCCCGATGTCGTTCAGCGTCTGCGAGTCCGTCACCGGCACGAGAAACGTCGGGTTGTTCCCCTGCGCGTTGGTGAACATATTGTCCGTCTGGTTGCGGACCGCGTCATCGGCGGCAGTGTACGCATTCCCGACATCGGCGCCAAGCGACGCCTGCGCGCTCGCCACGGCCGCCTGGTCAACGGCCAACTCCTCCGGCCGCGTGCCGCCCTGGAGCTCGTCGAGCTTCGCCTGCGCCGCCGCGAGGGCCGCATTCGCCTGGTCGACGCTCGCCTGGAGCGCGTCGCTTGAAAGCGACGCGAGCACCGTCCCCGCCGCGACCGTATCGCCGTCGCTCACCTCCACCTGCGCGATCTGGCCCGCCTCCTGGAACGACAGGGCTGAATTGTCCTCCGCGAGCACTGTCACCGGCTCATTCAGTGATTCCACGACGTCGCCGCGCGCCGCTTCGGTGGCCGCGAAGGACGGCACCTGGTTCGCCGCCACATACCACCATGCACCCGCCACCGACAGAACCGCCACCCCCGCCACCACGACCGGCACGATATGTTTTGCAAAAAAAGTTTTCATTTCAGTTTGTCGGCTTTCGCGATCTTTTCCAATATCCGCAACAGCTCCCGGTATTCCCGCGCATCAAGCACCGAAAACACCTCCTGGATCTTCCGCACCCGGTGCCGCGCGCCGCGAGCGAGGAACTGGCGGCCCTTCGGCGTGAGCGCGATCCGCACCGCCCGCCGGTCCCTCGCGTCCACGATCCGCCGGAGAAGCTTGTCGCGCACGAGGCCGTCCACGAGCAGCGTCGCCGCCGGCGGCGTGATCGAAAAATATTCCGCAAGGCCGCGCATCAGCGGCCGGCCGTTCTCCTGCACGTACCGCAGGGCCTCAAGGTGGATCCAGGAACAGCCGCTCGCCTCCGCCATCCCGCGCATGTCCTCCTTCATCCGCCGGCCGATCACGAACATCAGCGATATCAGTTTTGAAGATTCCTTCGGCATCCAAATAGTTAGGTTACTTAACTATTTTACCCCGCCCCGGAGAGGTGTCAAATACCGACCCCGTATTGCGACCTGAGTTGATATCGGGAGAGATAAAGAACGCCCCGTGCATAAAATGCCACGGGGCGGCGGTTCCCAAGGGGGAACCGAAAGAACTGCTTCACAAGGAGGTTAAGCGTGTGACGCTCGCGGCGGCGAGGGGTTAGTTCGCCGCGGCGATGGGAAGGTAGGTGGTTGTCTGTGCCGCGGTCTGTGCCGCGGTCACGACAACGGCCTGAGTGCCTTCCGTAACGCCGGCGGGGACTTGAAAATCAATCTGTTCAAGTCCCAGGATGCCGGGCGCGCTGCCGGCATAGAGAACCTTCGCCGCCTGGCCGTCGACAGTCACCATCACTGGTCCAATCGTCGGATCTGCGGTCATAACCGGCATGCCATCCTGCGACGGCGTGATCTGCTTCTTGCCGAGGCCGGTCCCCCACCAGATGAGAACATCACCAGCGTGGGCAGGATTGCCCGACGTCACGAGCTGGTAGTTCGCAAAGGTATAAATCCCCTGCTGATGCCCCTGCCCATCGGTGTACATAAAACCGCTGGGATCGGACGCGCCGACCACGACCAGCACCGATTGGAATGACAGGACGCCGCTAACGGCAACCCGCACGGTTGCCGCTTCCCCGACGTGCCCCCAAAGCCCAAGGGGTGCCTGGAAATTGATCTGGTCCTGAAGCGTAACGGGATTG
>DATKMM010000039.1:0-7541 GCA_035541855.1 Minisyncoccota bacterium | reverse complement strand
ATTCTTCGGGATCGTACTGGGAGATGGCAATCTCTCACATTTCCAGATAACGATCACGCTGGGCACCAAAGAGATTTCCTATGCTGAATATATCTCCGGACTCATGGGGGAGATATTCGGTCCTACCGGAACGGTTCTTCGGTATGCGAACGGTTATATCTCGGTGTATCTCGGCTCGGTCAAGGCGACCCAATGGTTACAAGCGGAAGGATTGGTCTTTAATAAAGTCAAGTCACAGGTAGCTGCTCCACCCTGGATCTTTGAAAAAGCGGCGTATATGAGATCGTTCCTTCGGGGCTTTTTCGACACCGATGGTTCGGTATATAAATTAAGATTTGGCATTCAAATTTCCTTGACTAATTTTTCGACGCCACTTCTCATATCTTTACAACGAATGCTCACTATACTAAACTACAATGTGTCTGCGATAAGCCGACACCACTTATATATAACCAAAATAAGTGACATACGACGGTTTTTCGACGAAATTGCGCCGAAGAATCAAAAGCATAATGAGCGTTTCAAAAGATTCATCGCTTGTTATAAAGATCTGCACAGGTAGTCCCGTACGGCGCGGGGTCGCACTGTAAATGCGATGTCTTTACGGCCCAGTGAGTTCAACTCTCACCCTGTGCACCACCAGATAAAAAAACAGGCCGGTCCTTTTCATGAAAGGACCGGCCTATGCGGCATAGGGCTCAGTGATGCGTACGCGCGCCCTCGCCCGTCCCGGAGCCTAAATAGCTCGCGGGGCTCTCGCGCACGGCGAACCCGCACCACGCGGCAGCCATATATAAATTATGGAAGGTTCGGTCTGCCGCCCGAGCTTCAAACCGGAGAACATCGACCTGCCCCCGCAGCGCCTTGATCTCCTCCCCGGTCAACGGAACGGCGTCTCTCTGCGTGAACGCCAACATCCGGATATTTCGTTCCAGCTGGTCCGCCCGGGAATTTGCGGACTCCAGCATCCGCGCCCGCCACAGGAGCGCGCCCGTGAGATATCCCTGCATCTGACACTTCAAGGGATATCCCAGGATCCGGCCGTGATAACGGGATCCATCCAGCACCGGATCAGGCTCCGCCCGGGAGATCACGCCCTTCAGATAGATCAGATTCTCCGGGAGTCCGCCGGCGTCGTAGATGAGCGACGACTCGTCGGCTATTGCCCGCTCGATCTCTATCAGGATGGCGATCATATGCGACTGCCATCGCCGGAACGACTCATCTACCACCCTGCGGTTCCGCCGCTGCCGCTGGGCGTAAAGCCAGAACACTCCCAGCAGTAATACCGTCCCAAAGATAACGTTGTACACGCTTCCTCTCTTTCCGCGACCCTTGGATTTTCACCGGGTCCGCTGCTGCCGATTATTCCATACATCCGGCAAAAAAGCTACATCGTGCGCGAGACGAAGAACACCACGAGCCCGAGCGCGCAGGAGATGGCGCTCACGATCCAGAAGCGCATGGTGATCTGTGATTCGGGCCAGCCGAGCGCCTCGAAATGGTGGTGGATGGGCGTCGAGCGGAAAACCTTTTTGCCGTGGCGGAGCTTCTTCGAAACGAGCTGGATGATGACCGAGAGCGACTCGATGACCGGAATGATCATGAAAAGCGGCAGGAGGAGCGCGGTGTTCGTCAGCATCGCGATGATGCCGATCGTGATACCGAGGGACATCGAGCCCGTGTCGCCCATGAAAAATTTGGCGGGGTAGATATTGCTCCAAAGGAACGCGAGGAGCGCGCCGATCATCATGCCGCCGAACGCCGCGAGCTGGTAGCGGCCAAGCATGAAGGCGACGGTCGTGAGCGCGACGAACGCGAAAAGCGACGAACCGCCGAGGAGGCCGTCGAGGCCGTCGGTCTCGTTCGCCGAGAACGCCGAAGCGAACACGATGAACATGAAAAGCGGGATATACCACCAGCCGATCGTGACGTTGCCCACGAACGGGACGTTCAGGGCGTCGAACCCGAGGCGGAAAAAGAACCACCAGGCGCCGACGCCGGCGGCAAGGATGTAGAACAGCGACTTGTGCCTCACCTTCAATCCCCCGCCGGAGGCGCCGCCAAGCTTCATGACGTTGAGCCAATCGTCGAGAAGGCCGAGGAGGCCGGCGAGGACAAGCGCCGCGAGCGGAAGATAGGTCTCCGCGCGGTCGACGAAGCTCAGATAATGCCAGAACCCGTCGAAAAGGTGGTTCAGGAGGTCGAACACCATCGCGAGCACGAATACCGTCACCCAGATCACGACGCCGGCGCCGGTCGGCACGCCGATCTTCTTTTTGTGCAGTTCGTAGAACACGGGCGCGTCCTTCGACTCGCGCAGCTGCTTGCTGAAGCCCCGCTTGGCGAGCAGCTTGTACCACACGGGGGTCAGCAAAAGCGCGGTAAGGAACGAGATGGTCGCCAGGATGATGACGCGGACGGTCTGGGAGAGGATCATGATGAAGGATTATCTATAGTTCTGCCTGAACCAGGCGTACAGTTCCTGGGTCGCGTCGAACCGGACGCCGTCATCGATTCCCAGGACGACAACGAAAACCGGCCGGCCGTCATAGGAAAAGAGGGAAAGCAGGTTGCCGTCGGCCTGGTCGGTATAGCCGGTCTTGCCGCCGATGAAATCCGGCGTTCCGGCAAAATGGTTGATGCTTTCCACCGTGACGGACTGGCCGGTCGAAAGGTTTTCCACCGTCGCCTGCGGCATGCGCGTGATGGCAAGGACCTGCGGATATTGGGCATATATGTGCTGGGCGAGCTTCAAAAGATCGCTGGCGGTGGATTCGTTCGCGGCCGAAAGCCCGGACGGGTCGTCGTAATACGTGCCCGCCATGCCCCACGCCTGCGCCTTCGCGTTCATCGCCGCAAGGAAGTTCGCGCGGCCGTAGAAATCGGCCAGCGCCTCGGCGGCGACGTTGTTCGACGGCAGGAGCATGACGTGCATCAGGTCGGCGACCGTGTACGTATCGCCGACGTGCAGGACCTGCTCCGTCGGGTCTACCGCGACCATCTGGCTCGTGATCGTGATGTGCACATCCGGGCTGAGCACGTCCGTCGCGACGGCGGCGGTCATCAGCTTGCTCACGGACGCCATCGGCCAGCGTTCGTCCGCGTTCAGGTCCAGATAGCTTTTGCCGGTCGTGAGATCGGCGATGAGCACGGCGGAGGCGCCGACATCCGGCGCTGGCGTGATGGCGGGCGCGGCGCTGCCGCTGTCGGTGGCGCTGGCAGGAACGGCGGGAGCGGCGGTGGGGTCCTGCGCGCCGATGTTCGCGGTGAGCGACGGCAGGACGAAGATGGGCGTCCCGGTCGCCGCGGCAGCGCCGGACCCGCCATCGGCATTGGACGTATTTCCATTGATAAACACCCCGGGATACATCCGCGCGGAGAACAGGACCGCCGCGACGACGACGGCGAGAAAAACGAATTTTTGCGCGTTATTTTGCATCGAATATTTTCAGCAGGTCCTGGAATTTCGCGTACTCCGGCAGGTCCTGCTTGCCCTGCAGGCCGAGCTGGCGCATAAGATCGAATGTCGGCTGGTACAGGAACCCATTGGCATGCTCCGGGTCCGGGATGCGCTCCACGAGGCCGCGGATCGTCAGGCTCCGCAGGATGACAAGCGAGTTCACGCCGCGCAGGTACTCGATGCGCGCCCGCGAGATGGGTCCGAGGTATGCGATGATCGAGAGCGCCTCGAGGCTGGCCGGCGTCAGGTCCTCCGAAAGCTCCTCGCGCACGAAGTTCTCCAGAATGGTGTTGTAATCCGGCTTCGTCGCGAGCTGGACCTTGCCGCCGCCGATCACGAGCTGCAGGCCGCGGTCGCCCGCCTCCAAACGCTTCGCGAGCTCCGCCGCGAGCGGCCCGCAGGCATCCTCCCCGATGCCAAGGACCGCCGCGATCTTCTGGTACGGGATCGGTTCGCCATGGATGAAGAGCAGGGCTTCGAGCGACGCGATCTGTTTTTCCAAATTTTCCATGGCGTTATTTTTTCTTCACCATTATATCAGAAAAATTATCAATTTGCTCCAGGAGCACCAGCTGTTCGCGCGCGAGGTGCAAAACCGCCAGGAAGACCACGATCATCTCCGCCCGCGACCTGTTGCCGGAAAGCGCCGCGAAACGCGTATCCCCCTCCTTCCGTATCCGCCCGATGACCTCCGTTATCTTCTCCTCGAGCGAGATGATCTTCTCGCGGATGGTCTCCGTCTCGAGGTCGAATGTCCTGATGGACTCGAAGAGGCGCCCTAAAGCGCCCGCAAGCGCCTCGATATCGAGATTTTTGCCGGGGTAGAACACCGTCTGCCCGGCGGCAAGCCCCTTCCCCTGTCCCAGAAAATACGGACGGCTGTACGACGTATGGCGCTCGGACCACAGGACGCGGAGATGCCGGAGCGCCGGCTTCAGGTCCTGATAACGCTTCAACCTCTCCTCGAGGTCCTTGATGTCCGCCTCCTCCTCGTCCGTCAGCGCGAGGCCGGGCAGGAGATATTTCGATTTCAAAAAAATAAGGCGGCTCGCGATCGCGATGAAGTCCGCGAGCACCCGCAGGTCGAGGCGCACCTTGTCCGTCGCCGTCTCGCCCGCGACGCCCTCGAGAAGATTGCTCGACCTCAGCGCGTCGAGATATTTCAAAAAGTCGTCCGTCACGCGCGCCATGCTCACCTCGCTCACGTCCATCTTCTCCGCCTCGATGAGCTCCAGCAGTTTCTCGAGCGGCCCCTTAAATTCCCCCACCGTCAGTTCGTACATAGGTTATGCCTTAATTATGCCTTAATTTTCGGCCTTTTTGCAGGGGTTGACGTTATAGCCATAGCTATGCTATTATATAACCAGTAATCTAGATTTTCCAAACTTATAGAAAGCGAAGTGCTGCTGCTTCGATCGATCATTTACGATAGACCGATTGATCAAATGAATCTCCGCGGGCTGAAGCCCGCGGTATCACCTTCGTTTCGGTGATATGCTTTCGGTATTCTCCTGGATGTATTTCTTGACCGTCGCGTAGTCCTTGGCGCCCACGGTCTCGGCAAAGTATCCGTCCGCCCAGAAAGAGTCTCCCCACAGGAACTCTTCCAGTTCCGGGAACTCTGCACGGAGGATCCTGCTCGTACCGCCTTTCAGGAACTGGACGGCTTTCGCCAATGGGATGCTCGGCTGGATCTGCACCATCAGGTGCACATGGTCGGGCATGATCTTCAATTCTTCAATCCACCACCGGTTCACCTTCGCCGCCTCATAAAGCAAGTGCTGCAAGCGGACGGCTACGTTGCCTTCAAGCACCCGCTTGCGGTATTTCGGGAGCCAGACCACGTGGTAGAGCAGGCGGTGCTTCGTATGGGCGCCAGACCAGTGCTTCAGGGCCATACCGAAAGCATATCACGACTACGCTATATCCTCTCGGCTGAAGCCGAGGGTTTTATGCGCGGATGCAATAAATTGCTACGACCGAAATGGATCCATCGAAGTCGGCACTTCGCTTTCCGTAAATCATAAAAACCGGCCAGCAATGGCCGTTTTTGTATTTTCGCTGCACCCCTAAGCCCCTCCCTCCCGCCTCCGCGAACCCGTTGCGACGAGTGAAATTGGCACGCTCCGAAACCTGCGCGATACCTGTCAGGACCCGCGACTCCTGGAGCAGGGTGGCAGGTGAGCGTAAGGTGAGGAGCATGCCCGAAGGCGCAACTAGGTTCGAGGAGGCGGGAGGGAGGGGGCAGGGGCGCGCGTCTACTCCCCCAGCTCCGCCAGCTTCGCGTCCATCATCCCTTCCGCTTCCTTGTTCGCCTTGTCCACCGCCTTCTGCACCCGCTCCTTCGCCTTGAAGGATTCGTCCTCCGTGATCTCCTTCCTGCCCTCCGCGTCCTTCAGCCGCTTCACGGCCGCCTCGCGCCGTCCGCGGATATCGATGCGCGCCGCCTCCACCGTTTTCCGGACGAGCTTCATCATCTCCTCGCGGCGTTCGTTCCCGAGCGGCGACAGCGTCGCGCGGATGTTCAGCCCGTCGTTGTTGACCGAAAGCCCCAGGTGCGCCTCCTCGATCGCCTTCGTCACGGCGGCCACCGCGTCCTTGTCCCACAATGTCACCTGGATCGTGCGCGGCGGAAGCACGGAAAGCGACCCCAGCTCGCGGATGGAAAGCGTCTGGTTGTAGACGTTCACCTTCAGGTCCTGCACCATCTCCGCCGACGGCCGGTTGCCGCGGATCTGCCCGAGGTCCTGCTTCAGCTTCGCCGTCACGCCGGAAAGCGCCGCCTCCAGATCTTTCACCGTCTGGTCTGATTGGGCCATATCAATAGTTAGATTTACGACGCCAAAGGGTAGATCCCCTTGAAATCGGCATAATAACCGACGACCCCGGTGCCGGGCAGTTCGTCCTTTACGAACGCTACCGCGGCCGCAAGATCGTCCCCGCGGGCGGCGTCTTCGGCGCCGGTATCGGCGAACTGGTCCGAATCGCCGTACGCGCCGCAATTCTGGTGAAGCATTAAAACTACCTTCCCCGGATGGTGCAGGCGGATCGATTTTTTGATCTCACCCAGGATGAAATCCCGATCGGGCGACGGACCGCCCGCGAGCGCCCTGGCTCCCCCCGCGACCTTCACGAGATCGATATGCGCCCAGCCCTGCCGCTTGCCGAAGGCCTTCAGCAGTTTATAAAAGCGGTCGTCGAAGCACCACACGATGCAGGCATCGGCGTCATAGTGCCCCTTCGGCGACTCGAATTCGATCATGGGTGTTTTCGATATTGACATGGGCAGTCTAGGATGCAATTTCCTCCTCCACTAAAATTTTCGCCTGGTTCCGGGAGTTCACTTCCAGGAAACCAGAGCTGACAGGAATATAATGCTCTTTTCCGTTCGGGTCGACGATCGTCATCACCCCGCGGTCGAGGATGGAAATGAGCGGCCGATGGTGGTCGAGGATCGTGATCTCGCCTATTTTGGTGCGGCAGTTTATTGACGCCGCCTCGCCGTGGTAGAGAACTTTTTCGAGCGCATAGACGCCGAGCTGCATGGTGGCCGTTACGCGTTGGCGACCTCCTCGATCCCGCCCTTTAGGTAGAACGCGTCCTCCGGCTTGTCATCGTGCTTGCCGTCGAGAATCTCGCGGAAGCTCTTGATCGTGTCCTTGAGCGGAACGTATTTGCCGGCGCGCCCGGTGAAGGCCTCGGCGACGAAGAACGGCTGGGAGAGGAACCGCTGGATCTTGCGCGCGCGGTACACCGTCTGGCGGTCGGTCTCGGACAGTTCCTCGATCCCTAGAATGTTGATGATGTCCTGCAGCTCCTTGTACCGCTGGAGCGTCTGCTGGACGCCGCGGGCGACGTCGTAGTGCTCCTGGCCGACGAGCTTCGGGTCGAGCGCGCTCGATGACGAGGCCAGCGGATCCACGGCCGGGTAGATGCCGATCTCGGTGAGCGCGCGGGAAAGCACGATCGTCGAATCCAGGTGCGCGAAGGTCGTCGCCGGCGCCGGGTCCGTGATGTCGTCCGCCGGCACGTAAATGGCCTGCACGGAAGTGATGGAACCTTTCTTCGTCGACGTGAT
>DATKMM010000038.1:0-2414 GCA_035541855.1 Minisyncoccota bacterium | reverse complement strand
CGGCGCATCGCGCACCCTGGAAGAGATCGGCTTCATCGAATACCTCAGATCGGGCGGACACGGCTGGAAAAATCTGCACGCCCCTATCGCCGCGGAAACCGACCCGGTAAAGAGACTCGACCTCCGCCGCCAGGCGCTTTTCGCCGACTATTACCTGGGCAGCGTCCACGCGCTCGCGGAGACCGGCGAGTTCGTCATCGCATCGGCGTCCGGCAGCCAGCTGCCGCACCTTGTTTTCACCTCCCCCAACCTGATCCTTGTCGTTGGCGCGCAGAAGATCGTGCCAACCCTCGCGGACGCGCTTGAGCGGGTCGAAAAACATGTTCTCCCGCTCGAGGATGCCCGCATGAAATCGACCGGGGCGGCGGGCAGCGTACTGGCCAAAGAGCTCATCTTCCGCCGCGAGCCCGCCGCGATGGGACGGAAGTTCCGGATGATCATCGTCAGGGAAGCGCTCGGATTCTGACGCCGGCCCGCGCGAAGTTGACGATTTTCTCCCGTTTGGTATACTTCTTCTCGTATTAAAGAAGGCGCAAATCCATGGCGGAGGAAACCACGACCCCAAACACCCAGGCACCGGCATACCCGGCAGAGGCATCCCGCGAGATGATCGAGGCGGGAGTTTTTTATGGCCGCACCAAAAACAAGACAAATCCCAAGATGCGCCAGTTCGTCATCGCGAACCGGGGCGGGGTGGAGGTCATCAATCTCGAAAAGACGGCTGACGGGCTCGCGGCAGCCCTGGCATTCGTGACGGAGAAGGTCCGCGACAACGGCGTGCCGCTTCTCGTGGCGACCCAGCCGGCGGCGGAGGCGGCGCTCGTCGCGGCGGCGAAAAAGCTCGGAATCCCCTACGTCGTGAACCGCTGGGTTGGCGGCACGCTCACGAACTATAAGATCGTCGGAGCCCGCGTCGAACACCTGAAGAAACTGCGCAGCGACCTCGCTTCCGGCGCGCTCGATAAATATACAAAGAAGGAACGGGTCGAGATCGACCGCGAGATCAAACGGCTCGAGGACCTCATGGGCGGGCTCGAGGCGATGTCGCGCGAACCGGACCTCCTCATCATGATCGACCCGAACCTGCACGCGACCGCGGTCCGCGAAGCGCGCATCCGCAAGATCCCGATCGTCGCGCTGGCGAACATCGACGCCGATCCGGACCTGGTGGACCATCTCGTCCCCGGTAACGACAGCGCGAAGAAGAGCATTGAATGGTTCCTCGGCAGGATAGAGAAAGCGATCGGGGATGGCATGAAGCAGCGGGTGGTTCCCGCGGTTCCGGTGGCGTCCGAGGCCAGGAAGGAGATATAATGGAGTCTATGGCAAAAGAGATCACGGCGGAAACGGTGCAAAAACTTCGCGGCATCACGGGCGCGGGCGTCATGGATTGCCGCAAGGCGCTCATCGAAGCTGACGGCGACCTGGCGAAGGCGCAGGCGATCATCGCCGAAAAGGGATTGGCAAAAGTGGAAAAACGCGCCGGCCGCGAGACCGGGGCGGGACTCGCCTATTCCTACATCCACGCCGAACGCATCGGCGTCCTGCTCGAGGTCCGCGCCGAGACGGATTTCGTCGTCAACTCCGACCCGTTCCGGAAGCTGACCCACGAGCTCGCGATGCAGATCGCGGCCGGCGCCCCCGCCACCGTGGACGAACTGCTCGCCCAGCCCTACATCAAAGATGAGTCAAAGACGGTCAGGGATATCGTGAACGAAGTTATCGCCAAGGTCGGCGAGAATGTCGTCGTAAAGCAGTTCTACCGGATCGAGGTATAATACGAAGGTGCTCCTCTTTATCTTCACGCTCATCCTCATGTTTTCCCTGTCGGCCGTGCTCTACCTCATGGTCCGGGCATTGCCGCGCCTGGCGGATGAACCGCCGTCCGAACGCCGCGGTTTCCTCGACCGCTGGGCCCATTCCGACATCCCGGAGAAGATCGATGCGTCCTGGAACGCTTTCTGGCTCAAGTCCCTGCGCCGTTTCAAGGTGTCCGTTTCCAAGCTCGACAACGCCGTGACCGCGCGCCTGCACAAGATCAGCCGCGAGAAAAACGAGGCAAAAGCGATAGACTTCAAGGACATCACGGAGACGAAACAAGAGGATTAAAAAATTCTAAAAGACTTCTTGCTTTTGCCACGTTGCCTGCCATGATGGAACTATGGCGCGGGCGTGGACAGCATCGGAGAAGAAATATCATCGAGCCGAACTGCTTGATCTTTACGTCGCCCAAAACAAAACCATCGGCGAGGTCGCTCTGGTTTTGAACATCAAACCAACAACCGTTTACGATCGGCTCTTGCGCTTGGATATTCCGGTAATAAAGGAACGGAAATTACATTATCTCAATCAAAGATCCGATGTTACCGTTCCATCTGCACGTTCAGAAAGATTGGCTGAATTCTTCGGGATCA
>DATKMM010000037.1:0-4217 GCA_035541855.1 Minisyncoccota bacterium | reverse complement strand
GATCTCGGTGAGCGCGCGGGAAAGCACGATCGTCGAATCCAGGTGCGCGAAGGTCGTCGCCGGCGCCGGGTCCGTGATGTCGTCCGCCGGCACGTAAATGGCCTGCACGGAAGTGATGGAACCTTTCTTCGTCGACGTGATGCGCTCCTGGAGCTCCGCCATCTCGGAAGCGAGCGTCGGCTGGTAGCCCACGGCGGACGGCATGCGGCCAAGCAGGGTCGAAACCTCGGAGCCGGCCTGCGAGAACCGGAAAATGTTGTCGATGAAAAGCAGGATGTTCTTCCCCTCCTCGTCGCGGAAATACTCCGCCATCGTGAGCGCCGAGAGCGCGACCCGGGCGCGGGCGCCCGGCACCTCGTTCATCTGGCCGAACACAAGCGCGGTCTTGCCGATGACGCCAGAATCCTTCATCTCGTGGTAAAGGTCGTTGCCTTCACGCGTGCGCTCGCCGACGCCGGCGAACACGGACACGCCGCCGCCCACTTCGGCCACGTTGCGGATGAGCTCCTGGAGCAAAACCGTCTTGCCGACGCCGGCGCCGCCGAACAATCCCACCTTGCCTCCTTTGATGAACGGACAGATAAGGTCGATGACCTTGATGCCGGTCTCGAAAACCTCGATCTTCGTGGACTGCTCCGTGAACTTCGGCGCATCGCGGTGGATCGGCAGATATTTTTTGAACTTTCTCACCTCCTGTCTCTCACCTCCTGTCTCCTCCCTCTTATCTCCTCCCTCCGTGAGCGGCCGTCCGAGGACGTCGAAAATGTTGCCAAGCGTTTCCTCGCCGACCGGGACCTCGATCATCTTGCCGGTATCCTCCGCCGCCGCGCCCCGGTTCAGGCCGTCGGTCGGGGCCATCGAAATGGCGCGGACCTTGCCCGGCTCCAGGTGCTTGACCACCTCCGCCAGGATCTCGCCGCCGCCGAGCTTGATCCTGAGCGCGTTGTAAATAGGCGGCAGGATGGTGGTCTCGCCGAAATCCACGTCCACGACCGGACCGATGACCTGCGTTATTTTTCCGGTTTTGTTTGCCATTTTTTTATTGCATCGATTGGGCGCCCGAAGTGACCTCGATGATCTGGTTCGTGATCGCCGCCTGACGCGACTTATTATACTCCCGGCTCAGGTTCTGCGAAAGGTCGCTCGCATTGTCGCTCGCGTTCTTCATCGCCACGCGGCGGGCCGAATGCTCGGATGCGTTCGCCTCGAGGATGTTATGGTAGACGCGGATCTTCAGGAGTTCGCGCGAAAGCCCCTCCAAAACCTCTCGCGGCGACGGCTCGATGAGGTATTCCACGTCCTCCTCGCCGTCGAACGATTCGATGTCGATATATTGCGAATACCGGCCGGATGCGGGAATGAGCATCTCGGCGCTCTCCTTTATCTTCTCCGCGCTGATCGGCAGCAGCTGGCGCACGAAAACCTCCTGCCGCAGGGCCGTCACGAAGTGGGTCGCGAACGAAATGACCTCGTCGAACCCGCGGCCCAGGTAGCCATCGATCAGGTATTCAGAAATAGGATCGATCTCCGCCATCCGCGTGAAGTCGCCGACGCGGACGAACGAGCGCGAAACGGCGTGGGCGCGGTGCTCGAGATAGCTTTTCGCCTTCTGACCGACCGCGATGAAAACGTACTTCGGATCGGAAAGGTCAATCGCGTTGTCCCGCACGTACTGTTCGAACCTGCGCAGGACCGAGGCATTGAACGAACCGGCGAGGCCCTTGTCCGAGGTCACGACCATGAGCGCGGTGTGCGCGACCGGCCGTTCGGTCAGAAGTTCCGGCGGCGGCGTTTCCCCGTTGCCACTACCGTTCCCGTTCGAAAGCCGCGAGATGACGCCCATGATCTCGAGCGCCGTGTAGGCGTACGGGCGCGAACCGAGCGCGAGCTCCTGGCTCCGGCGCATTTTCGTCGCCGCCACGAGCTCCATCGCCTTCGTGATCTGGCCGATGTTGCCGACGCTCTTCATGCGCCGCTGGAGGTTCTGGGTCGATTCCATACGGCTCAATGATATCAGGTTTTTTCCGGCGCGGCAACCGCCGCCGGCCGCGTCAGGAACCGCACGATGCGTTGCAGGAGCTCAGGTCAGGGAACGTCCCGCCAACGCCCACATAACTGCACACCGAACTGTTGCCGTCGCTTACGCACTCGTAGGGATCGGTTTCCGCAGGGATGCATGCGGCATTACAATCCGACTCGCTGCCATACACCTCCGAGCCGCCCGGCGGGTTCGCTTCGTACGTGCATTGATTATCTTCGGAACAGACATACCCTCCCACATCCTCACCCGTCGATGGTGCGCAGCTGAAATCACTGGGTACCGGGATCACGTTCCCATCGGTATCGGTGCAGGAAACGCTCGTCACGGTCGAGCCGGAGTAAACGCATTCGCAGGTCGCCCCCACCGGGGCGGCCTGCTCGCACGCCGTCCCCAAAGGAGGTACCGCCGGATTCCCGTCGCCGTCGACACAGGTCAGATCCATACCCGAACACGAACAACTAACCGTAGCGGCCGGCGCGCAGACGCCTTCGGGCGGACTAACCGTCTGCTGGGTATTGACGTCTGTGCAATATGGCGAGGAAGAATCGCAGGTGCAGCTCAGGTCGTTCGATGACTGTGCCGAAGTCGCTTCGCAGCTGACCGTGAACGGGCCACTCCCCGGCGTCGCTTGGGAAAACGACATCACCTCGCCGTCCGGACAAGCGTAACCGCATGAATCGGCATTATTCACGACCACCGCCTTGCCGGCATTCAGCCAATCAACCGCCGCCTTCTCGTTCGGCAACCAATAGTTCGGATAGGGATCGCTTTTCGCGCCGGACAAGATATCGGTGCACTCGCCGCCGCCCATCAGCCCGGGGACATTCTGTTCGCCGGTATAGGTATCATCCAACCCGAACGTATGCGTCAATTCATGGGCGACATCGCAATTCGCGAAGGAGGCATTGTCTTCGAAGGTCGCCGCGCCGAACTCGGTACTGCCCGTCGAATTGCTCAATGAATCGGTGTCGAAATAGATAAATGAATGAACACTGCTCCCGCCGTTCATATTGGGAAAAGTTATGGTATTTTCGCACATCGGGATGGCGCTCGTGCCCCGGGTGCCGCAAACGCCCGCGCCGAACTGCAGCGAAACGCTGTCCCCCGACCCGTACCCGGATCCCGCCGCGGTCATCGTACCCTGCGGAAATCCGCTCTGGGCATTCGCGGCCGCGACCGCCTGCGTGAATGCGGACGAAATACTTTCGCAGAGGGGCTGTTCCGATGCGGAAAGGGACGAACAGTTCGGCGGGGTGGCCGTATACCCGCCCCGGACGCCATAGTTCTGTCCGTCGGAATTGACGAAAACGCGCACCTGGGTGGTATCCCCCCCGACGAAAGAAATATTACTGGATGTGCCAGAGGGTCCAACGGCAAGACAGTTACCCGCCCCGGCGGCGGATGAAACCGAACCGGCCAACCCCTCCGGCGGCGCGAAGCTTACCGGGACGCCCTGCCCGTGGGCCGACGGAACGAGCGCCAGCAAACCAGCCGCACAGGCCATACCAACCGCGAAAGATGTTTTTTTATAAAACTTCATGGTTCATTATCCGTTGGTTTCATCGATGGCGGCGACAACGGCATTCGTCACCGGATCGCGGACGACGACCGACGTGCCATCGGAACTTTCATACACGCGATAGCCGGCCTGGGTCGCCATGGTCGCGACGCTCGAAATCGAGGCCTGCGTATTCTGGTAGGCGCTCATGATCTCCGACTGGAGCTGGCTCGCCGAAACCGTCGCCGGCGACGTCGGGATGATATTTAACGAACTCGAACTGGATCCCAAACCCGAAAGGCTGGTCTGCGAGTTGCCGTTTTCGTCATAAATCGCACTGATAGCTCCATTCGCCCCCGCAACTTCGTACCAGCCGCCCTGGAGCGGAAGCACCTGGTCTGCCGATGTTCCGTTATTGATCAGATAGGAATATGCCGCCGCTCCGCCGGCGTCAACGATATCCAGAACCGTCCCGTTCTCCAGTACGAGCGCCGCCGGCCCGCCGTTCGCCTGGGGATGATTGAAAGGCACCACCTTCAGATTGCCAGGGCCAGGCACGACGCCGGCGGGAAGCGGCCCTACGCTGAAAGTGATCGCACTCGTGCTCGCCACCGGCAATCCCCCGGAATATAAACTCATGCTGGCGGCGGACACTTGCGACGGGGCGCCGGAAACGCT
>DATKMM010000036.1:0-2490 GCA_035541855.1 Minisyncoccota bacterium | reverse complement strand
CTGGTCGTTCCCGATCGCCTGTTCGGTGTCCGTTATCTGGCCGCCGAGCTGCTGGATCTGCAGCTGGGTGGTGCTGATCTGCGTCTGGGTGAGCGATACCTGCGCCTGGATCTTGCTCCGCTGGAGGTCGAGCGCGTTGATGGCGGCCTGGAGCGTTTTTTTGTTCGCGCCGATCTGCTGGAGCTGCGCCTGGTACTGCGCGATCTCCTGGTTGAGCGACGCGATCTGGGCGTCGTTGGAATCGATCTGCTGCTGGAGCGTGCCCGTCGCGTTGGCGGCGGCCGTCGACGTCGCCACGGTCTGCGCCATTGAAAGATCCCGCGCCATGGCGGCCGCAGCAAGCGTGGCGATAAAAAAAGCGGCTATGATTAGTTTGCGGGACATACTCCTTTATTATAACCCGACGGCGGCTATCCGCCGCAACCGCTATCCGAACGTGAAAGTATACGCCTGGAGGCCGGCCGACGGGATGATGAGCTCAAGCACGTGGTCGCCCGGCGCGGTGTCGTCCACCAGCCGGTAGAGCCGGTTCGCCGACACGGTGACGTAGCTTTTCCCGTCCTGGTAAAAGATATCCGACCCGGCGGCGCTCGCCGGCACCGGCGCGCCATCCCGCAGGACCTCGGCCGTAATGGGCGTGTCCGAAGCGGTCCCGGCGACGAAGTAGATCCCCTTCGCTTCATACTGATACTCCACCTCCGCCGGCCCGGCGGTTTCCGCGTATTGCTGCCCGACGCTCCACGGGCCGCCGAGATAGAGCGTGTTGGCTCCGGGCGAGGACGGCAGGTCGAAGCTCTGTTCGCCCGCCTGCCCGGGGGTTCCGTTGCCGAGATATTCGTTCCGCGCGGCGCCGAAATAGGTTTCCGGGCTCATGATGCCGCCTGCGATGGAGCTCGACGCGACCACGACCGGCGCTGACGGCATCGGCGCCGGCGCCACGCCCAGGATCTCATCCCGCTGCGCCAGCAGTTTTTGTATCTCCTGCTCGGTCTCGTCGTAATTCCCCTCCCCCACCTGGTCATGGACGATGTAGCCGGCGAGGTCGATCAGGTACTCGTGCGGCCAGTACTGGTTGCCATAAGCGTCCCAGGTACCGTAATCGCTGTCGAGCACCACCGGGTAATTGATGCCGAACTGCCGCACCGCCGCCTGCACGTTGTCGTAATCCTTCTCGAAATCGAACTCCGGCGTGTGGATACCGACGATCTCCAGCCCGTCCGCGTGGTATCGCGCGTACCAAGCCGTGAGGTACGGGATGGTACGGATGCAGTTGATGCAGCTGTACGTCCAGAAATCGAGCAGGACCACGTTCTTCCCAACCAGGTTCGCGAGGCGGAACGACGAGCTGGAATTGATGAATCCGGTCGGGTCGGTGATCTCGATGGCCGGCTGGTAACCGGCTGCCTGGTCGGCGGCGGCGAGCTCCGCGAGCGTGAGCGTGGACGATGACGACGCGGCGGACGGCAGGGACGAGGTCGCGGCGGGAACATTGATCGTCACCGGCGCCGCGCCGTTCCCGTTACTGCCCGGCGACGCCTTCAGACTGTCCAGGTACCAAATGGCGGCGATGACGAGAACGATCGTGGCGGCGAGGGCGATCTTTTTGGAAGTGGCCATTATAGGCGGTGGCTGAGCAAAAAGTTATTGACGAAGCTGAAGTTCGCGATGAGCGAAAGGCTCTGGGTGAAAACGAGGACGCCCACCGCGACGAGCAGGACGCCGAACGCTTTCGTGACGTATTCCAGCTTCTCCGCGTAGCGGTTGATGAAGCCGGCTGCCTGGGCGGCCAGCGCGCCGACGGCGAGGAACGGCAGGCCGAGGCCGAGCGCGTAGGCCAGCAGCAAATAGAGCGCTTCGCCCGGAGCGGATGCCGCGAGCCCCAGGATGCCGCCGAGCACCGGCCCCACGCACGGCGTCCAGCCAACGGCGAACGCGAAGCCGAATGCGAAGGACGTCAGGTAGCGCGACTGGAACGAAACGCCGACGCGCATCTTGTGGTCGAACTCCAGGAACGGAACCTTGAAAAATCCCATCAGGTACAGGCCGAAGAAGATAATGAGCGCGCCGCCGATCCACGAAAGCCACTGCTGGACGGCGTAGGCCGCGTGCGCGAGGACGGTGTTCAGCAGGACGCCGAGCACCGCGAACACGACCGAGAACCCGATGACGAAGAAAAGACTGCTCAGGAAGATCGCGAACCGCGAGGAGCGCGGCGCCGTGCCGGACGCCCCGGCCCCCGCCGATGCCGATGCCGACGTTTCGCCGGCGAGATACGCAAGGAATCCCGGAATGATGGGCAATACGCAGGGCGACAGGAAGGAAACGATGCCGGCAAGAAAAGCGACGATGATGGGAACGTTGATCATGTTTTCCATGGAACGCCCAGCTTGGGCAGCAGATACCGGTCCAACCCCCACCAACCGGCATTGCGCCAAGCGAGAATGAGCAGGAGCTCGATGATGATGAAAACCGGGTTCACACTCACGACGC
>DATKMM010000035.1:0-2964 GCA_035541855.1 Minisyncoccota bacterium | reverse complement strand
ACGTCCTTGAACCGGTCGGTCCGCTCCCGGCGGCCGAACTTGCTTCGAGCACGCAGGGTGGGGTCCTGTTGCCGGGTGGCACGAAGATGGTGCCGGTCACGACCGGCATCACCGGCGGTACCGAGGTGGAGATCGCTTCGGGCGTGAATGTCGGTGACCAGGTTGTCACGCAGACGGTCGCGGGCGGCGCTTCCGGCGGCAGTACGGCGGCCTCGGCCGGCGGGACGAGCGCCCTCCGGTCGCTCGGCGCGGGCGCCGGCGGATTCGGCGGGCTGGGTGGCGCCGGCGGAGGCGCCGTCCGCATCGGCGGCGGCGGAGCGGCGGGTGCCGCGAGAGGCGGGTAATCCATCGGTTCGCAACCTTTTCCATGAAGAACATCATTGAATGCCGTGACATCCAAAAGACCTACCATACCGGCGGCATCGATACCGTGGTATTGAAAGGCATCACCTTTTCCGTCGCCGAGGGGGAGTTCGTGGCGATCATGGGCCCGTCCGGTTCCGGCAAATCGACGCTCATGCACATCATCGGCGCGCTTGACACGCCGACGGGCGGGACGTACCTGCTCGACGGCAAGGATGTTTCGAAGCTTTCCGACGAGGAGCTGGCCGACATCCGCCGGGAGAAGATCGGATTCGTGTTCCAGGCGTTCAACCTGCTTCCGCGAACGACGGTCATCCGGAACGTCGCCCTGCCGCTCATCTATGCCGGAGTGGATAAAGCGCGCCGCGAGAAGGTCGCCGAACAGGCGCTCACGGATTCCGCTTTTCCGCAGGCGTTCTGGCAGCACCACTCGAACCAGCTTTCCGGCGGCATGATGCAGCGCGTCGCCATCGCGCGGTCGCTCGTGAACGACCCGGCGCTCATCTTCGCGGACGAGCCGACGGGAAATCTCGACTCGAGGACCGGCGAGATCGTACTTCACACGTTCCAGTCGCTCAATTTGAAGCACGGCAAGACGATCGTGCTCATTACGCACGAGCCGTACGTCGCCGAGCACGCGGACCGGATCATCCACATCCGCGACGGGAAGATACTGAGCGATGAAAAGAACCCGCACAAGCGCCTTGCTAAAAACGAAAAAGAAGAAAAAGAATCATGAAGACCAACGATCTTTGGGAAGAGACCTATAGCGCGGTGACCGTGAACAAGGTGCGGTCCGGACTTACGATGCTTGGCATCGTGATCGGTATCGCATCCGTGATCGCGCTCGTCGCCATCGGGCAGGGCGCCCAGGGGTCGATCCAGTCGAGCATCCAGTCGCTTGGTTCGAACCTGCTTATCATCATGCCGGGCGCGTCAAAATCGATCGGCACCACCGTGAGCGCCGGCCGCGGCAGCGCGGAGACGCTGACGCCCGACGATGCCGCCGCGATCGCGAGCCAGGTGCAGAACGTGGAAACGGTTTCGCCGGACGTGACCTCGCGCGAGCAGGTGGTTTACAGCGGCCAGAATACGAACACGAGCATCCTCGGTACGGTGCCGGCGTATCTTTCGGTCCGCAACGTGCAGGTTGCCTATGGCTCGTTCTTCACCGACGAAGACGTGACGGACGCGAACCGGGTCGCCGTGATCGGCCCGACGGTCCTGCAGGACCTCTTCGCCGACCCGACCTCGAACGCGAGCGCGACGCCCGACCAGGCGGTCGGCCAGACGGTCCGCATCGGCGGCCAGGATTTCACGGTCATCGGCGTCACCGTGTCGAAGGGCGGCAGCGGTTTTACGAACCAGGACAACATGATATACGTTCCGCTCACGGCAGCCCAGCATTATTTCCTGGGATCGACCTCATACGTCACGGAGATCGACGTGGAAGCGACTACCGGCCAGGCGATGACGCAGGTTCAAAATGACATCACGAACCTGCTGCTCGAACGGCACAACATCGCGGACCCGACCCAGGCCGACTTCAGCGTGCTGAACCAGGCTGACATCGTTTCCGCGGCGTCGTCCGTCACGGGCACGTTCACGACGCTCCTCGCCGCGATCGCGGGGATATCGCTCCTCGTCGGCGGCATTGGCATCATGAACATGATGCTCACGACCGTGACGGAGCGCACGCGCGAGATTGGTCTGCGGAAAGCGATCGGCGCGAAGAAAAACGACATCACGATGCAGTTCCTCGCGGAGTCCGTCACACTGACCTTCGGCGGCGGCGCCGTCGGGGTCGCGCTCGGCTGGTTCGCCGCGTTCATAGTGTCGCGGCTCACCGGTATCGCGACGAGCGTCTCGCTCGGTTCGGTTTTGCTGGCGTTCTGCGTTTCCGCCGGCATCGGCATCATTTTCGGCTACTATCCCGCCCGCCGCGCCGCGGCACTCAGCCCGATCGAGGCGCTGAGGTATGAATAAAAAATAAAGGTCACATTAATTAAATTAAAATAAAAAATATGAAAAAAATTCACATCATCTGGGCGATCATCGCGGTGGCGGCGCTCGCCGGAGGTTTCTTCTGGGGTAAGAGCGTGGGGTCGGCGGCGGTCGCAAGCCGCGCCGGCGGGCGGTTCGCGCTGGGCTCTTCGACGGCTGGTTTCGCCGGGCGCGCCGGAGCTGCCGGAGGCCTCATTACGGGCCAGGTGAGCGCGATCGACGGCGACAGCATCACGCTCCAGCTCGCGAACGGCAATTCGGAGGTCGTGTTCTATTCCAGTTCGACCCCGGTCGTCATGCCCCAGCCGGCATCGATCTCGAGCGTCACGCCGGGGACGGATATCATCGTCACGGGGACGCAGAATTCGGATGGCAGCGTGACGGCGTCCGGGATCCAGGTCCGCAACGGCGCCGGCAATGCACCGATGGTCCGTTCCTGATCGTATCGTAGGTGGGTCGAAAAAAGGTCGTAACCATCGGAAAAGAATATGAAGAAAAAATTTCTCATGATCGGGTTACCGGTCATCGGCGGCTTGGCGCTCGCCGGCGTCGGCATCGCTTCGGCGGCGGGCATGCTTGGCGGCGGGATGGTCGCCG